>NZ_JAWOVZ010000016.1:0-103508 GCF_033340175.1 Vibrio sp. 1557 | reverse complement strand
CAACAGCAACAGCAACAGCAACAGCAACAGCAACAGCAACAGCAACAGCAACAGCAACAGCAACAGCAACAGCAACAGCAACAAAAGTCTCAAAACGAAGGGAAAGAAGCGCAAGGACAACAGTCACAAAATCAGCAAGATTCTGAAAATAAAAAAGAAAAACAAAAAACGGAACAACATCAACCGCAACGAGATGACAAGCAAGTGAAGGATCAAGGTGAACCAATACAGGCTAAAGCGCATCCCGAAAAAATGCATCAGGATGATCCTGAGTTCCGTCGACTAGAAGCAGTAGAAAGTGCTCGCGACCCAAGCTTTTTGATCCGTGCGCAAATGCAACTTCAAGCGCAACAAAAACAACCTCCACAACAATCTCAAAAGGAGTGGTAAGCCTGTGATGAACAAAGGCGTAAAACTGGTCTTTATTTTTGTGGCCAGCCTAATATCCAGTTTCTCGGTGATGGCACAGACACTTCAAGCTAGTGTGAATAAAACACAAGTAGCCAAGAATGAAGTGATTAACCTCAGAATCATTTCAGATACTGAGCTCAGCTCAGACTCAATCGACTTCAGTGTTCTAGAGAAAGACTTCTTCTTGGGTCAACCTCGTTATGGCCGCTCTAGCAATAACATTAACGGAAGAAAATCAGTGCGTACCGAGTGGAGTATCTCAATTGCACCAATGAAAGAAGGTGTTCTGACTATTCCAAGTTTTTCCGCTGATGGTATGAGAACGGAGCCGATCAAACTGCGTGTCAACGCGAGCCAAACAGACCCCAATCTTGATGATCTATTTAGCTTCAATATTACGGTCGACAACAGTACGCTCTACCCTCAGCAATCTGCAACATTACGTATACAACTTCTAATTAAAGCGGACACTCGACGCCTAGATAACCCGCAAATAGTACCTCCGCAGATTAAAGGCATGAAGCTTGAGGCACTGGGTGGCTTACAACAAAGACAGAAGATCTTAAATGGGTTAGAAGTAGCGATCATAGAGCAGTCGTTTCGCTTAACGGCCAATCAACCAGGCACTTATACCTTGATAGGTCCTAAACTGACCGGTTCTTATATTTATGGCGACAGCTTGACGGGCTCAACCAAAATAATGCCTATCAACACCAAAGCGGAACGCATGCCAATCACGGTCAAACCGATTCCGAGCGAATTTAAAGGTGAATGGCTTCCTGCTTCAGCGTTAGAAATGACACAGAGCTGGCAAGACGATCAAGGTAATCTACTGTCGACTAACGCGATCAACACAGTAAAACAAGGCTCTTCACTCACTCGAACCATTCAAGTTAAGGCTCGCGGTACACAAGCCGAATATCTGCCACGAGTCAATATTAGTTACCCGAGTTCACTGCGCGTGTATCCCGAACAACCTAAGTTCGATAGCGCGAGAGATGGCACCGTTACCATGACGGTGAAGCAAGTCATTATTCCTACAGAGGCCGGGAAATATACCTTACCAGGATACGACTTGAACTGGTGGGACAGTCAAAATGATGAAGCGAAGAAAACAACGTTACCAGAGCTAACATTAGACGTAGAGAAAAATGACACTGGGCTAATCACGTTGCCGGAATCGCCTCTTTCAGCGCCTTTAGTGTCAGCCCCTAGTCCTGAATCAAGCGGCGATGTAAACAGTCTCTGGCGAACATTAACCTTTGTTTTCTTAGGGCTTTGGATAATGACATTGGGAATCGCTATTTGGGCATGGAAAAAGCGGTCAATAACAGCGAGTGGAACGGTTTCAAATACTGAGCAACCACTTTGCATCGACGCGCTAAAAAAAGTCATCGAAGAGGGCGATGCTGCGAAAATTGAACGCTCTGTAAATGAGTATTTAACCACTCATCAAGACAGGCTAAACCCTGGCGACGTACAAGCAATTAAGCAAGAGCTTAATGCCATGAATCAAGCGTATTTTAGTGCTAACCAACAACCTTGGAACCCTGATTCGCTGCTAGCGAAAATTCAAAACCTTGGCAAAGCAAACGTAACAAAAACCGACCACCAGCTCGAAAAGCTATAAATAACTAGATAACAATGGCAGCTCTCATGAGCTGCCCATTCTCTTATCCGGCCAAATTTGCTTTAGCGGTTTTATCTAGAGCACCAACCGCCGCCCCCTTCCCTATCAAGTTGCTCTTATGAACATCACTCACTCAACAAACACTTGGGGCTCGTATTCGTATCGCCTTACACAATTTCGCCCATGATTCTTCGCTTGATAGAGTGCCTTATCCGACAACTGATATAAATGGTCGAAATTAAAGTCTTTGCCTTTCGCTTTATAACAGGAGTAACCGACTGAAACGGTGAGTAACTCCCCTTCTGGGTTATGTCGATGCTTTATCCCCTCGCCCTCGATGCACTGACGAATGCACTCTGCTCTCAGTCGAACCTCCTCTTGCTCAGAACCAATCATGAGCAATGCAAACTCCTCACCTCCGATACGGCAAAAAACTTCATCTTCACCTTTGGTATGATGATCCAAGATATAGCCAATTCGCATCAATGCGATATCGCCTTCGAGATGACCATAGTGATTATTGAATAAGCCAAAATGGTCAATATCAATCAGGATCAGGCCAAACGACATGTCGTCTTCACACTCTAGGGCACAATATTTTTGCATCACATGTTCTAACATGCGGCGATTACCAAGACGCGTCAAAGGATCGAGCTTAGAAAGTACCTCAAGCTGTCGATTGGCTTCCTCCAACTCTTTTGTTCGGTTCTGAACCTCCAGCTCTAAGTTTTCGTTTAATTCGCGAATCGCCTCTTGAGCTTGAGTACGTTGCAATACTTCAGCTAAGCTGGACGCGAACATACGAATCACTTCACGTAACTGAGAAGTTAACGGCGCACGTGTCAGCAAATTATCAACAGCGATAAAGGCGATAGGACCACTGCTATTTGAAGTCAATACCGTCATCGCAGCCCAACCAAAGCCAACAATATTACAGTCATGATAAATAGGCACTGATTCTTCAAATGCGACTTCGTTTGGCATTGAGCGAGCCAGATTTATAAGAGAGAAATCTTGGGTTTCGCCAAAGAAGTAAGATTCATCCACCACATTACCTTGAATATCGGTACCCCACGTTCCTTGCATGTAAGAGCAATTTTCATCAGTTAAAAACACCGCCATTCGATCAATACCAAGATTTTTAATGGCGAAAGTGACGGCCGATTTGCATACTCCACTGACAGTAGTGCAACGTGATAACTCAACCATGCTTGAATGCAACATGCGTACGTTTTGTTCTTGGCGCTTACGAATGTAAATTTGAGAGAAGAGTGAACCAAACGAGTCCAACATCTGTTTTTGATATGCCGTTATCGGCTTACGATGAATAAAGTTATCTAGCGCGAACCACCCAAACGGTTCATTGCCATCGCGTAAAATCAACATCGCATTCCAGCCCTGCCCGATGACCTTGCCTGCTGTGTATATTGGCGCGTCTTCTACAATCACTAAGTTGCTCTCAAGGCTAGATAACGCGGTGATATACTCCTCGCTAAGTTGGTGTAAATCGTATTGTGTGTGAAATTCATCAATCGTAATTCCTGACTCATCCGTGCCGTATGTACCACTGAAGCTGCGCTTTTTCATATCGAGAAGCATCAGTGTAGAGCGATCAAACCCAAGTCGTTCACGTAACGCTTCGACGGCTTTGTAGTACAAGTCCTTTAAAGAATCAGGATTAGAGATTTCGAGTGCAACTTGCTGAACTAACTTCATATTTTCGATAAAGCGCTCGCGTTGGCTAATCTCATCAACATATTGCGCTTCACGAATATCTCTGTGCCTGATCTCTTTCGAGGCATTTTTTTCAGCACGAATACATTGCCAACGCGCCGCTGCGAGTTGCATTGCGTCGTAACTTTCTTCATAGATATTATGTGCTGTGCGAGCATGTACAGATTGAATCAGTAGGTAGGTACGTTTGATAGGCGTGTTGTCGAGCATCATGATGTAACTATCACCGCCTAAATCTCGGGTGTGATTCCAGTTACAAGTGTTGATCGCCAGAGGTATGATGCTTTCAGAGGTATCAAACTGACTTGCCCACTCCCAGAATGTCTCAGGATAGTTTTGGGTTGGGTAAAGCTCTCCGCGAGAGAAGCTCATTGAATGACGAGGGTTAATTGAAGGATCTTCAAAAATAGCGAGGGCTTGAGGGGAGAACAGACTCTCTAAATGATCAAAGATTGCCTCCGCTAGCAACCGATGGTCCCTCGTTGAAGACACTTTTCTTGTAAAACTTCTTAAACTCACCCTACCAACCTAATCTACTTTTTTATCCTCGATAAAAAACTACTTAGGCCATGATATGCAATCAATACGTTCAAATTTGAGCTGTTAAGTCATTCGCAAAATTATCAGACTTAGTGTTACATTCGAGAGCTCTTCAGCACTTTTAAAGCCATGTTTCACATAAGTTACATGCTTTATAAACTGGGGAGGAAAGTTGTACTTATTTACAAGATTTTTGTGTTGGTAGATGTTTTAAGCCTACGACTTAAAAAGAAAAAGGCCCCTCATCAAGAGGGGCAAAGTTACCATCGCTTATAGTTATTTAGTTATGCTTGTAAATACGGTGGATTAACCGAAATCACCATTTACGTAGCCTTGAGTACGGTCGTCTTGAGGGTTGCTAAAGATCACTTGCGTATCGTTGTGCTCAACCAGTTCACCCATTAGGAAAAACGCAGTGCGGTCAGAGATACGACGCGCCTGTTGCATTGAGTGAGTCACGATAACGATGGTGTAGTTCTTCTTTAGCTCTTCCATCAGTTCTTCGATTTTGTGTGTCGCAATTGGGTCAAGTGCCGACGTTGGCTCATCCATCAGAATCACATCCGGCTCCATCGCGATTGTACGTGCAATACATAAACGTTGCTGCTGACCACCAGAAAGACCGAATGCGTGTGATTTAAGGCGATCTTTCACCTCATCCCAAAGTGCAGCACCGCGCAGCGAACGCTCTACCACTTCATCAATTGTCTTTTTGTCTTTGATACCTTGAGCACGTAAGCCGTAAGCCACGTTCTCGTAAATACTCATCGGGAATGGATTTGGCTTTTGGAATACCATGCCGACTTTGATGCGAAGGTCAGCAACATCAATGTTGCCGTAAATATCTTCGCCGTCCATCGCCAATTTACCTGTAATTTTCACGCCTTCGATTAGATCATTCATTCGGTTCAAACAGCGTAGAAGCGTTGATTTTCCGCAACCTGACGGGCCGATAAGTGCAGTTACTTGGCGAACTGGAATTGGTAAGTTGATCGATTTCAGTGCTTGGTTGTCACCGTAGAATAGGTCTAGGTTTTCAATATCAAATTTGTTCATTGTCTTAATCTCTTAATTCTTGAATTCGTGTCTTTTAACGTGCGTTCTTAATTAGTGTTGTTAGTAAGTTGCGGTGTTAAAACGTCTAGCAATCAGTTTCGTTACCATGTTGATCAAGAGAACAACTACGATAAGCACTGTTGCCGTACCGTAAGCCTGATTCCATTCTTCAACGGTAAACAGTTCGGTAGTCAGTTTGTATAGGTGAACGGTTAGCGTACGACCTGAATCCAATAAAGAATCCGGAATACGTGCAACCATACCTGCTGTCAGGAATACTGGAGCAGACTCACCAATGACACGACCAATACTTAGAATGACCGAGGTTAAGATACCTGGCATTGCGCTTGGAAGAATCAAACGCCAGATAGTGTAAATCTTAGAAGCACCGAGGCCATAAGAGCCTTCACGGTAAGTTTGTGGCACTGCCATCAGCGCTTCTTCCGTTGTACGGATGATCACTGGCAGGATTAGGATACTTAGCGTCAATGCACCCGATAGAATCGAGAAGCCAAGGCCAAGAATCGCCACGAAGAAAGTCATACCAAACAGGCCGAAAATGATCGACGGGATACCCGCCAATGACTCGGTACAGAATCGGATGATTTTCACCAAACGACTGCCCACTTTCGCGTATTCGGTCAAGTAGATTGCCGTCATGATACCGAGTGGCGCTGCCACTGCGATAGAAGCGATAACCATGTAAATGGTCGCCACAATCATTGGGAAGATACCATGCTCTTCACCTGTACGCGTATAGTTATCAGTAATGAAGTTCCAATCTACGTGTTGTAGACCGTTTGATAGGATGTACCAGATAATCCAGAACAAAAAACCTACCGTTAGTGCTGCCGAGATCCAGACAAATGCGTTAAAGACATTATCTTTGAACTGGCGTGCTTTTTTCAGTTTTGCGCGATCCATAATAGTCACCTTTAACGAGCGATTACTTCGCTTTTTCTCGGTTTAGGTACAGTAGTACAGCGTTCAACGACATGATGAAGACCAGAAGTACTACACCTGTAGCGTAAAGTGCGTTCGCGTGAACACCACTTGCGTAAGACATTTCAATAGCGATGTTTGCAGTTAGTGTACGAGCCGAATCCAAGATGCCTTCTGGCATTGCCGGCGCGTTCCCCATAACCATGATAATCGCCATGGTCTCACCTAATGCACGACCGATACCCAGAATCACACCTGTCATGATGCCTGAGCGAGCCGCTGGAACGAGCAATTTAAAGATGGTGTAGATTTTCGATGCGCCCAGTGCCAAAGAACCTTCTTTATAAGTACGAGGGACAGCGCGGATAGACGTTTCAGATACCGTAATTACTGTTGGTAGAATCATCACACCAAGAACAATAATACCGGCCAAGATAGTGTTACCTGCAGGTACATCAAATACCTTCTGAATCAATGGAACGATAATAACCAGACCGAAGAAACCGTAGACCACTGAAGGAATACCGGCTAGCAGCTCAACCGCTGGACGGATAATGTCTGCTAATCGCTTTGGTGCGATTTCAGCGATGAAAATGGCGGTCAGAACACCAATTGGAACCCCAACAATGACAGCACCAGCCGTCGATACGATAGATGCCACAATCATGGTGGCGACACCGTAAAGCGCAGGTGGTAACCAGTTTTGTCCTAAGACAATGCCCGATACGCCTGCTTCTTGGAATGCCGGAATACTCTCTCGAACGATGAAGTATGCAATAACGGCCAATGAAACAATGCCGATTACGGCACTCGTTAGGAACAAGCCGTGGAAGATGCGCTCTTTCCAGTCTACACGACGCTTCTCGCGTAGGCCTGACTTGCTGATAGCTCTAGCGTCAGTATTCATAAGCTTTTCACTATTTGTTGCGATGGTCATTTAAAAATCTCACGGTTCTGGGCAATGCCGTTGAACACAATGGATAGAAAAGGCTCAGCCCGAAACGTTGGGCTGAGCAAACTTTAGAGTCCCGATGGGATTAGTTAACTGAGATGTAACCTTTTTGGTCAACTAGCGCTTGCGCTTCGTCAGTTAGCATCCAGTCTAGGAATTTTTGCGTTTCTGTTGATGGCTTGCCTTCTTTGTAAAGAACAAGGAATGGACGCGCTACTTTGTAAGAACCGTTTTTAACGTTAGCTACCGTTGCATCAACGCCGTCGATTGCTAGCGCATTAACAGTGTTGTCTACAGTACCAAGAGAAATGTAGCCGATTGCGTATGGGTTAGATGCAACCATTGTTTTCAGTGCGCCGTTACCGTTTGCAACTTGAGCACGTTGAGAGATAGCTGATACCTTCTTACCAGAAATCTTCATTTTTAGAGACATGATGTCTTCAAATGCGCCACGAGTACCAGAAGCTGTGTCACGAGTAATGGCTACGATTGGCTTGTCTGCACCACCAACTTCTTTCCAGTTTGATACTTCGCCTTTGTAGATTGCAGTCACTTGCTCGGCTGTTAGACCTGGCAGTTTGTTTTGTGGGTTAACAACCACTGCGATACCATCACGAGCAACCACTTCTTCGATTAGTGTTGATTCTTTTTCAGAGTCTTTTAGATTACGAGAAGACATACCAAGGTCTGCTGAACCATTTTTCGCTGCTTTTACACCAGCTGAAGAACCAGGACCTTGAACTTCGATAAATACGTTAGGGTTCTTCTTCATGTACGTTTCAGAGAAAACTTCCATCAGTGGAGTTACGCTGCTAGAACCCACTGCAGAGATAGTTTCTTTAGCAGAAACAGGAGTCACTGCCATTGCGCCTAGAAGTGCGATTGCACCGATTACTGTCTTTTTCATCACAATTTCCTTAAGTGGCTTTATTGCCGTTGTGTTTCACTTGAACGGTGCTCACTTTAGAATTTGAATATGACAGTTGTGTTTCACTTAGTTGAACCCTCTATGACACGTTGTCATTTCTAACTATTAATTCCGCGACTTATCCCTCTCTCAATTTGAACGTAACGTTTTTATAACGTTGCCTCATGTTCAAGATGATAACCCCATCGATTTTGGTACATTTCATAACAATTAGATATGAGTAACTCATTGATTTGGCAAATATAACAATTAAAATCGAAATGCTTATTTATAAAAAAGATAATAATTAAACCGATAGAGGGTCAATCTCATGCGTCAATTTCTTAGTACGCTTTCTATTAAACTTCAGGTTTTTCTGCCTGTTCTATTCACAGTTATATTACTCATCATTGGACTGAGTGTCGGAATCGGTAAACTCGATCAAGCATTCAATAAGGTTTCGGCTTCCACCCATAAGCTAATCATTCACAAAGAGGAACTTAGCGGCATCGTAGACAACACTTACGCCATGCGCATCAAAGCTATTTATAGTCTATTTAGAGCCGAAGATGTTCAGTCTCTCAACCAAGAGCTTTCTGAGCGACAAAACAAAAACCGCGATTTTCTTAACTCCATCGACCATCTCCCTGGCGTTCAAAATGAAGTCAATGCTATGCGTAAGGCCATGAATCACTATGTTGATTTCACTCGCGTTACCATGACACCTCTGCTCACCACTAAACACTCTTCTGATTACACCACCTCTGATTTCAATCAAAAGTACGAATCTGCAATGGCTGAGTATCGATTAGCTGGCGAAGCGATGATCAACGCCATCGACAAACTATCTAAACAATTGAATCAAATCGTCACCGATGAAGTCGAAACGAATGGCGAACAACATTCAACCACGCTAACTTACAGCGCCGTCTCGCTTGCGGTGATCTTGAGTGCCGCTTCACTTATTAGTTGGGTACTCGCCAGCTACATCGTTGCGCCGATTCGTAACCTTCAAGTAACGATGCAGGAAGTCGCGAAGGGAAACCTACTAGTTAAGGCCGAAGCCATCGGGAAAAACGAAGTGTCTCAGCTGGCTCGAGATGTAAACCAGACCATAGAAAAACTGCGTGAAACTGTAAGCGCATTGGTTCGCATTAGTGAAGATGTGGCATCAGCATCAACCGAGTTAGCAACTGTTATGACTCAAAGCAGCGTCAACTCGGATCAAGAAAAGCAAGAAGTTGAGCAAGTAGCCTCGGCGATCAATCAGCTAGAGTCGACCGCAGCTGAAGTATCGACCAATGCACAAGAAGCCGATAGTGCATCAAATCAAGCACGTACGTTAACCTCACAAAGTATAAGCATGTTTGGGGAAAGCACTCGCGCAAGTGAAAAGATGGCGGAACAACTTAACGAAGCCGCTGCCGTCGTAACTTCGCTAAAAGATCAATCAGAACACATTGGTCGCGTGATCGAAGTGATTGAAGGTATTTCTGAGCAAACGAATCTACTTGCACTGAATGCAGCGATTGAAGCTGCACGAGCGGGCGAAAGTGGCAGAGGCTTTGCGGTAGTGGCCGATGAAGTACGTATGCTGGCAGCGCGAACTCAGGAGTCCACCAAAGAGATCCAAACCATTATAGAAGAGCTACAGCAACAATCTGGTCACGCAAATGAAAGTATGCATTCCAGCTTAGCCATGTTGTCAGACAACCAAGCTCTTACACAAGAAGTTAGCCAATCACTTGCTAATATCAGTAATGCTATCGCCGATCTGAACTCAATCAACACTCAAGTTGCGACCGCATCAGAAGAGCAGAAACAGGTTACGGCTGATATCAACAACAACTTAACGAACATCTATGAACTAGTGAGCCAGAACGTCACTGGTATCACTCAATCCGCCGCGGCAGCGCAAGAGTTGTCTGGTTTAGCAGAAAATCAAAAACATCAACTTAAGCAGTTCCAAGTTTAAATACTCTGCTCAACACGATAAGTTCCAAAGGTTAGAAAAGAAAAAGCTCCGCACTGGCGGAGCCTATCATAAAGGCAAAGCTATCAACCCTTATTAACGTAATAATTATTATTCATCTGTCACTAACAAGAGAGAGCTTTTGAAACTTGAGTTTAACGGATCTCTATTGAAAACCTCACCATTAGTCGTATCAAAAGTTGCAACATGCTTACCGTCGCCATTAGGTGTGTTGCTCCAGACATAACGCCCTAGAACATCATCTCCATCTGTCAGACTATAGCCGCTAGCAAACCCTGTACTATTTATGGCTGGGCTGTGGCAAGCTCGCTCAGTTAGAGATACCAGCTCTTTGATATTTGCTAGTCGCCAATTTTTTTTGTCAGCAAAATTGTGAAGAGGATGGTTGCCATCCTTATTACGAATTTGTTTGGCTGTGGAGAGAGCGAGTTGCCATGACATTGTAGATCGCGTCCCCTGGCATTCTTGGTTTCCTACATTCCATGTCATACCAACTGGACAGCGCATCCATGTTAGACCTGTTTTCAGGTCAGTTACGGTACCGCTCTCAGAATATGTATAACGCGTGTTAGGTGCCGTTTTAGCAAAGTCAGTAGAACACTCTTGTGCAGCTATTGCAGTTTGAGAAGCCAAAGTAAGAGATAGTACAGTTATTAATTTCTTCATCTTATTGCCCCTTAACTGCGACTAGACGGATTGGGAATTGGTAAGAATCATCGGCACCCGCACTTGTGTTGCTTGATCGAATCTCGACGTATGAAATAGTGCCTCTATCTTTGCCCCGGGAGACAATCGCAGGGAAATAAATCTCGCCATCAATAAGTTGTGATGATGCATTCGTAAACTTAAAGTCGCTATGCCAAAACGCACCATATCCTAAATAAGGGCTACCTATGGTTTGCTGTGGAAAGTATTTAACATTAAAACCATAGACGTTGTATTTTGCATATTCATCGTTCGGAGCAAACAGTGTTTGTTCACCAAAGTCTAGTAAGTCATAAGTCTCACGGTAAGTAGGCAAGCGCCAACCAGTGATTCCACATAACGATTGTTTGTTTATGTACTGAACATATTGGCTAGTGGTACAAACTTCATCACCAGCGTCTTTACAACCTGCAAGCTCTACATCTTTGCTAAATGGCTTAAATGTTTCAGACTCAAACGCAAATAGGCGATCTTTAAATTGAACTGAGCTCGCATCCGCACTTTTGTTTTCCCAAACAAGACCAGTACGCTCGTCCATAGTACAAGCCCACTCAGTCGCATCTGCAGCTAAAGCTGCACCTTGTGAATCTAGCTTAACGAACTTAAAGCCAGCGCCTGTCGACGTTTGCTTGTCCTCTTTGTCGAAGCCGTATTCTGCATCTTGACCAGGGTAAGACGCTTGAACCTCAGCAACGTCTGCTGCTCCTTCAGCAAAATAAAGAACGGCGCCCGTATCGTTACTACCAACCGTTTGTTCAGCAACCGCTACAATTTCTTCAGCAAATGCACTTACTTCCGCTTCAGACAGAAGATCAGAGGCCAACGATTTACCTTGAAAGCTAAGATTTTGAGCAAGCAGCGCTACGCCTTGGGTCATTTGCTTTGGTTGCATCGCAGCTAATAGCACAACCGTGTTTTGCTCTAGCTTGTCTAGCTCGCTAGCTTCTGCGTTAGACATCACCGTACCAGAAAGAGAAACGCCGGCATCGGCGAGTTGCGCTTTCACAATCTCTTCAGCTTGAGCAACGGTTTTACCGTCAATTACAAGACCCGCGAGCAACGTTGTTACACCATTGACCGTGTTACCCGTTGCTAAATTTTGACCCGGAGCCGCAAGACGCAACGTTTGGTTTGAACCTTGATCAACTTGAGCAAGAATGGTGCTGGTTAGTACGTTTTTGTCGCTTGAAGTCAGGCTAAATTTACCGGCATTATCCGTTTTAGCACTCGGTTCAGTGGAATCACAAACGTAGTTTTGGTTTAAATCGATACATACTGGCGTATCAAGAAGTGTACCTGCAGAAACGATGGTGCCAGCTACATCATAGGTCGGTGCCGACGTGTCACCACCAGAACCTCCGCCACAGCCAGCAAGGGCTAGTGACATAGCAACGAAAGAATATTGAAACTTCATAGATTTTATCTTCTTTTGATTTTAATTAACGAGAGCGAATCACTCTCACCATTGAAAGCAGGAAAAGTCCTAACAAGGTCCAAGGCGAACCACTGCCACCTGAACCACCGCCACTGCTTTCTTTAGTGGTATCAGCACTACACTGATACTGAGCAAAGTGACTCACACCCCACTCTTTCAACACCCCAGAGTTCCCTGACACGCGGTCAGACACTTCGAGACGCCAAGTACCCCAACTCGGTTGACCGACAAGTGCTTGTAACTCCTCGTCATACTGAGCGGTGAAGTAACCTTTAAATCCTTTGGTATTGCTTGATTGATGGCTAAGTAGCACGACCGATTTGCCTTGTGGAGACACTAGCGTCACTTGCAGATCTTGCAGTGAGTCATGTTCGATGTTCAGGTAAACCGCAAACGAATCATCAATCGTGCGTGACTTGTCCGATAGCGTCTGAGAGAACAGTCTGTCGCCCTGTTCCGGCAAAGCGGAGTTCACTGGTTGAGGCTGGATATCGAGCTCTGGCGTACCATTAACCAGCATCACCTTTTCACTCCACTGGTGAGTCTTTAGGCCTTCAGAAAATTGATAATCCAATGAAATAGAGGAATCGAATTGCGTGCCACATGTTAGACCGCTTGGTAACGCCACCTTCATTGAGGTCGAGTCAGAAAGCGTTTCATCAAAGTCGAAAACAGATGCGTTGTTTAGCTGCCATTGCCCTTTGATGCTCGCTTCACGGCCAGTTTGGCTCAGGCTCAAACCAACGTCTTGACCTTGTGCGATGTATCGAGCGTCATAGCGAACACGAAGAGGCGCTTTAAGTAAGTTGTGTTTGTTGAAGCTATCCGTCAGGAATTGGGCGTAGTCTTTATTTGGGAACAAGGTGTTTGCGGCAAACACGGTCGACTCCGCCAGATCATGCATTTTCACGCCACGACCAATGCCGTACATGCCTTCAAGAACAATGGTGTCAAACTCGCGGAACACCCTATCGGTATCATCACCGTATCGTTCAACCGATGCTTTAAGTGCTTGGAACAGTGGCGTTGACCATAACTCGTCGCCTAGTTCACCGCCCACACTAACGTGCGCTGGATACTCTGAACCCTCGAAGTAACGAGCTCTTTGGTTCCATAAGCTACGAGTTGTTTTGCGTGTTCCGAACACACCGTCCCAGTTGAACACCGTATCTAACTCGAATTCTTGACCACGACGCGAAGCATCCAAATATTGAGTTCGGTAGCTCGCGCTGCCCGCCCAGTAATCAGCAAAACCCTCTGCGATAGCACCAGTGTGACCGTACGCCCAATCCGGTACGATTTGGTAATGAATGCCATGCCCAAGCTCGTGTATCACGACATCAGCATCGACTGCATCCGGAGAAACACCACCGACACCTAGCATGAGTGCTTTCGGACCGTAATAGTAAGTAGAGTTATCTTTTGATAAACCGCGAGCGTCAAAACGAAGCGGTTCGTCAAACAAGTCGTAAGTCAGGCTTGTCAGATATTGGATCGAGCTATCAAGATGATAAAAAGCCATCAACTGTGGGAACGCATTGTCACCAAACTCGGTGCTTTGCATCTCATCAACACTGTCAAACGCTTGAACTCCTTCTGCGCTGAGAAAATCCAACGTATCAAGTACAGGCGCTTCACCAGGTGTTGGGGCTGCAAATAAGCCCGTCGCATCCACTTGCTTCAATCTTGGGTTAGACAAATAGAACTTACCGCCGGACTGTAAAACCTCAATCGACTTGGTGACGTACTCGATCGGCTGAGGGTAATCGGATAGTGCTGACCACGTCGATTCTGGTGCCGCTTGCTGTTGCATGGTGCGAAGATCTGGGTTGAACAAAGAAACCTCAACATCAACCAGACTTCCAGAGCTCAAAGCAGGTGGCTCTTGTGCTTGCAGTTGGCGAGGTGATTCCAATTCCATTGCAACCGTTGGTTTGCCGTTACGAATGATCGTATCTTCAAGGCTCTTAAACACTCGCACAACGTGATGATTTTTATCGGTTGTTACTACGAGGGTGCGCTGTGCTTGATATTCACCGTTTACCCAAACATCAAAATTGTAATGCTCACCAAGCTGAGACTGGGTTTTGTAACGGAACTTAAACTCGCCCGCTTCCGAGTAGTGGCTGTCTAGATAAGTTTTCGCTTGCGCTTCATTCGTTACCACAGAGTCCGTTGCGGGATAATCCCACTCTGCAGCCTGTGCCGCAGGGGTACAAGCAATAAGCAGCGAAAACGCCAATGGTTTTAGCTTCATGATTTCGTCCTAGAATTCGTATTTTGCATTTAGCGTGAAGTAGCGCCCAGGCTCAGTTGAGTAACGCTTACTTTCCTCAGCGATACCCGCTACGTCTTGGTATCGGATGTATTCTTTGTCGAACAGATTGATGATGTTTGCGCTAACACGAAGGTCTTTGGAAACGTGGTAAGTTGCGCCAATATCAAACGTATTCCACGCACTTGTCTGCGCGCAATCTGTCGCTAGACCAAGCGTGGTCTGGCATTTAGGAACGCGATCCATGGCCGCGGCCCAGTTCCAAGCCACGTAAGCATTGAAGTCTTGGTTGACGTATTTCAGTTGAGCGTTACCTTCGAATGGCGTAATGCTTCGAACGTATTCACCTTCCGCGTCTTTGCCATCTACGTAGCCAAACTTGGTGCTGATGTTCCATCGCTTAGTGATCGCGTAACCCGCAGAAAGCTCTGCACCATACGTCTCAACACCATCGAGGTTTTGGTATTGTTTAATGTAATTACCATTGCTTGAGTCAAAGCCCGTGGTCACAACGTCGATGAAGTTTTCAAACTTGTTGTAGAACAAAGACGCATAGACATACGCACGACCGTTATCGAACTTGTTACCGATTTCAAATGAGTCGGAAGTTTCAGCTTCTAGATCCATGTTTGGTGCAATGACAAACGGCGTGAGCGGCACAAAGTCGTGGCTTACGAAGCCATACGCTTTATCGTATTCCGGAGCACGGTAACCATGGTTATAAGATACATAAGCAATGTTGTTGGCAAATACTTCACGCGAAACCGACAGACTTGGAGATACCTCTGAGCTATCCATGTCTTTTAATGGGAAGCCGCCCACTTCACCCGCACCGTCTGGCGTGAGACGGTGGGCATCAAAGCGTAGGCCACCTGTGATGGTCCATTTATCCAGTTCCACCATGTCTCGAACATACAAGCCAATGTTATAAGCACGAGCAGGAGCGAAAGGTTGTTTGGTCGAAGGTGTTACTCCGTTCCAATCAATCTTGGAGTCGCTATCTGTGCGTTCGTAATAGTCTGTAGAAAGCTCAACACCGTAAGCCAATTGGTGCTCAGCATTTGCTGCATAAATCGTATTGGTTAAATCGCCACGGAAGCCAATTGTTTCGTCAATGAAGGTTTTGTGTTCCAGCTCGCGACGCTTGGTGATCAAACCATTGTGATCCACTTGGCGCATTAAACGGTTGGTGTCTTCCACCACTTCGGTGTGACGCCAGTAAACTTTGGTATCCAACTCTTCGAACCAAGTTGGATTAATCGGTGTCACCTCTGCACCAATGTAAGCGCTGTACTCTTCGGAGGTTTCATCTTCAGCAAAGTCTTCAATATGCCAGATTCCATCAGGTTGAATGGACGGTGATCCCTCCAAACGCTCTTGATTCTGGGTGTAAAGTTCCGCTTTGGCTTTCAACATCACCTCTTCATTGAAAAAGTGGTTGATCGTATAAGCACCGCTGTAACCATCTAGGTCGCGGTTATACAAATCTTCATCAAAGTTACGTGTCTCTTGCCCCTGCCAGTATGAAACGTTAAACAAACTCTCTGTATCACCGGAACGAAAAGCTAGATTACTCGTGCCTTTGTACTTGTTGCTGATATCGGTGTAAGTACCGGAAACATCGGTGTAGAAGTCTTTGTCTTTTAAGAAATCACCCGGCTGACTGGATTCTAAAATCACCACACCGCCGATCGCGCCAGAGCCATGCACCGAAGAACTTGCCCCTTTAATGATTTGCAGCGATTCAAAATTGGATAAATCAAAAGTATCTCTCCCAACTGCATCATTAATGTCATTCGCACCGAAGCCATCCGCAGAACGAATGCCATCACGAACGATCATAATGCGGTTACCCGTCATACCACGGATGGTAATGTTTTGCGGACGTCCTGCACCGCCCGTCACACTTACACCAGGTTCGTTACGCAGCACGTCATATAGCTCGGTCTCGCCTCTTTCTTCGATTTGCTCGTTTGTGATAACCGCGACACTACCTGCCACTTTTGACAATGGCTGATCGATTTTATTGGCGGTTACCACCACCTCTTCCATTGAGAAAACCTTAGATTCGGCGTGCACTTGACTGGCAGCAAGTACCGAAAGTACTGCCGCTGACACTGGGGTAAGCTTCATTTACTGCTCCGCTTTAGATGTTTTAATGAGTGATAGTAGAAATGCGTATTCTTTTGCTTGTTGTTCTTGCGCTTGTCGTGGGTCCATTTGGTGGCCCGAATTAAAATCAGTTTGCAACAAGTACGGCCCGTTGCGCTCACTTAACGCTGAAACTTTAGCCAGATACTTTGCGCCTTCCCAATATGGGACGCGCTGATCAATTAAACCGACTTGAACCAACATGGGTGGGTAAGCGTTTTTATGGATATTGAGAATCGGATCGTACGCCTTCATTAACGCCAATTGTTCAGGTTTGGTTGGGTTACCCCATTCGCCATACTGCTGTGTGGTAAGCGGAAGTGAGGTATCCGACATACTTGCAACCACATCAACAAAAGGCACTTTAAGTACGACACCTGAAAACAATTTAGGATCTTGATTAACCGCTCCGGCCACCAACGTACCACCAGCACTAGAACCGATGGCGAAAACCTCTCTATTGCCACGTTCGAATGTTTGCAGCGCCTTCGCGGCCGCGACAAAATCACCAATAGAATTGGCTTTTCGCACACCACGGCCTTGCTCGTGCCATTCATCGCCAAAGTACCCACCGCCACGGACATGGGCGATAGCGTAAATCACACCTTGGTCGAGTAAACTGATAACCTGAGGCATAAAATACGGTTTCATCGTAAAACCATACGCGCCGTAACCGTAAATCATCACAGGAGATTGTGGGTGCAATTTGTCTTTGCGATACGCCAAAGAGACCGGGACAGAAACGCCGTCGTGCTTAATAAAAATACGTTGGGATACATAACGCTGACTATCAAAGTCTTGGTAAGCATCTTGAGAGTACAAGGATTTATTCAGCGTTTTTACATCGAACTCTTCCCACTGAGGAGGCGTAGTCATCGACATGCTTCGGATACGAATCTTGTTTGATTCAAAATCGCCCAACGTGCTTAGCCAAGCGACATTACCATCGTGTTCCAATGGCAGTATCACTTTTTCCTGCCCTTGGTAAGAATACACCGTCAATGTCGACAAGTTGTTTGGCTTACTAAGTGCCACAACTCCTGCATCATAAAGGTAGAACTGTTCAAGCGGCTCACGAGGATTGCTAAAGCGTTGCCATGTTGCGCCAAGCGGTGCGAGTTCGGCTTGGTAAAGGGCGAACTTTCCTTCCAGGTTGCTTTTAAGATAAATGTAACCTTTCGCCACATCCGCGTAATATTCCACACCCACTTCAGGCTTTCGCAATGAATCTGAGACAGTGCCCGTTTCTAGGTCGACAAGCTTCTGCTCTGTTGTTGACTCGTTGTTGCTTTGCAGCACAGCATAACGGCTATCTGCCGCACGATAGAAAGAAAGTAACCAATCTGACTTGGGTTCATTCCATAGGACTGTTTTTGCCAAAGATTCAGTGGAGATACGTAAGATCTGATGAGGTCGCTGGGTACGCTTTTCTTTTGCAACAAGGAATGCCACTTTCCCGTTAGGTGACAACAATACGCCACTATCGATGTGCGTCGCCAGTTCCGTAGATTGACCGGAGAGTAAATCAACAACCACGGCGCGATATTGTTCGCTGCCGTCGATATCTTCCGTGAAAAGTAATGTGTCACCATTCACTTGCCATTGACCAAGTTGGTAGTACTGATGCGCAGATTGTCGTTCATCGAAATCGAACACCACGTTTTCTGGTGCATGTTGACTCGCACGGGATAATAGTAAGTAACGACCATCGCGACGCGTTAGCGTCCATTCTCTTCCACTCACGATCGACCATGGCTTATCACCTTTGTCTGCCACCATGGTATCCCACTGCGTGAGTAGTTTTTTTGTCAACGTCTGATAACTTTTTTGGTGCTGTTCAGTTTTGTGGTTTTGTTCTGTTAGGTAGGTAAGAACTCGCTCATCTTTACGAGCATCATCTCGAAGCCAGTTGAAATCATCAGCAGCAAAGCCAGAACTAGAGGTAATTATGAGCCCTAAAAAAACATGAGTAAATTTCATATAGAGAGCGAATTCATTTATAGGATTAATACAATGGCACGTATTCTGCCCTCAAATAAAAATGAGATCAATTATCATTTTCATAACCATGTAAGATTTTTATCTAGTGTGTGAGGAAAAACGTTTGCTTTGACCGAGGTTATAAAACTTAATAACTTCCTAAATTAGCGTTCTATGCTGTTTATATACAACCAGACAGATATAAAAGCTGACTAACGAGTGAGTATGGAAAGACGCTATTTCACCTAGCGACAGACATAAAAAATCCGAGTGCGAACACTCGGATTTTTAAGAACTAAAATCAATGGGAAACTACAGCAGCTTTTACTCTTCAGAGCTCGGTGCCGCTGGTTTTTTCTTAGGGATGAAGACATCATCACCCACAGATACGTTTTTGTAGAAGCTCTTGTCACGCTTAGCTGGTTTTTTCGCCGACTTTTTCGCTTGAGGGCGAGCTTTCTTTGCGGTCGCTTTCTTATTGCGAAAATCTGGTTTAGGTGGCTTAAGGCCTTTAAACTTACCTTTCAAATCTTCGAACACTGAAAACTCAAGATCTTGTTGTAGGTATGCTTCTACACGTTTAAAGCTATCCCAGTCTTTTGGACCAACAAGAGAGATTGCATCCCCTTTGTTTCCAGCACGACCAGTACGACCAACTCGGTGTACGTATTCTTCGGTATGCTTTGGCATATCGAAGTTGATGACGTGTGTCACAGTTGCAATATCCAAACCGCGGGAAGCAACATCAGTCGTTACAAGGATCTTAAATACTGCGCGCTCAAACTGACTCATAATGGTGTTACGTTGAGTCTGGTTCAAGTTACCACTTAGTGCTACAGCCTTCAGTTTCTTTTCGTTCAGCTTTTCTGTTAGTCGCTCAGTATCATCACGCGTTGCCGTAAAGATAATAACTTGACGGTATTCAGCCTCAGAAAGAACACGATCTAAAATTGCCTCTTTATGATCTAGGTGATCACACAAGTAAAATTTTTGCGTGATATCTTTATGTTCTTCGTTAGAAACGCCGATAGCAATTCGCTTTGGCGCATTGAGCATTTCAGCCGCGATTTCATTGACGTCTGCATGATCTAATGTCGCAGAGAACATCAACGTTTGACGACGACGATGCTTGGCTGCTTTATGAATGCGACGAAGCTCTGGTGCAAAGCCCAAATCCAACATACGGTCTGCTTCGTCCAGAATTAGCGTTTCCAAACCATCCAGATAAAGCGAACGGTGCTCTAAGTGATCAGCCAAACGTCCTGGTGTCGCCACGATAAATTTCGGGTAACGACGCAGAGCTTTTACCTGATCGTTAAAGTTCTCACCACCCAAAATCAGTGCTGCTTCATAAGATAGGCCAGCTAGCATAGAACGAAGCTCACCATATACTTGTTTCGCTAGCTCACGAGTAGGAGCAAGGATTACCGCGCGAGGGTCTTTCGCAGAAAACGATTTTGTCTTTAAAGACTTATGAAGCATTGGCAATACAAACGCCAAAGTCTTGCCCGAACCTGTTTTCGAAGATGCCAATAGATCCTTGCCTGCAATCGCAACAGGAATCGCCTGCTGCTGAATGTCAGTCGCTTTTTTAAAATCGTAGTGTTTTAGGTTCTTCAACAATCGGTTGTCTAGGCCTAGATCTTTAAATTGCAAAGTATTCTCCAATAAATCAGTCAGCGTCTGAGCGCTCTGTAGTGTCGTTTCCGCTCTAACGCAGCAAAAAAATAAAGCTCGGTATAATACCGCAAATCATAGGAGTATAGATAGAGATCACACAAACTAATTCCCTGTGGTAACGGTAAAACATCATTTGTGGCTCAGTTCAGAGTAAAGACTAGCCTTTTTGATGAGCAGCTGGACAGGAAGTTTAGAGAAAAGCCGTTCAAATATGCCTTCTATCCATCAACAAAACGACTTAAATAGCAGTTATTTGGGCCAATAAACTTTCATTTGTGTCAATATCGTCTAAATTATTGATATCAGGAACGTGGCAAATACACCTGCTATGAAAACTGTTGTGAGAACGAAATAAAGGATAGGTAGTTAAACTTTGTTAAGTTCAGGTAAAAGTTGACGTCAGGTACTCCATGAAATTCTTGGGTTTTTTTGACTTTTGCTACATCATGTACTGATAAAATGTAACCACATTTAACCTCGCTACTGTATAAAATAATAGTTAGTGGCGAGACTTTCACTATAAGCAAGGAGTTCTTATATGAACAAAACGTTGATCGCAGCTGCAGCAACTTCAGTACTTCTACTAGCCGGTTGTGCTTCTTCTGATGACGCAGCTACAGCAAATGCAGCAAAATTAGACGAACTAAGCAACCAAGTTAGCCAACTAAGCCAAGACGTACAAGCTCTTCAATCTGACGTTCAAAAATCAGGCGCAGCAGCAATGGCTGCTCAAGAAGAAGCTGAGCGTGCTAACGAGCGTATCGATAACATCGCTCAGTCTTACACTAAGTAAGATTTAATACCGCGTCTTAACGCCCGTTAAGGCGCGGTTATTTCGATAGGAACCCCATTCTGTGCAGCGATTGCTGCTTTAGCCTTCACGTTTTTCATACCGAATTCATCCAACCACCACTTTAACTCTTTCGGCACTTTCAGTTCATCTTTCTCGCCATTACTACGAGTTAAAGGCTCATGTGCTTCTAAGAACACACTTCTGTCAGGCTCAAGTGTCATTTTGATAGGCTGGTTAATGATGTTAACGTCTTCGCCGTTACGAACCTTGTCAAATAACCACTCAATGTCACTTGGGTCCATACGAATACAACCCGCGCTGACTCGCATACCAATCCCAAAGTCCTTGTTGGTACCATGAATTAGGTATTCGCCATTCCCGTAAGCTAAACGCAATGCAAACATACCAAGTGGATTATCAGGCCCCGCAGGAACAACGGCTGGTAGGTCAATGCCCTTTGCTTTGTACTCGGCACGAATAGAGGCTGGAGGAGTCCATGTAGGGTTCGGTCGTTTTTGGCTGATACGCGTTGTCATTACTGGGGTATCGCGCCCTATTCGGCCAATTCCGACAGGAAATACATGGACAATATCCTCTCCTTTCGGAAAGTAATATAAGCGCAGCTCGGCTAGATTAATAACGATACCTTTATAAGGTACGTCTGGGAGGATTAGCTGTGTCGGAATAGTAAGAACATGCCCCTCTTCTGGTAAGAAGGGATCCACTCCTTTGTTTGCGGCCATTAAACCTAGCATACCCACATCGTAGAGCTTAGCGATATTTGCCATGGTTTCGCCTTCTTGAACGACGTGGTTTTCAAGGCGACCAATTAAACGGCTTCCATCCTCTGGTAATTCGTACATCTTAGCGAATGATAGACCACTCACTAAAGATAACGACACAGATAGCAGGGTACGTTTTGCGAAACTCATTGATCGCTTTTTGCTAAGCATTTCACTCTATTCCTTGGCACTTTTAAAGAGCTGTAAGGTTATCTCTCTTTCTGTCTTGTGATCAACCATCGGCTTGTGATATTCCAGTAAAGAAAAGCCCTCCCAAGTCCAAGGTTTATGGATGTATTTGTTCGGTACACTTTTGATTTCTGGTACCCAGTGGCGCACAAATTCACCATTAGCATCGAACTTTTCGCCTTGGCTTATCGGGTTGAAAATACGAAAGTATGGCTGCCCGTCACAACCCGTAGAAGCAGACCATTGCCAGCCACCATTGTTCGCTGCAAAATCGCCGTCCACCAGCTTACTCATGAAGTACGCTTCTCCCCATCGCCAATCAATATGTAAGTCCTTGGTAAGAAAGCTCGCGACAATCATACGTAATCGGTTGTGCATCCAGCCTGTTTGATTGAGCTGACGCATTGCTGCATCAACGATTGGGTATCCTGTTGTTCCTGTCTTCCATCGCTCAAAGGCTTTCTCATCATAGGACCACTGGATTTTATCCTCCCAATCGATAAATCCTTTGCCTTTGACGAGTTTTGGTTCGAAAACCAATAGGTGCTGATAAAACTCACGCCAAATGATCTCACTTAACCAAGTTGCTTTCCCTTCTGTAAGGTCATTTTGTTGATTTTCAGCATACAAACGAGCAATACACTGCCTTGGTGATAGCGCGCCAATCGCAAGGTATGGAGACAGTTGGCTAGTGCCATCAATAGCTGGAAAGTCTCGCTCGCTTTGATACGCGTCACTGCGCTCCCGTGCAAATTCCCTAAGCTGCTTCAAAATATCATTAGTCGAAGCCAGCCAGTCTTCACTGGATTCTCGAGGATAGCTAAATGTGAAGCTTGAATTAAATCGAGCCGACTCTAATTGTTCGAGTACCTTTTTATTGAGTGGCGCTTGCTCGTGAGGTTTTACCACCGTCGGCATATGGAACTGCGTTAACCAAGCACGCTTGAATGGCGTAAACACCTTAAAATATTCGCCTTGCTTATTAAGAACCGTCGTTGGCGCGTGCACACATTTGTCATGAAACAGTTCAAATTCGATATCGTGAGAAGCTAACGCTTCACTTACTTGTGTATCGAGCTCTCGTTCGTTCACCTCATAGTGAATGTTTGCCATGACAGACGTGGCTTCAAGTGTTTCCGCCCACCCACTAATCACATCTGTACAATCGGAAAACGACGGTACCTCTTTGTACAAAAAGGGAATATTAAGGCTTTCAAGCTCCTCGTTAAGACAAGCTAAGCGACGAGCAATGAGGTCTGCCTGCATCGGCGCCATGTGATGCTCCCGCCACTGCTCTGGCGTCGCGATAAAGCAAGCGACGACAGGCTGACCTGAATCCAATGCAGCTTTGAGTGCCGTGTGGTCTAACGTACGTAAGTCACGTCGAAACCATACTAAAATCATGGTAGCTCCTATCTTTTGTCTACTACGTTAGGTGTAATTTCTCTATCACTTCAGAGCACCCCATCCGATCACCTAGCTGTGCGTGAAGCATTTTGATGGACGCTACTTGTTTAGCAGCTAGTGCTTTATTGGAGAAAAGGTAGATAAACGAACCATTTTCAATGACCTCGTGATCTAGTAGACCAGAAACATCATCAACCTTATCGATCAAAGTCGTGTGATACCCTTGTTCACAAAGCTTCGCTGCTTGAATCCAACTCTCAGATTCTCTGTTTTGTTCAAAGCTAATGAGCAGACACTTTCCTTTGGAAGCGGCTTTGTTTTCAGAATCGATAACAAGGGCAAGTCGAGTGATTAAACAAGTCTGAAATAACCCCACCTGCAAAGATCGCAGCGATCCTTTCACCATATCTAGCGCATCAAATACTGGGCTAATAAACTGATCAATAACGAGTTTTAGTGGATACTCTTTAAGAACAGAGGCAAGTAAACTCTCTGCTTTTCCTCGATTCAGGGTAGACAGCGCAAGCAGCATGTTTTCAACTTCTTCGAGTGTGCGAACCTCGTTTTTGACTTCGACATCGGCGCTTTTTCCTAGCAGCCCCTTCACTTTACCAATCGAAATTCCCTTCGCGAGCCAGCTCTGGACTTCGCGAATCGTATCGAGATCTTGCTGGCGATAAAGTCTGTGTCCTTTTTCAGTTCGCTGAGGTTGGATCAAGTTGTATCTTCGTTGCCAAGCTCTCAGCGTAACTGGTTTTACACCCGTGATTTCTGCGACATCTCGGATCGCGTATAGTTTTTCTTCTGAACTACAAACCATAGCGTAATCTCATCTCCTGCGGATACGGTTCTAAAAACTTCTGTTTTGCTAAATACTCGTCTGGGTAAGTATTTAAGTAATGCTTAATCAACGTAAGTGGAGCTAGCAGAGGCAGCATTCCGATACGGTAGTCGTGAATCACTGTCGCTAACTCTTCTTTTTCTTCTTTAGTTAGTGAGCGTTTGAAGTACCCTTGTAAATGCATCAACACATTTGTGTTATTTTTGCGGCTAGCCCGATTCGTTAACGCCTTCATCAGTCCTAAACGATACTCTTGGTAAAAGTCTTCAATTTCATAATTAGCGACATCGGCAACTAAGCGGCCAAGGGATCGGTATGACTCTGGGTGGTGTGCCATTAACGTCAGTTTGTAGCGCGAATGAAAGTCGATGATTTTGCCACGAGTAGGCTCACCATCCATCGAGTCGTAAAAGTCATTTAGACAAAATACTCGAGTAATAAAATTTTCTTTCAATACAGGGTCGTTAAGTCTGCCATCCTCTTCAACAGGCAACCAAGGCATTTTTTGCATCAATGTTTGTGTATACAAGCCAACACCTTCTTTCGCAGCACTGTTCTTGCTGTAAACCTTGACTCGCTCCATGCCACAAGTTGGTGACTTGGCACAAACGATGTAACCACAAAGCTGCTCGCTTTGAAGTTCATCTACTTTATTGGCCGAGTAAGTGAGCATATTGTCGGTATGATCATTTTCTGGATTTTTGGTTTCAACCAATGCAACACGCTCTTCATTAGAAACAAGACGAATGGTTGGACGGGGTACTGGCATACCTACGCCGATTTCAGGGCATACCGAAATAAAGTCAAAATACGGGCTAAGCTCTTTAGTCACAAAGTTGCTCACCTTATGACCAGAGTCAAAACGCACTCGTTCACCCAAAACACACGAACTGATACCTACTTTGATCGAAGATTCCATGATGACGCATCCCTATACAAAAAGTTTTGTTGTATAACTTATAGCAAGCCTTTCCAGATTGTACAAGAAAATAAGTTGTACAATTTAATCGTTTTACTTCACTCGAAAGTATTTCGATCAACCAGCTTTCAGAAAAAAGTTTGGCCCAAAAACAAAGAATTTGTGCGCGCAATCGACAAACTGCTCAAAAGCAAATCGATTGCTCTTTTGATTTCAACAGATTTGGTTATCAATAGGAGTTGCAGTTTCTAAATGCGTGGTTTTTGTGACTAAGCTCTCAAGGGGCTACTGTACGTCCCGATATTATTGCCTCAACGAAAACGAACAAGTTCAACAGAATTGGTAATAGCATTCTATAATAGAGGCGTTTTATCAAAACAAAACTTTGGAGAGCACTTATGGCAACCCCACACATTAACGCACAACCAGGTGATTTCGCTGAAACAGTTCTAATGCCAGGCGACCCGTTGCGCGCTAAATACATCGCTGAAACGTTCCTAGAAGATGTGAAACAAGTTTGTGACGTTCGCAACATGTTCGGCTTTACTGGCACTTATAAAGGCAAAAAAGTTTCTGTAATGGGCCACGGCATGGGTATCCCGTCTTGCTGTATCTACGTACACGAGCTAATCGCTGAATACGGCGTGAAAAACGTTATCCGTGTAGGTAGCTGTGGTGCAGTACGTGACGACGTGAAACTAATGGACGTTGTTATCGGTATGGGTGCTTCTACAGACTCTAAAGTTAACCGTATCCGTTTCAACAACCACGATTTCGCAGCAATCGCTGATTACGGTCTTCTAGAAGAAGCCGTTAACCAAGCGCGCGCTCAGGAAGTGCCTGTAAAAGTAGGTAACGTATTCTCTGCAGACCTGTTCTACACACCAGAAGCAGACATCTTCGAGAAGATGGAAAAACTAGGCATCCTAGGTGTAGACATGGAAGCGGCTGGTATCTACGGCGTAGCAGCTGACCTAGGCGCGAAAGCACTGACTATCCTGACAGTTTCTGACCACATCATCCGTGGTGAAAAACTAAGCTCAGAAGAGCGTCAGAAGTCGTTCAACGACATGATGAAAGTTGCACTAGAAACTGCAATCAACATCTAAGAACAAATAGTAAGTAATAATTTGCAGCCAGAGTTATGCTGGCTGCCCGAATTATCCCGAGGGGGCGATTGTGTCTAACGGCGAACTGCCAAAAGACGCAGATGGGTTACAACTCAACTTTTGTAAAACATTGGCGTGTGACAACTTTGGATTGAGTGATGCAAAGCGTTACGTTCTGCAACATGCGAACCCTAAGCGTCCGGCGATGGTATGCCGTGAATGTGGAGCTTTCCCCCCCTTACTTAATAATCGCGATGTCGTGAACGAACTTCATCGCCTGCGGCACGTCCACAGTGACGGGTTGCCTGCTTGCCGTAATGATGATTGCGACAACTTTGGACTTTCTGTCCACACTCACAAACACCTCTATCACGCTTTCGGTTACAGTGGCGATCGCCAACGTTACCGCTGTAAAGTGTGTCAAAGTACCTTTGTCGACAAGTGGTCTGGTGCCAACAAGAAGCTTCAATTTCAAGAGAACTTGATGGGCTTGTTGTTTACGGGATATTCAGTACGAGAAATCTGCCGCAAGCTTAGTATTAACCCAAAAACCTTTTACGATCATGTTGACCATATAGCTAGCCGCTGCCGCCGTAAGCTGGCAACCATTGATGCGCGCTGGGTAAACCACGCAACGCATTATGAATTGGCCTCAAACTATATTGCATTGCAACCGAACAGCAATAACGGTGTGTATTGGATTGTTTCTGGCGAAGCGCATTCTGGCTATATTCTTTGCCAGCACGTCAATTATTCCGCTGATGAAGAGCCAATCGCAACGCTCGATCATAACCCTTACGATGAGGTGTCTCGTTTTGTTTCCCAGGAGTACGTAGCGGAAGCAAGTGAGCCGCTTGCGGAACCTTCTCATCACCTCAGAGAGCGAATTGACCAAAAATACCAAACAATTTTGGCTCGCGGTAACGTAGAAGACCCTCTTGGTAATCTATCTGTATTTCATTACCCTTCAAAAGGGGCATTAGTCCGTCCACCATACACCTCATATGCACACTATTTGCACGTACTTGATATGTGCTGCCCAAACAAACGTGTATCTCTATACATGCCTCAAGATCCCCTACTACGTTCAGCTGCACTGAGCGTTTGTTTACCTCGTATTAAAGAGAAAAGTGTCGACTTGATGTACGTAGAAGAGGACGCTAGTTGGGACATGAGCACTCCCTTTGGCAAAGTCGATATCGCCTATATGAGTTGGTGGCGCGATCGTTGGGCAATCTCTAGTCAAAACGAAAACCACAAAGGCATTTGCTACCTCGCTGGCGATCAAAATGAGCCCGAAAAATGGTTTAACGTTGCGACAACTCGTCATGTGAAGTTTTATCAAAACCGCTTTCAGATTCTTTTCGAAAGCTTCATTAACGAGCCACGTCGCAAATTACGACCTGCTGGTATTTTACCTCTTTTAGATATATTCAGAGCTTGGCATAATTTGTGCTATCAGGATAAACAAGGTCTTACCGCTGCACAAAGGTTAGAAGTCTCTGATGCACCTTTGACAATCAAACAGCTCCTATCGTAGCTATTCTATTGGTAATTTAGATGTAGTAATTAGGGGTTGTAACGGTATACATTACGGCCCCTGATCGTTTACCAAAACGTTATCCGCATCGCTTTGGTAAAGAAACATGCATCTAACCACTTAATATTAGGTGTGATTTCCAGTTCGATAGTCATGGATGTGAACGTTGGATAAAAACCAAATTCAGCTAGAAGATGATCTCACTAAGCTTAAAGGCCAAATAAAATCGGCCCCTAAACATACCTTTAATATTGCGCAGCAATATCGTATCCGCGCGGAACAAATTTTATTTGTGGACGGAGAGATCAAAGCCTTACTCATCATGGCGCAATGCTGTTGGTGCCTAATGGATTACCGACAAGGCTTAAAACTCGTCAAAGACGCTTACAGCAAACAAACACAGCTTGAAACCGACGATCATCTCCCGGAAATTCTCCATCTTTTTGCACTCCAATATTGGGGCCAAGCAAAGTATTATTCCGCGCAACAATATTGGATTAATGCGCTCGAACAATCTGCTCTTGTTGATGATGTTGAAATTCAAATCGAATCTCTAATTGGGCTTGGTAATGTATGGCGCATCACTAATGAACACCAACTTGCCGCTTCAACTCATGAGTTAGCCGTTAAAGTGGCAAACAATGTTCGTATTGCTTGGTTAGAAGGCAAAGCGCGCATCCTATTAGCTTGGGACTATTACTTACTAAATAAGTTTGTCGAGATGCTTACGGTACTGGATGGAGCAACCGAAGTATTAAAAGATCATGATGACAGTACGTGGCAAGCCGAGATCTGGGACTTTAAAGGGTTAGCACTGCTTGGACTAGAACGCCTTGATGCGGCCGAAGAAGCCACCCAAAAAGCCCACCAGCTCGCCATTGAGCATGATCTCGTTTGGATGAAAGCACACTCTTTTATTAGCCGAGCAAGACTTGAGCTTTTGCGCCAAAATACAGACAGCGCTGCCAAGTTGCTACTTGCAGCAGAAGAGTCTGCACTCAGTTTCGACCACGGTGAGCTACTCAGCCAAATTTGCTTCCAACAATCACGAGTCGCTGAAGAACAAGGAGACTTTGAGTCTGCGTTTAACGCGTTCAAGAAATACCGTAAGCACGCACTCAAAATGCTCAAAGAACAAACTCACCGAATCAGCATGGATAAAGCAAGAGGCTCTAAACGCCAACTAGAGCAGCGAGCACGTAAGCTGATCAATCATATTCGCTCTCAACACGAATACGACCCTGAAAAACAGTTCTCTAATGTCGTTTCTGAGACCTACTGGTGGGAACAGTTAGTTTTGTTTAAAACGGAGCTCAAACGCTCTAACCACGCCATCATTATGATTCAGCATTCAAACCCCGAAGTTCTCGATGTTTGTACCGAGCTCGTTCATGCATTGACAACCTCCAGCGACCTCATCTCGAGAATTTCCAGTAACAGGCTAGCAATGTTAATTGCAGAAAAAGGTCAAGCAGCAGAAGAGGTCTACCGCACTGTCCAAGCGATGTTAGACATCTATCCATGGAAGCGACGCGGAATCAAAGGCCCTAAACCGATACTGTATTTGCAAGATATCCTGACCTTCCCATTCACGTTAGAACAGCTCGAAGAAAGTTATATTGAGGTAATGAAGAATGGAACAACTGCTTAGCAAGGTGACTGACGCAGGTATCGATCCTTCTTCCGTTTCAGGTGAAGAAGCGATTACGCTATGGGAACACATAGGGTTACATATTGCGTCAACAAACCGAGAGAAAGCGCATTGCTATATCATTAGCGCCGAGTATCGAAGAGAGATCAAACAGCTCAACGACAGCATTAGTGAATTGAAACAAGCGCTTGAGTTGCTTGTTTTACCAGAGGATGTAGAAGATATTCTTTCTGTGAAAGCAAGCTTGAGTGAGCGTTTAGTTGAAGTAGGTGACTACAATGCGGCATTAACCGAGTATGTTGCTTCAACCAATATCGCCGTCGAGTACGGCTATATTGATGAGTACGTATTGGCCATTATTGGAATGGGTAATTTGTGCGATGCCTATGGGGATCACCAACGTGCATTACGTTATTATCAAAAAATAGATGCTATCGATCACGCTATTGGCAGTCGATCCCTACGCCTTCGTTACAAGCTGTACATGCTTGCCTGTTATATCAGCTTGAACCGTACCGCAGACGCCAAAGAGCTATTGAGTGAATGTGAAGAACTGAGCATTCTCGTCAGTGATAAAAACCTCGCCGCACAAATTCACCTCTACCGAGCCAAATCACATCGTCTGCAAGAAGACTACCCCAGTGCGTTGCTGGCTATTTCGAATGTTCAGTATACAACGGGTAGTGCCACGACATACTGGTTATCTACGATGGTCAAAATTGAGACTGCGTATTGTCTAAACGGTGTAGGGCACACCTCTTTAGCTAATTTAACGTTGGACTCCATCAGTAAAAGGATTCAAAAGCAGCTATCTCCTATCGTTACTCAGCATTTTTATAACGCGATGAGTCAAGTTTACGCCTCTCAAGGGTTGTATCAAGAAGCATTAAATTGTGAAAAAAAAGCGCATAGAATCGAATCTGATCTTGTAAAACATATTCCGATCGGTGAGTTAGGGTCTGCTCAACTACGCCGACTTTCACGCTTTGAGTTACAACTCAAACTCATTTTGTCAGAGCTAGAAAACAAAGAACTAAAAGAAACCACCAAGCAGCATAAAAATACTGTTGCTCAGCTACAGCAGGACGTCTTTACCGATCCACTTACGTCTTTACACAACCGACGCTGGTTAGAAGTTAAACTAAAAGATCTACTTCTGCACGATACTGCATTTGCATTGATGGTCATCGATATCGATCACTTCAAATCCATCAATGACGAACTAAGCCACTTGGTGGGCGACAAAGCGATCAAAAGTGTGTCACAGGAACTGGCGTCCTACTTCAGATTTAAAGGCGCATCGTGCGTACGATTTGGTGGTGAAGAGTTCCTCGTGATCCTTGAGAATACCCAACTGGAACGCGCAGAAATGCATGCCGAGAATTATCGTGAACGGATTTATCAATATGGTTGGGACGATATTCTTGGTGAACGGGGGCTGACCGTATCCATAGGGATTACCTTGCATCGAGAAGGCGAGAATACTCAGCGAACTTTTTATCGTGCAGACAAAGCTCTTTATCGCGCCAAAGCCAATGGCAGAAACCAAGTCTGTACCGAACTTTAAACCATGCCCCGGTTGACATCTGGGGCTTTGTTATACTTTTTACTTATCCTTCCTCTATCACTTCACTGTTTGTTTAAATAAGTACTCAGCAACACCTTAACTGCCAATAAACATCAGTGGATACTTACATCGCATAAACATAATTCCTACATAAAAACCGCTTGATTCATCTGTAGTTAAGACAAATACTTAAATTGTTAATTTACGTAGATTTTCCATTTCGCAATAAGCACAGGTAGGTAAGATGTTTCTAGACTATTTTGCACTTGGGTTACTCATCTTCGTTGCTTTAGTGATCTTTTACGGAATCATTGTCATTCATGATATTCCATATGAAATCGCCAAAGAGAGAGAGCACCCGCACCAAGACGCAATTCACTACGCTGGCTGGGTCAGCCTTTTCACTTTGCATGCGCTGTGGCCATTTTTATGGATCTGGGCAACATTATGGCGCAAGGAACGCGGCTGGGGTTTTAAACAACTAGAACAAGAAACACACGACATTCATCACCGCCTTGAAGAACTCATCGATGAAGTCAACGAACTCAAAAACGAAGTATCGATGTTGAAACAACAAAATATTCAGCAAAAGCCTTTGCCTGAACAAAGTAAAGAGGACGAATAATGGACTTATTGCTGATTCTGACTTACGCCGCTCTTTGTATTGCCATTTTTAAAATTTTCAATATTCCTCTAAACAAATGGACCGTTCCAACCGCCGTACTTGGCGGCGTAGTGTTAGTGGGCACACTCGTGCTGCTTATGAACTACAACCACCCATTTACTCAATTGGGTAACCAAGTGTTCCCGACTACGCCTATCGTCTCTGGCGTGCGTGGCCGCGTGGTGGAAGTGCCAGTCCAGGCCAACCAACCGCTCAAAACGGGCGATATTCTTTTCAAAATCGATCCTGTGCCTTTTGAAGCAGAAGTTGCTCGCCTGGAAGCGAAAGTCAAAGAAGCAAGCCAAGGTGCGTTGGGCTTAGAGTCTGATCTAAGAGAGGCAGAAGCTGCTGTATTGAAAGCGCAAGCGGACAGAGATAAAGCACAAAGGGAATTTAGCCGATATCAAAGGGGCTTTGATCGTGGCGCGTTTACTGAACAAGATTTGGATACTCGACGCCAAGCGTATAAAGCGGCAGAAGCCATGTTAGACGTTGCGATTTTGCAACAAGAACAAGCGCAAATCGCTCTGGACTCTGAAATCGGAGGCGAAAATACCCAAGTCGCGCAACTTCTTGCCGAGCTGCGTAAAGCAGAGTTTAACCTAGAGCAAACCGTCGTTCGTGCGCCAACCGATGGTTACGTTACGCAATTGGCTTTACGTCCTGGAGTGATGGCTGTGCCGTTGCCACTTGCCCCGGCAATGACCTTCGTACATACCGAAGACATTACGTACACCGCGGCATTCAGACAGAACTCATTACAACGCTTGAAGCCAGGCTTTGAAGCAGAATTTATGTTCCGCGCAATTCCGGGCAAAGTGTTCCGTGGCGAAGTCATTGACGTGATTCCAGCCATTGGTGAAAGCCAAATTCAAGCGCGAGGCGCTCTGCTTGGGACTGATGCCTTGCGCACGAGCGGACGTGTTTTTGCGAAGCTGAAAATTACCGACGACTTGAGTGGATACCACCTACCAATGGGTACTGCGGTTGAAGTTGCAGTTTATTCAGACAGCTTTACTCACGTATCAGTGATGCGCAAAGTGCTTATTCGTATGAAGAGCTGGCAGAACTATTTATACCTCGACCATTAATGAACATATAGCGCATTCATTTATTGGTAAAAATAACATCAAACCGTGTAATCAGGGGCTGACGATCAGCCCCTGATTCATTCTAGCCATCCAGATAGATAGCATTCCCACTTTTATTAATATTCTGTATAATGCGCGCCTTATTTTTAATGCTTGCTAAAACCAAAGCCAGTCAAAGGGATGCGTGAATCAAATCACACATTTCCTGAAGAAAAATAGAGCAAACAATAAGCAGCTTGGTTGTTTTGAATATATGTTACACAATCAAATAACTAACGCTTTCCGACAAAACAATTAAATGTTCTTTAAAATCGACTATTGAACTGAGGTTATCTATGAATCTTTCCGCTAAAACTGTTGTGGTTATTGCAATCGGTGCTGCTCTTTACGGTATCGGCGGCTTACCTATGTTTGGCATCCCTGTGTTTGCAAACACAACGCTAAAACCAGCAATGGCAGTATTAGCATTGTTCTCAGTACTATTTGGACCACTTGTTGGCTTCTTGGTTGGTTTTATTGGTCACTGGGTTACTGACCTATTTGCAGGTTGGGGCGTATGGCTCACTTGGGTACTTGGTTCAGGTATTGTTGGTTTGATTATCGGTCTATTCCCTTCTCTAACGCGCTACCGTTTGGAGAAAGGTGATTTCAATATGAAAGACTTCGCGTTATTCGTAGTACTTGCGCTATTAGGCAACGTATTTGGTTACGGTTGCTCTGCATTCCTCGACACGATTTTATACGCAGAACCGTTCACTAAAGTGTTTACCCAGCTTTCTATTATCGCGATCGGTAACACCATTCTTATTGCTATTGTTGGCTTCTTCATTCTTAAGTCTGTCGCTAAACGTAACAAGCAAAGCCGTAACTTAACAGAGGCTTAATGTCGAATGACAATCGAATTTTCTAACTTCTCTTTTAGATATGAGTCGCTGGACAAACCGACGCTAAAAAATATCAATCTAAGGATAGAGAAAGGAGAGAAAATCGTCATTATCGGTCCAAGTGGTAGTGGTAAATCTACCCTTGGGCAATGTCTTAACGGACTGATCCCACACGCAATCAAAGGGGAAACCAGTGGAACATTGACCATCAATGGTCAAGACACCGCCCCTTTCGACATGCACCAATACACTGAGCAAGTTGGCACCGTACTGCAAGATACGGACAGCCAATTTGTCGGTTTGAGCATTGGCGAAGACATTGCATTTGCGCTGGAGAACCAGCTAACTTCAAATATCGACATGTACCCATTGGTCAAAGCCACGGCCAAAATGGTCGACTTGGAACAGATGCTAGAACGCTCACCCCACGATTTATCTGGCGGGCAGAAACAGCGTGTTTCTTTGGCGGGCATTCTCGTCGATGATGTCGATATTCTTTTGTTTGATGAACCACTAGCTGCGCTTGACCCTAAAACGGGTAAAAAAACCATCGAGATCATCGATGATCTACACCGCGAAACGGGCAAAACCATCGTAATCATTGAGCATCGTCTTGAAGACGTTCTGCATTGCTCAGTTGACCGTATTATCTTGATGGAAAGCGGCAAAATCATTGCCGATACAACGCCAGATGAAATTTTAGCGTCGCCTTTGCTAGAAGATTACGGCATCCGCGAACCGCTTTATATTTCAGCACTGAAAGAAGCAGGCTGCGCGATTGAGGGCGATGCAAAACCTTCTAGCTTAACTACCTTACCGTTGGAGCAATATAAACCGGCAGTACAAGCATGGTTTGATGGTTCAACAGCACAACCGCCCAAAACGCCAGCCGAGACTTTGCTTGAAGTCCGTGGCCTCACCTATTCTTACGACGGTGAGAAAAACGCGTTAGAAGACGTGAGTTTTGACATCAAGCGTGGCGAGTTTGTCTCTGTACTTGGCAAAAATGGCTCGGGTAAATCGACCATCACCAAACTGATTATGGGCGTTATTGAAGCGGATAGCGGCTCAATGAGTATGAATGGTCAAGATCTTAACGAACTGACCATCTTCGAGCGCAGCCAGAAAGTGGGCGTGGTGATGCAAAACCCGAATCACATGATTTCCCATCACATGATTTTCGACGAAGTGGCCTTCGGCCTCCGTAATCGTGGCGTTGAAGAGAAACAAATCGAAGCTAAAGTACTTGAAGTCCTTGAGCTGTGCGGTTTGAGCAAATACCGCCACTGGCCAATCGAAGCATTGAGCTACGGCCAGAAAAAGCGCGTAACCATTGCGTCAATTTTGGTATTGGAACCAGAGCTTCTGATCCTTGATGAACCGACGGCAGGTCAGGACTATCGAAACTACACGTCTATGCTGAGTTTCATCGAAAAGCTCAATCGCGAGTTGGGCGTAACCGTGATGATCATCTCTCATGACATGCATTTAGTGCTGGAATACACCACGCGCTCTATCGTGATTGCAGACAGTAAATTAGTCGCGGATGCACCAATGACGCAGGTATTCAGCAGTCCAGAGCTACTAGACCAAGCAAACCTCACCACAACAAGTCTGTTTGAGTTGGCTACGAAAGTTGGCATCGAAGACACCAATGGCTTTATGCAGCACTTTATCAATGTAGAAAAAGCGCACCGCCAACAAAAAAGCGACGACGTAAACCAACTAGAGAAAGCGGTGGCATGAAAGACAATAAGATGAAGTTTGGTATCAACTACATCGATACCCAATCACCACTTCATAAGTTGAATGGCATTACTAAGTTCTTGCTTTTCATTGCTTGGGTAACGGTGGTGTTGACCACATTTGACTTGCGAATCATCGCACTGTTGATCGTGCTTGGTTTAGGCTTACTGAAAATGACCAAAGTGCCCTTTCATGTCTACAAACCGCTGTTATTCGGTACAGGCACGGTATTACTGATCAATGCCCTGTTTATGTTCGCGTTAGCACCGCAACAAGGTACTGAATTCATGGGCTCATCAACGGTTTTACTCTCGTTACCCGGTAATTACTCGCTCACTCAAGAGACGTTGTTTTACCTAGTAACAGTGACGTTGAAATACTTCAGCATGTTTCCAATCGCGTTGGTGTTTGTATTTACCACTCACCCGACGGAGTTTTCAGCCAGCTTGAACCGCTTGGGTGTACCTTACAAAATCGCCTATGCCGTAAGCTTAACGCTGCGCTACTTGCCGGAAGTGAAAAAGGACTTTGTTAACATCATGCACGCGCAACAAGCACGCGGAGTAGAACTGAGCAAGAAGGCTCCGTTGTTCAATCGTATGAAGAACGTCGCGAAGATTCTTGGACCTCTGATTTTCTCTAGTTTAGACAGAGCCGATCAAATCTCAAACGCGATGACGCTACGTGGTTTTGGCCGCCACTCCTCTCGCACTTGGTACAGCTTAAAACCACTGACCAAAGCCGATATGATCTGCATGGCTGGGATTGCGGTGATAGTGATTGCTGCGATCAGCAAGCGTGTGATGGACACACAACTGTTCTGGTATCCGTTTTAAATTCTGAAGCTTCAAACTGAACATAACGTGGTTAGTGTTGTGACCACGTTATCTTCCGTCTTTCCCCTCGATAACTCGCCTGTTGGCTTCTTGCTTGCAAGTATTCAAAAGAAGCGGTAATTTCAGCGGCTCGCTGATGTGCCAGAAAGTTGCTTATTCAAACGACCAACATGAACTAAACTCATCAGTTTTATCAGGGGCTTAATGATCAACTGCGCACTGCCTACAATGAAAAGCCAAGTACCACTTTCAATCAACGAATCATTCAAAAAGAAAAAGCTACCAATTAAAAACCAAATAGCAATGAGTAGGTCGTTTGCAGCACCTAACGCCTCATAGCGGCGCTGAATAACGATGTGACGGCTTCCTAGATCTAAATCCAACTCTCTGCCATGTATCTGCACTGTATAGCTCCCCTCTTATTGTTTCGCGTCAGTTACGCCCAAGTTATTTCGAAATACTTAGTTCTAAACCCTAACGGACGTGGCATGCATTGACAACCATTGGAGGGATTATCTATTTGCAATAAAAAGAAAAGGGCGCATAAGCACCCTTTTTAGCGAGTCTAATTACAGGTATTCGCTTTAATGATTAGATAGTGAGTACCAACTTAACTCCACTTCAACAAGCGAGTTTCGTTGCCTTCTTCCGGCTTCGCTGGAATATTGAGTGACAACAGCAAGCTCACTGCTGCCATACCAGCGCCGATGTAAAATACGCTAGCAGGTGAAACCAGCCAAATCACACCAAACGTAACAGGTATTACAACCGCCGCAATATGGTTAATCGTAAACGCAACGCCCGCGGTCGACGCCATATCTGCTGGGTCGGCAATTTTCTGGAAGTAGGTTTTAATCGCAAGCGCTAACGCGAAAAATAGATGATCGACAACATACAATGCTGCCGCCCACTCAGCCGTTTGCACCAAACCGTACCCGACAAACACGAAGATCAAACCGACGTATTCAAACATCAACGCTTTGCGCTCACCTACAACGCCGATAAAACGGCCTATTCGCTTCGCAAACAAGAAGTTAAAGACATAGTTAATCAGGAACAGCAACGTAATATCTGCGGCGGAGTAACCAAACTTTTCTACCATCAAGAAACCAGCGAACACCGTAAAAATTTGACGGCGTGCTCCACTCATAAACGTAAGCGCATAGTATAACCAGTAACGTTTACGCAGGATGAGCTTCTTGTTCTGAGGCACTTTTGTCTTAAATTGTGGGAAGGCAAATGCCATCACCAAAATGAGCACAAAACCTAAACCACCAGCCATTAAATAGACCGTTTTAAAATCAAGTTTGAGCTGTTCGAGCGAAACCCAAATGGCGCCGTAGGTAAACAGAGAAGCCAAAGCTCCAACAGAAATAAACTTACCCAGCATTTCTGGCGCTTCTTCTTTAGATAGCCATTGTAAAGACAAAGACTGCTTGAGTGTTTCAAAGTAATGGAAGCCGGTGGACATTAACAAGGTTGTAAAAAGTAGACCGTACAAAGTGGGAAAATAACCTGTTAATGCCGTACCAAGCGTAAGCATCGCCAAAGATACGAGCATAAAGCGTTGCTCTCGGATAAACAGCAATACAAACACGGCGGTAAAGGCCAAAAAACCCGGAATTTCGCGCACACTTTGCAATAGGCCTATGTCGGCACCATCAAAGTTTGCTTTCTCTATAACAAAGTTGTTCAACAACGCCATCCAGGTAGAAAAAGCAATGGGCACGATAATGGAAATTAACAGGAGGAAATTTTGCGGCGTTCTCCAGCCGTGCGATGAGGTAGTCATGATGTTTCCTTTAAATATGAAGGCATCATCATAGCTTTAAATGTAACAAATTCGCAATATCATTATTATTTTCAACCCAGAGCAAGCTGATATGGCTGAGGAATATTGTTATGAAGATAAACATCGCACTCAATTCCTTGGCTAAGCGCGATGTTCAAGTATCAAGAGAACTAAAGCATGAGTAAATGTGCTCAGTGGCTTAATCAATGACTTTTACTGATAGGCGATTTTTAAATTCAAACACATGTTCTGGACACACATCCAAACAACGGCCACAGCTAATGCAGTTTTGATCCATAACTCGACGATCTCCCTCTTTCAAAGGCTGCCGAAGCACTTCTGGTTCTGGGCAAATGTAAAAGCAATCCATGCATTTGGTGCAATCTTCGCGCCGAACAGCAGTAACGCGCAACAGGCTTTTTCGGCCTATCACGCCATAGGTAGCCCCCAGTGGACATAAGTGCCCACACCACCCATGCTCAACCAAGAGTAAATCCAACACAAACACTAGGGCGATTAGCACCCAACCTGCGCCCATACCAAACACCAACCCGCGATGCAGTGCCGCAACTGGATCTAACCATGTCCAAAGAATCGCGCCAGATAGCGCACTGCCCAACATCAAAACAGGGATCAGCCAATAACGAATCATGGGAGACCAACGATAGCTCGCTTTAATGTTGAACTTTCGACGCAACCACGCCGCCAAGTCTGTCACGATGTTCAACGGGCACACCCAAGCACAAAATGCGCGCGGCGCCAAAATCGCGTAAAACGCAACGACAATCACTACGCCTAACAACGCATTAAACTCCGGAACATGCCCTGTCGCCAAAGCTTGAAGCACAATTAACGGGTCACTTAACGGCACGGTATCGAGCAACATACTTGATGACAGATTACCAGTTAGAATTCCCAGCGTCGGCCCAGCCATAAACAGCGCAATGATGGTGAACTGACATAGCCGACGTAAAATCAAAAACCGATGCGCGCGCCACCAACCAAGCTTTTCAAGCGCTTCTTTGCCAGCATTTTGAGCTAAATTCTTTGCCATTACTTACCTCCTTTTAGCGATTCAAGCGCACCTTCCGGTACAGGCGTCTCACTAGGGAGGATATTTTCGAGTGGTTTGTCGATCTCTTTCCAACCAAAATTGTAGTGGCTGCCCACTTTGCCTTTCGCCAAATCCGTCGGGACGACTTTAATAGCAGCGACATCCAACACGCACGCTTGTTCACACTTACCGCATCCGGTACACACTTCGGAATTCACTGTTGGGATAAGTTTGGCGTGATAACCGGTTCGGTCGTTGTGAACCATCTCTAATGTGATGGCTTCATCAATCAGCGGACAAACGCGATAACAAACGTCGCATCGTAACCCTTGCCAGTTAAGGCAAGTTTCATGGTCTATAAGAACCGCTGTACCCATTCGAGCATCATCAATATCGGTTAGTTTCGGATCCAGCGCCCCACTCGGACAAGCGACAACACAAGGAATGTCTTCGCACATTTCGCAGGGAATATCGCGTGCAGTAAAGTAAGGTGAGCCAGTCGCGACGGGTGAAAGTAATGTCGCAAGTTTCAAGGTATCGTAAGGACATGCCTGAACACACAAGCCACATCGAATACAAGCTGATTCGAAATCGCCTTCCGGCAGTGCACCAGGCGGACGAATAGGCACACCTTTGGTTTCTCGAGCTTGGCTTTGTAGCGATTGTAAGCCCAATACACACGCAGCTGCGCCAACACCAGCCGCAGTTCGAGCTGTATCACGCAAAAATCGGCGCCGACTTTGCGATATTTTAGACTGAGAGGATTTCATGCTATTTCCTCAACAAAACTCCCTTATCAAGTTAAGCATAAATAGCCCTAAACGTGTCGTTTCCCTATACCTCATAGGAGGTAACCCCATCCTCTATTGATTCAAGTCAACTGACGCACAGTGCCGTCGTCACAGTTTGACTAAATGCGTTTATTTACTGCGACATGAAATTCACCACGATACTCTGCAGTACGCGCCATTCTCAGTACAATAATTCAACACCTTTGCAATCTACTCGCTCAATTCGATGATAAATCACTACTAAAAATTCAAAAAATGACATCATAACAAGCTAATTTAAAAGGCATTTATCCATTAAACATAAAAAAACACTATCCAAATAAGAAAACTGTGGTTAGATTAAAAATTAAAACTAAAAAGCGAAGGAGAGAGGCATGGAAATTATCGTACGTCCAACGACCGTCGAAGACGCAGCGGCACTCGTAGAAATCTATTCACAACCAAAAGCACAACGTGAAACCCTGCAACTCCCAAAGCCTTCGCTCGCGATGTGGGTGGAAAGATTGTCAAACATACCTGATGGTGTTTATAGCTATGTCGCTGAAATTGATGGTAAAGTCGTCGGAAATATTGGCTTTCACCACTCTCTACGTCCAAGAACGATGCACACGGCATCGTTTGGCATCGGAGTACATGATAGTTTCCACGGACTCGGTATTGGTAGCAAATTGATAGAAACAGTCACTGAACTAGCAGATAACTGGTTAAATGTGAGAAGAATTCAGATAGAGGTCAATGCCGATAACGACGCCGCCATTGGGCTTTATAAAAAGCATGGATTTCAAATTGAGGGTGAAGCGATTGACGGTTCCTTCCGTGATGGTGAATTCATCAATACCTATTACATGGCGCGCATCAGACCAGGCCAAAGATAAAACAAAGCCTCCTACTAATTGGAGGCTTTTCTTTTTAAACTTCGACTCACTTTCGTAAGTAAGCCAACGCTCTGCGAGTCAATGCTTCTGTGTAGGGATTGATCTTCCAGTGGTCGGGACTCCAACCTTTCACAAATCGCTGAAAGTCTGCCCAAGCCACAGCAAACAAAGGACGCCACTCACGCTCGACTTCATTAGGGTCAAGATTCGGTTGATAGACAATTAGCGCGTGTTGCAACTGAGCAAAATACGTATCCAAAACCCAAACTTCCATCTCTGCACAACGTTCTGGCTTAACGGCGCTACTCATAAACAGTGCCACATCTTTCATTGCACACCCACATCCAACGTATTGAAAGTCAACCGCAACAACGCTTGATTCTTCTTCATCAAAACAGAAGTTCGCCAATTTGGCATCACCGTGTACTAGTGTTTTAAACTTAGCTTGCGAAAGCGTTTGATCAATCAATTGAGCCGCATTTTGTAGCTCAGTGTCTTGCAATGCTTCAAGCTCGTCGGGTCTGGTTGCTAAGTGCCAGTATGTTCCGGTATGCCACAACTTATCCGAACGAACATCGATGTATCGCGCATGAAAGTTCGCCAACCAAGTGAGGCAGGCTTGTAGATGCTCTAGCTGTGCATCTGTGATGACTTTTGGAAAGCCCACCTCGGCGAGATCTTCCATCACAATGAGCCATTCATTCTCCGATTGGAACGTTTTTAGACCTTGTGGTACTCGGCAGCGAGTATCCACCCCTCCGGAAAAATACTCATACCAATTCACTTCCACCTGATAAGAGTGCAACTTTCTTTGATGAGAACGGTCCGTATTCCAGCCTCTAGGATGCTCTGAAGGCTTAGGGAGTTTTACATGCTTAATGATCACTGAACCAGTAGAATAAGTAACTCGGACTAACTCCCCATAGCCTCCCCATAGCGATTGTATGACTTCTACAGAGCGGTAATTACCGAGATTGAGTTCCTGGCCAATATTTTGGTAGCGTTGGTGGTTGTTACTCATCATGTGAGCAGATGTGACCACGTTTGGTTCTTCTCCATGTAGTGAATAACATATGGGCAAACTGGTTTGATTTGATAACCGAGTGACTCAATTTCTGGCAACACCGCTTCCATCATCACTTTTCCGTACCCCTTACCTCGCAGTGCTTCAGGAACAACCGTTGATGTAATGTGCATGACATTACCCTTAAGCTGATAAATCACCTTGGCTTTATAACCCTGCTCTAAATCAACCCAGAATGTACTATTCGTGGTCTCATGAGTTACTTTATGCATATCTTGCTCTCTAATTTTTGTTACAGATTGATTGAATCAAACTATATCACTGAATAAAATCGATACCATGCGAGAGTGCTGCTTCGCCTCACGCGATTACCTTCTTACATCAGGTACGACAATTATAATGAGAAATATGAGCCCAATTGCCAGAGACGGCAAGCTACCTCTGCAAAGCAAGAAGGCACCAGAACGTCAGGCAAGTACATTAAATAGCACCGATGCAATGGCAATGGTCGAACACGGCAGTGAAGTGAGCTTAAACGTCACCACCCCCGTTGGTACAAAGTTTATTACAACCAGCACATTTGTTGGCTGTCACTCAAATAATACTGCATTGATAGAGGTTCCGAACATCTCTGATGAAGACTTGAAGTTCTATTTTCAGGAAGGCTTTTGGATCAATGTAAAAGCCTACTCTCATCGAGGTGAAGGGGCCGTTATCCCATTTCGGGCCCAATTGCAGCATCGACTAGGCGATCCGTACCCAATTTTGGTGCTAGACCTACCCAACACTATGCAGGTCTTTCAGCTTCGCAAAGAAGTGCGTTACGAAGTAAATTTGAGAGCGCGTGTTTGTTTAGAAGCCTATCGAACTGAATGCGAAATAAGAGATTTATCTCGTAGTGGCTGTCGTTTTGTAACATCACCAATGAGCCGACCACTTCAGGTTGCTGACCACGTTTCATTGGATCTAACGATGCCCGGAGAAAGTCGTATGCTAGCGCCGTTACGAGGTCGTATTTGTAATTTACAAAAATCAACGCACTATGCTCGCTACGGAATGGAGTTTGATGAGGTTGGTAAAAACAACGCTAAAAACCTCCTCAGTCACCTCAAATTTGATGGTACTAAGCTCACACTAAAAAGATAGATTTGATAACCCCTATCGCTTATCAAGAAGCTTTGAAGTGCTAGAAAACAAGAAACCCCTTACTTTTCAGTAAGGGGTTTTATTTACTAAGAATAAGGCAGTATCTTAGATAAGAGTCATGACTTAGAAGTCGTAACGTAGACCTAGCGCTAGCTCATCTTTTTCAGCCGCGCCTTCGTTATCCATTAGATCGAAGTTGTATGATGCGTAGCCACGGAAGTTAGGCTTGAAGTAGTAAGTTACATCAACAGCTAGGTTTTCTACAGTATCTGCGTCTTCTAGTTCACCTTTGTTGAACGTAGAAGTGAATACAGTTTGACCCATAGTGTAAGCAGCGGCTAGTTCGTAGCCTTTGTAATCAAAAGTCTTACCTGCAACATCCATATCCGCGCCAGTGTAGTTACCAGCGAAGTAGAAGTCACCTACAGAGTATGCAGCTACCAGCATGAACTCATCGCTGTCGTTTTGATCTGCGTAACCAGCACCTAGTTCAAAACCAGTGTTAGCAAACGCGTAAACACCAGATAGAGAGAAGCCATCTTCCTCGTTGTCTGTAAAGCCTTGTGCATCTGTTGTGCGATCAGCAAAACGGTAGCTAGCGCGTACAGCTAGTTGCTCGAATTGGCCTTTGTAAGACAGCATGTTATCTGTACGGTCAGAAACAGGCAGTTTAAGTGCTGCTGTGTTACCGTGGTAAGCCATAATGTCAGTAAAGTCAGTAAGAACCACTAGTGCGCCGTCGTTTTTACCGTAAGTTACTTCACCGTATTTGCCACCCAGACCCGCATAAGCGTAACGAGTTTCAAGATCACTATTGTTATCTACGGCACCTTCTTCTTTTGTTTTGAACTCACCTTCCCAAAAACCAACGCCGTATAGGTTTTCATTGATTTCCTGTTTGCCTAGGAAGTTAAGACGGATGCGAGTACGGTCTTCTGCCTTACCATCCATCATAGAAAGACGCGCTTCAGCGCGACCGCCCATCTCAAGAGAAGTGCCATCTTGGTTGTATAGTTCTGAAGCGACAACTTGAGATCCTGATGCCATTAGCGCCACTGCTACAGCTAAAGTTTTTAATTTCATTGTTATTTTCCATATCATTGTTTTATATGTGTTTTCTCACCAGAAAAACAGGACTTTTCTGTACCAACGAGAAAACTGGCGGCATAGTAGCAGCTGTTATTTTTCACGCAACGTGTTGAATAAACAGCGCTTATAGAAGAAAACACCACTTAAAATGACGATATGAATACCTCTCAACCATCAAGTTATCGGTTGAGTTAAAAAAAATGTTCGCGTCAAAAAAAAATTGACGAAAAAAATGTAAAAACAATATCACAAAACGTGATATTGTCCGCAAAAAAAATCTTGTTAACTGACTGTTTTAGATAGACTTATTGATAATAAATCCGATTATTACAAACAAAAAAATCCCTGAGCATTCACTCAGGGATTTAGAGATTTGATAAGTAGATGATGAATTAAAGCTTAAAGAAACTTAATTGCTCTTTCTGCTTCTCTGCAAGTAATGAAAGCTCAGTACTCGCACTTGCACTCTGGCTGATGCCCGCTACGTTTTGGTTTACAAGCTCCGACATGTTAACCACGTTGCGATTGATATCTTGAGTAACTTGAGACTGCTCTTCGGCTGCGGTTGCTACTTGCGTGTTTGAATCGTTGATGTTGGCGACTGACTCGGTAATTCCAACCAACGCTTCATTCGCTTGTTGCGTCAGCTCGTTGTTGCGGCTAAGCATATCAAGGCTGACTTGCATACTGTCATTCGCAAGCCCAGACTGCGCTTGAAGCTCTTCAATGATCGTTTGGATCTCTTGTGTCGAGTCTTGAGTACGCGCTGCTAGCATGCGTACTTCATCAGCTACTACCGCAAAACCACGACCAGACTCACCAGCTCGCGCCGCTTCAATCGCAGCATTCAATGCTAGCAAGTTGGTCTGCTCAGATACGCCGCGAATCACTTCAATAACATCGTTGATCTGTACAGATTGCTCTTTTAGACGCAAAACAACTTGCGCTGCATCGTTCAATGCTTGAGACATTTGCGCACTTGCTTCCGCACTTTCTTGGAAGATAGCCAAACCTGATTGAGCAAGTCCATCAGCTTCACGCGCGGTTGCGTCAGCAGAGGTCGCGTTATCACTCACATTATTCGCAGTGCTTGCAAGCTCGTTAACCGCAGATGCAACTTGCTCGATCTCCGCCAACTCTTGTTGAGCGTTCGCTTCCGCTTGCGTCATTACCGCAGCTAATTCGGTCGATGCAGATGCAACTTCCTCACTAATACGGGTTAACTGGTCCACAGTGTTGTATAACTGCTCTGCGGTTTGGTTTACATCTTTGCTCAGCTTAGAGATCTCATTGTCCCCATCGACATCTGCACGTACTGATAGATTACCCATTGCTAACTGACGCATCACTTCTTGCAGCTTTTGGATTGGTGTAACAATCATGCCAGATAGGAACCAAGCGCCTATCAATGAGAAAGCAAATACCGCTAAAACCGTCAACATAGCGTTATTTTGCACACGTTCATTTTGCTGATGACTTCTGATAGTAGATTGTTCAGCTTGCTCGTTTACATGCTTTGATAGTGTGTTAATTTGTTGGACCATTTCTCGGCCAACATTGCGATACTCTTTGACAAATGCACGGTACTCGCTATCCGATTTCAAACCTTGATCGTATTGGTTGAAGAAAGCAACTGAGCGCTCTGAATATCGCACATAGGATTCAATTGCTTGGCGAACTTTAACGGCATCGTCACGGAATAGGTTTCGGGCTTCAATTGCGCTTAAATCGGCATCAACTTGCTTTAAGCCTTCTTTCAACTCGGTTAGAAAATTCTCACGACGAGAAGCATCGTAAATAGCGTAAACCGCGCTTATGCGCAGAGGGTAAATTTGGTCGTCAATACTCGCCAATGTGTCTTTGTGAAAAACCAAAGATTCTTGGTTGGAAGCAATAACATCTTGCTCTGCTTGAAGATTGTTTTTAGTAATCCAAAGAGCAATAAACAAAACAATCGCGGTAAATAATACCGGAACCAAAATTTGCGTTCGTACTGACAAATTTTTCAGTGATAACTGCATGACAGGGCCTCAGTTGTATGCGTGATGTCTATATCCAAACAAACTCGAGCAGTACTTATAACAACGTTACTTTTCGGCAGTTTGAATATCTATGCTTCCTTGCGACGGGATAAATCCCAGACGAATAAACAAGTGGCGAATATTAGAGATCGATCACACTTTTGTCTAGTACAAAAACTCTCCATTTTCAATCTGTTATTGACAATATCCCGACAGTATCGTCGGGATATTGTCGTTATGATAAATTATGATCACTTATGATGAGATACATTCACATTTAGGACGGTTTCAGCCTATTTTCTCAACGAATTGAGCTTAGCTTGAGCAAGGCCAAAAATGGTATCGATTGGATAAGAGCCTTCATCGGTTGGCTCACCAGCAACTTTCCCCGTAAACAATTCGATAGCTTCAGTAACATGGTCAATCGCCCAAATATTAAACTCGCCTTTTTCGACTGCTTTCACGATGTCGGAACGAAGCATTAGATTGTGAACATTAGAGCGCGGAATAATGACCCCCTGCCCGTCATGACGACCTTTAATTACACACACATCATAAAAGCCTTCGATCTTTTCGTTTACGCCACCAATAGGCTGAGCTTGACCAAATTGATTCATCGACCCTGTTATCGCAATGTCTTGTCGGTTTGGTTGCTTTGAAAAAGCAGACACAACCGCACATAACTCAGCCATGCTGGCACTATCACCATCAACACCACCATAAGATTGCTCAAAGGTAATGGTTGTAGTTAATGGCACTCGTGCCGTTTTACCAAATACGGAAGATAAGTAGGCAGACAAAATCATCACGCCCTTAGAGTGAATACTGCCCCCCAAATCCACGCTGCGCTCGATATCGATAACATCCCCATCACCGTAACACGTCGTCGCTGTGATGCGATTCGGTGCACCAAACATGTAGTCACTAGTGCTCAATACCGAAAGTGCGTTCACTTGGCCTACGGCTTCTCCTTCGGTGCGAATCAGCGTTGTGCCGTTAATAAAGGTTTCCATTACGTTATCGCGTAATCGGCTTACTCGCATTTCTTGGTTATTGAGCGCCTCTTCAACATGACCAATACGGATCATGTTAGAGTTGGCTTGACGAGCCACGTAGTTCGACTCTCGAAGCAAGTTGGCGATATTAGCCGAATGCAGAGATAGCTTGGATTGGTCGCCAGACAAACGTGAGCTGTATTCGATGATTCGAGCAATGGCTTTGCGATCGCAATGCAGCATATTGTTGTCATGCACCACGCTAGAGATAAAGCGCGCGTAATGCAGCTCAGACTCCGGCGTACGTTTCATTTCGTCTTCGAAATCTGCCGTCACACGGAACAACTCGCTGAACTCAGGATCGTAATGTTGGAGTAATTGGTAAGTTCGGTAATCACCAAATAAGATAATTTTGATATCAAGCGGAATCGGTTCAGGATCGAGTGATACCGCCCCCGTCAATGTGACTTCTTTTTCTAGAGACGTAAAACTCAATTGACGAGCACGCAATGCGCGCTTCAAACCATCCCAAACGTAAGGCTGTTCAAGTACTTTCTGAGCATCCATTAATAGAACGCCGCCATTCGCCTTATGCAAGCTCCCTGCGCGAATCAGCGAGAAGTCGGTAAACACCGTTCCCTTGAAAGTGGCAGTCTCAATCGACCCGAAGAGTGAATGATAGTTGGGATTTTCTTCAACAACGATAGGAAATTCGCTGCTTTTACGGCTTACCAAGACGTTCACTTTATAACGACGTGGCAATTTTTTATCCAAGGATGCCGTCGCAATTTCGCCTTGCTCGCCACTTTGGTCAAGGAAGATATCTGCGTTTTCAACAATATCTTTTTGCAGCTCAGTTAAGTAGGTTTTGATTTCGGAATATTGCGCGTAATCCACTTTGAGTTTTTTGATGAAGTGAGTAATCACATCAAGCGTCACTTCATCATTGAGCTTTTTGATTTTATCGCTGTATGTCTCTTCCCACTCCGTAAGCTCACGAACCATCGAGCGCAATCGCACTTCGAGTTCATCAATAGCATCGCTGAATTGCTCTTGTTCTTTTTTGCTTAGTACATCAAAAGACTCTTCCGTATGAAGCTCATCACCGTTCATGGCGACAAACTGATAATCCCCCTGCGTAGTCAGTGTTAGGCTGATGCCCTTTTCTTTTGCCTCTCGACTAATACGATCCAGCTCGTTTTGTTGCTTAGCTGCCAATTGATTTTTTAATCGCTCAGCGCGGCTAAAGTACATTTCATTGTCGAATGCTAGGGGTAAAGCATTCAATAATTTGCCCATTAAAGCTTCAATATCAACACGTAGTTTATTTCCGATACCACAAGGCAGCTTTAATACCTTTGGTGTACGGGTATCCTCAAAGTTCGCAACGTAACACCAATCAAACAGGGCTGCTGCATCGTGCTGGTGACGATTCAGATAGCGCAAGATCATGGTGCGTTTACCTAGCCCATTCTGACCAATGGCGTAGATGTTATACCCTTTCTCTTTGATGGACATCGCAAACTCGACCGCTTTTTGCGCGCGCTCTTGGCCCACGATTTCATCAATTGGAGGTAACTCCTTGGTCGACTTACATGGCATATTCTCTAGATCTGCTACAGAATATAGCTGCTTAGCTTCCAATCTTAGTATTGCCATATCCACTTCCTTTTTTCTTATTTTCGTTATTTGAGTGTAGAGATTATTTGCTTAATTTTAAGTGATTTACCTTCCACCCTAGATTGATTGGACATTTTATGAACACATAAGTGATATTAACACGCACTTGCAATTGATAATCAATTTCATTTAATATCTAAACAAATCAAATGTTGTGGAGATGGATATGAATATTGAGCAATGCTGGATGCGCTACTTAAAAGCGGAGCAACTGATGGAACAAGGCCATTGGCCAGAAGCTCATCGTTTATATGACGACGTGCTCAACAATCTACCCAACCACATTCATTTAGCGCTAGAAAATGCACAAACTAAACCTTGCCAGTTTGTATGTCTCATTACGGGGCTTAGAGATGCCAGCGTGACGCAATCAGAGATTCTCAACAAACTCGGCTTACAACATGATGCGTTCTCAATACTCAATCAAACTTACGCGCTATTTCAATTTTTGCAGCTAGAGAGCCATGAACTGATTGAGCGCGTAGGTCACCTACTTGGTCAACAGAGCGAAGACTTGTTAGCTCACATGGCGGCATTTTGCTCTGCCCAACGTAATGCTCAATGGATGATAGAACTCGAGCACGTAACGCGCGCGCATGAGCAGTTCTTACATTTGCAAGCAATGAGTTCGGCAAAAGCTTCGCCTTCTCACCTGTATAATTAATCTAAAGCTCAAGCATTGAGGCCAGCTAGGTTTGTACTGTCCATTGCTTAAGTATCATTTGCTTTATCAACCACAAGGATCTGTGATGTCTTCTAAAACCATTCTTTCGGTGAACAACCTATCAGTCAGCTTTACGACAAACGATGGGATCGTCGATGCAGTAAAGAATGTTAGCTTCGATTTAAAAGCAGGCGAGACGCTGTCCATCGTTGGCGAATCTGGCTCTGGCAAGTCAGTATCAACCAATGCACTGATGAAACTACTGCCAGACAACGCTATTTTGCATGAAAACTCATCCATCATGTTTGAGGGTAGCTCCATCTTGGATAAAACAGAGCGTGAAATGCAAAGTATTCGCGGTGATCGCATTGGCATGATTTTTCAAGAGCCGATGACCTCACTAAACCCGTACATGCGGGTGGGTATCCAAGTCGCTGAGGCCATCATGTGTCACCGCCCGGTCGACAGACGAACAGCAAAAGCAAAGGTGTTAGAGCTGTTTGAATTAGTTCATATGCCAAACCCAGAAAAAGCGTACAACAAGTACCCACACGAATTTTCTGGTGGTCAATTGCAACGCATCATGATTGCGATGGCACTGATTAACGAGCCCGATATTTTGATCGCCGACGAACCTACAACAGCGTTGGATGTCACGGTTCAAGCAGAAGTGTTGCACCTGATTAAAGAAATTCAGGCTCAGATGGGCATGGCAATCCTATTTATTACTCATGACTTAGGCGTCGTAAAACACTTTGCAGATCGTGTCATTGTGATGTGTAAAGGAGAAGTCGTCGAAGAAGGCGAAACGCAAATACTCTTCGAGGACCCAAAGCACGAATACACACGTATGCTAATCAACTCGATTCCTAAAGGCAGTAAGGAGCCTATTAGCGAAAGTGCTACACAGCTTTTAAAGGCCGACGATATACGAGTCAAATTCTTGGTAAAGTCGCATTTTATTGCGAGCAAGAATGAGTACTTCGAAGCGGTAAAAGGCATTTCTCTTGAGCTTAAACAAGGAGAGACCCTCGGGATCGTTGGGGAGTCCGGTTCAGGTAAGTCTACACTCGGCCGAGCTTTGATAGGTCTACTGCCCTCAACTGGCAAAATAGAATATAAAGGCCAAGATATAGCCTTGCTGACAAACAAAGAACGTTTTGAGCTGAAAAAAGACGTTCAGATGGTATTCCAAGACCCTTATGGTTCGCTTTCTCCTCGTATGACTATCGGCGAGATCATCACAGAAGGATTAACTGTCCACCAACCAATGTTGAGTAAAAAAGAACGTATGCAGAAAGCACGCGACGTGCTCCGTGAGGTCCGCTTAGATCCCGCGTCCATCAACCGTTATCCGCACGAGTTTTCAGGAGGCCAGCGTCAGCGTATTGCTATCGCGCGAGCACTGATCCTTGAACCTTCGTTTATTCTGCTTGATGAGCCAACCTCTGCATTAGACCGCTCGGTGCAACTGACAGTGATTGACCTTCTGAAAGATTTGCAGAAAAAACACAATATTGGCTACTTGTTTATTAGCCACGATCTATCAGTAGTTAAAGCACTCTCTGATCGTGTTCTAGTCATGCAAAAGGGCGAGGTCATGGAACAAGGTACGGCCGAAAAGATTTTCCAAAACCCTAAAAATGACTACACGAAAAAACTGATAGATGCCTCATTTGATCTTGAAAACAGTGAAAATCAGCACAATGCGGCTTAGGTTCATCACAGTTTCATATTCATAAACTAGGATTAAGAAAAGGTGATAAATTCATCTTGTCTTAAGAATGGCGTAGCTGCCTTTCGGTTTGGCCGCCGAGACTGGTTGGTTCAAGAGTCAGACTTAGTCAACCTGGCTCAAATACTGGCAAACAGTATGAATTGAGTTCCCCCAACCATGAAAAATGCCGCGACACTGTCGCGGCATTTTTTTATTCTCAGAAGTTTCTAACAACTAGGGCATTAAATCGACTCAATACCCATATTATGTAACGTAAATGCATACACGTCTGTGGTGAGGTCAATTTGCTTACTCAGCGGCATTCCTGCACCATGACCGGCATTAACATCAATGCGTATCAATACTGGATTAGCGCCTTGCTGCTTGTCTTGCAGCTCCGCAATAAATTTGTACGAATGTGCTGGCACAACTCGGTCGTCGTGATCAGCAGTTGTCACCAAGGTAGCAGGATATTGCACGCCTTCTTTTACATTGTGAACAGGAGAGTAACCAAGCAAGTATTGGAACATCGCTTCACTTTGCTCCGACGTGCCATAGTCATACTTCCAGCCTTCTCCAGAAGTAAACGTGTGATAACGCAGCATATCAAGCACGCCAACCGCAGGCAGCGCGACTTTGAATAGTTCAGGGCGTTGCGTCATACACGCTCCAACTAACAAACCACCATTAGAACCACCGCGAATCGCTAGGCGATCCGAGCTAGTGTAGTCGTTTTCAATCAGGTATTCCGCCGCCGCAATAAAGTCAACAAACACGTTTTGCTTTTGCTGCTGAGTGCCTGCGTTGTGCCAGGCTTTACCGTATTCACCGCCGCCTCGCATGTTGGCGACAGCGTATATACCACCCAACTCTAGCCAGTTGGCTACATTGCCAGAAAACATTGGAGTGAGGCTGATGTTAAAACCGCCGTAACCATACAACATGGTTGGTGCTCTACCATCAAGTGCAATGCCCTTCTTGTATGAAATGATCATAGGAACTTGCGTGCCGTCTTTTGAGGTATAAAACACCTGTTTTGATTCATACTCATTACGATCGAACGGTGCCTTTGATTCCTGAAACAGTGTCGATTCACCAGATTCGACATCAAATGAGAAGATCGTCGGAGGCGTCACGTAGTTAGTGAATGTGTAATAAAGTGTGGTTTCTTCTTTTTTACCCGCCAGACCATAAGCCGTGCCTTCTCCCGGCAATTGTACATCTCGAATCCACTCACCTTGGTAGTTAAACTGCTGCACTTTAGAAACCACATCTACCATATAAGTCGCAAACAGATAACCGCCACCTTTGCTGATTTCTAACGGCTGTTCTTGTTCAGCAATCACGTCAGCCCATTGTTCTGTCTGAGTGTTGTAGCTGACAACTTTGCCATTCGGCGCGTCTAGGTTGGTGTAAAGCAGCAAGGTTGCGTCTTGGCTATCAATTAAGTAGGTGTCGCCTTGCGTTGTATCGCGCAGCGTCACAATTGCTTGGGAGTCAGACTGTAAATCGATATAAAACAGACGATTACCCGATGTAGATTCTGCGCCAGAGATAATGAGGAAGCGATCATCTGTCGTCGTCGTACCAGACACATAACGATGAACTTGCGTATCCAACTCACCAAAAATCACTTTATCTTCAGATTGAGGGGTACCAAGTTCATGATAATAAAGCTTGTGATGCTCAGTTCGAGCAGACAACTCGCTGCCTTGCGGCTTATCGTAGCTTGAGTAATAGAAGCCTTTGCTGCCCAGCCAAGAAATCGACGTAAACTTCGCATCAACAATCTCAGGCTCTAACTGTTCTTTGGTTTCCGTATCAATGACAAAGATCTTACGCCAATCACTACCCCCTTCTGAGATGGAATACGCGACCAAACGGTAGTCTTTAGAGAAGCTGACTTCGCCAAGAGAGGTCGTGCCCTCTTCGGAGAAAGTATTTGGATCAAGGAAAACCTCGGCTTCTCCCTCGCCTTTACGTCGATACAATACGCTTTGGTTTTGCAAACCGTCGTTTTTGTAGAAGTAGGTGTAGTCACCACGTACAAATGGCTGGGAATATTTTTCGTAGTTTTGACTGTTCGCCACTAAGTCACGGATTTGTTGGCGGTACGGTATCTGACCAAGGAAATCGAAGGTGACCGAATTTTGACCCGAAACCCATTGTGCGGTTTCTTCACTGCGATCATCTTCTAACCAGCGATAAGGGTCGGCAATGTCGTGACCAAAATAAGTGTCCACGACAGAATCTTTACGTGTTTTTGGGTAATGCATAACGTCCGTGTTACTCCGTTGTTTTTATTAAGTTGTTTATCTTCAATCGTTTTATTGCGGTGATTACCTTAGAGCACCCAATTTTGATTTCAACGACATTGTTTTAAATCTATGAAGAACCTAGAAATAATGAGATATCGTTAAGTACCGGTCACGAATGTGCTCAATAAGCAGCTTCACTTTGTTCGGTGGTTGACGAGTAAACGGATACACCGCGTAGATACCCAACTTTTTACCTACTAGTTCAGGAAAAATATCCACCAGTTGGCCATTGCGAATATCATGATACACCAAGCATCGCGGGACGTAAGCTATACCATGGCCGCCCAGAGCGGCTTTACGTAATGCGGTCGCGTTATCAGTAGAAAAGCAGCCCGATACTTTGACGATGTAATTGCCATCTTCTCCTTTAAACTCCCAATCCGTTGCACCTGTGGTTTGGTAAGCGTATTGCAGACAATTGTGCGTGGTGAGATCAATCGGCTCGATCGGTTTCCCATTTTTAGCGATATATGAAGGGGACGCGCATACCACCCATTGGGAATCGAGAATATGTCGTGCGATCAAACTGGAGTCGGCTAGGTAGCCAGTTCGAATGACTAAATCGTAACCATCAGCCACTAAATCGACAAAGCGGTTATCCAATGACATGTCCACAGTCAGACCCGGATGAAGGTTACAAAACTCGGCAACAGCATCAGCAAGTATCAAATCTCCAGAGATACACGGCACGGACATTTTTATATGACCGCTCACATTCTCTCCAAAGCCTGCAACAGCATCCATAGCCTCCTGAGTGGCCTGCTTCACATTTTTAGCACTGTGGAGTAACACCTTACCTGCCTCAGTCAAGGTTAATTTGCGCGTTGTTCGATATAATAGCTGAGCCCCTATTTCTTCCTCCAACCTCGCCATTCTTTTGCTAACTACCGAATTTGTAAGGTTATTTGCCTCTGCAACCTTGCTAAAGCTGCCAAGTTCGATTACTTGAGAAAATAGAATTAAGTCGTCTGCTCTCATACCATTATGTCACTTTTGGAATTAATTATTTTCATTATTTCCCTATATCAACAAAAAATAAAGGAGTAAATTCACGCCAAATTAACAAAACCATTACAACAAAAAGTCACCTCTACAGCGGATTGACACCGTTCGAGAAGTCAGCGTACGAAGGATGTACAAATGAGTGAAACCCTACTTGCCCTAGTGGCATTTTCGCCAATTGTTGTTGCCGCCATCTTATTGGTTGGTCTCAACTGGCCTGCTAAAAAAGCCATGCCTGTTGCGTTCGGTCTAACCGTCGCTATCGCACTTATGTTTTGGGATATGTCAGCCAATCGCGTACTGGCCTCCGTATTCCAAGGACTCGGCATTACTGTCTCTGTTCTATGGATCGTGTTTGGTGCCATCTTCTTGCTCAACACTTTAAAACACACTGGAGCGATCACCACAATCCGTAATGGATTTACCGATATTTCGGCTGACCGCCGTGTACAAGCCATCATCATTGCTTGGTGCTTTGGCTCGTTCATTGAAGGCGCATCTGGGTTCGGTACCCCGGCAGCAATCGCTGCACCACTACTGGTTGCAATCGGCTTTCCTGCGCTAGCCGCTGTCCTTATGGGCATGATGATTCAGTCAACGCCTGTTTCATTCGGCGCGGTAGGCACGCCTATCATCGTAGGTGTAAACAAAGGTTTAGACACCCATAACATCAGTGAGTCGTTGGCCGCACAAGGTGCAACGTGGGAAATGTACCTGCAAGATATCACAGCGCACGTTGCTGTCATTCACGCAGTCGTAGGTACGATGATCCCAGTATTAATGGCGATGATGTTAACACGTTTCTTCGGCAAGAACAGAAGCTGGAGTGAAGGTCTGGATATTCTACCATTTGCACTATTCGCTGGTGTCTCTTTCACCGTTCCATACGCGTTAACCGGTGTTTTCTTAGGTGCAGAGTTCCCTTCACTTATCGGTGGTTTGGTTGGTCTGTCTATCGTTGTTACCGCAGCGAAAAAAGGCTTCTTAGTACCAAAGACTAAGTGGGATTTCGAAAGCGAAGACAAGTGGCCTGCAGAGTGGTTAGGCTCGCTAAAAGTCGATCTAAACGACAATCCGGGCAAGCCAATGAGCATCGTAAAAGCTTGGGTTCCATATGTAATGCTGGCAGTTATTCTCGTCGCAAGCCGCGTAAGCCCTGAGCTGAAAGGCTTTGTACAAAGCGTAAGTTTGTCGTTCAGCAACATTCTTGGTGAGACTGGCGTTAGCGCTGCGATTCAGCCGTTATACCTTCCTGGTGGCATTCTGGTGTTTGTCGCACTACTTGCTGCAATGTTACAAAGCGGCAGCGTAAAGCCATTGCGTGAAGCATTTGGCGAGTCAAGCAAAACACTGATTGGGGCGGGTTTTGTCTTGGTATTTACCATTCCGATGGTTCGTATCTTTATCAACTCAGGCATCAACGGTGCTGACCTAGCAAGTATGCCCGTCACAACCGCAAACTTCGCCTCTGACCTTGTTGGTTCTGCGTTCCCAGCGCTGAGTGCCACCGTTGGTGCACTGGGTGCGTTCATCGCTGGCTCAAACACGGTATCAAATATGATGTTCAGCCAGTTCCAATTCGAAGTGGCACAAACGTTGTCTATTTCGAGTGTGATTGTTGTATCACTCCAGGCCGTCGGTGCTGCCGCAGGTAACATGATTGCGATTCACAACGTTGTTGCCGCATCAGCCACGGTAGGTTTGCTTGGTCGAGAAGGCGCAACATTGCGTAAGACGATTATTCCTACGTTCTACTACATTGTAATGACAGGCATTATTGGATTGGTGCTGATTTATGGCTTCCAAATGACAGATGTCTTAATGAAGTAACGCGAAATGCAGGGTTTACAGCCCTGCCTAATTTGACACAGCTGTCTGCACTACTACCCCGACATGTTGATTTAGCTTGCTACATCAATTCCCCCGACAGCTGTGTCACCCTTTCCAGTTTGCATAACTGATTGAGTGATTTAACAAAATTTTTCAACCAATTATGTAAATGGGTTACCAACATCACCGATTCAAACGTAAGTGAACCATAGGTAACTATACTCATTTTGATGTCTTCACTGCTTTGCGATGAAGGCTCAACGAAAGAGCAAATTGCTCCACAACTTTGCTTAGAATAACCGCTAGGACACCATTATGATTATCTCAGCTTCTACTGACTACCGCGCTGCCGCGAAAGCCAAGCTTCCCCCGTTTCTATTCCATTATATTGATGGCGGCTCTTACGACGAACGCACGCTGAAGCGTAATACTGACGATTTAGGTGATGTCGCTCTTCGCCAACGCGTCCTACGCGATATGACAGATTTGAGCCTCGAAACCGAGCTCTTCGGTGAGAAACTGGCAATGCCAATCGCGCTAGCTCCTGTTGGTCTAACTGGTATGTACGCGCGCCGAGGCGAGGTGCAAGCAGCAAAAGCAGCCGAGAAAAAAGGCATCCCATTTACTATGTCGACTGTTTCGGTTTGTCCGATTGAAGAAGTCGCACCTGCAATTGAACGTCCAATGTGGTTCCAGCTTTACGTGCTTAAAGATCGTGGCTTTATGAAAAACGTACTTGAGCGTGCAAAAGCAGCAGGCGTAACAACGCTGGTGTTTACCGTTGATATGCCAGTTCCTGGCGCACGTTACCGTGACATGCACTCAGGTATGAGTGGCCCTAACGCGGCCATGCGTCGTGTATTCCAGGCGATGCGCCACCCAAGCTGGGCGCTGGATGTGGGTCTACTTGGTAAACCGCACGACTTAGGTAACATCTCAACTTATCGTGGCGAACCAACAAAGCTAGAAGATTACATCGGCTGGTTAGGCGCAAACTTCGACCCTTCTATCTCCTGGAAAGATCTTGAGTGGATTCGTGATTTTTGGGATGGCCCAATGGTTATCAAAGGCATTCTAGATGAAGAAGACGCGAAAGATGCGGTACGTTTCGGCGCAGATGGCATTGTGGTATCTAACCATGGTGGCCGTCAGTTAGATGGCGTACTTTCAAGTGCTAAAGCACTACCAAGCATTGCGGATGCGGTAAAAGGTGATCTTAAGATCTTCGTAGACTCTGGTATTCGTACTGGTCTTGATGTCGTTCGTATGCTCGCACTTGGTGCAGACTGTACGCTTCTTGGCCGTTCATTTGTGTACGCATTGGCAGCACAAGGCGGAGCAGGCGTTGAAAATCTACTGGATCTGTACGATAAAGAAATGCGTGTAGCAATGACGCTGACTGGCGCTAAGTCTATCGCGGATCTTTCACACGATTCGCTAGTGAAAATCCCATAATCTTTGCAATCGAGCAAAACAGAAACGAAAAAACGAGCCAACAGTGGCTCGTTTTTTATTGCTCTTCAACCCGATAATTTGACGAGCAAGCTAGCTAACTTGGTGAACGTACTCGATCACGACTTGGTTTCCGTCGATAAACACGTTACTGATATCACCATCCACCGTCACACGATTTTGTAAATAAACGGTACCAGATGCAGATAGATCACGCTCCGTCAAAGACGGAATCACCTGACCAGGACGTACATGTAGCTGCTCGCATAGCTGTTTTACAAAACCTAGCGTCAGTGGAGAATTACCACGTAACAAGCCAGAAAACTCGTGTAGACTCAAACCAAGGCGCTTCGCCATTTCCATTTGAGTGATGTGCATTTTGGCTTTTTGTGACATCCAGATGTCGTAGAGCGCGTTTCGATCCAGCTCTGTAAATTCCATATCTGCCTCCGCTAATTCAAGAGCCAATACACTCTCACACTTACTTAAGATAAATGTTAGCGATAAGTCAGAGAAGTTATAATTGATCGTCCAAATATCAACCCTCAATCATTGGTAGCGTACCTCTGAACATGCATGAAGCGGTCGCTCAACAGAACATTGAGGTGACTCTCTTGTCATCGGAAGGAAAAGTCCATCTCGGACGGTTTAGACATAAGTAAATGATTTAAAGGAAATCACTGGGGTGAAGGAGTAATATCTGCTACCTTTCCTTCCATGGTTCACTAGAAATAAGTTACATATGCCACAGTGGTTTACCGAATTACAAAGCTACATTGAAACGTCTCATCAAAATTGGAGTGGGAGCGTCCTTTTCATTACGCTCGCTAGCTTTATAGCTTGGATAGCTTGGCGGCTGATCCGCTCTCGCCTCGCTGCGCTCGTAGAGAAAACACCCTTCCACTGGGATGACATGTTGCTTGATGCGCTAAAAGCGCCAGTCAGTACACTCATTTGGTGTTGGCCAGCAACCGTCTCTATCGGCATCATATTAGAGAGCGAGCTCAACGATAAAATAAACTGGTTAAGTACGCTGAAACTGATTTTAATCATCAGCATCTTCGTATGGACCGTTATGCGGCTCATTACCAATGTTGAAGAGCATGTTCTCGAACAAAAGAACCGAGATGAAACAACAGTACAAGCGATAGCTAAGGTCGCGCGCCTGTTCTTTATTACCGTCGGAATTCTAACCGTAATGCAGGCATTTGGTCTGTCACTATCGGGCCTACTTACCTTCGGTGGTGTTGGTGGTTTGATCGTCGGTTTAGCGGCGAAGGATTTGCTGTCTAACTTTTTTGGAGGTCTTATGATCTACTTCGATCGTCCATTTAAAGTTGGCGATTGGATCCGTTCTCCAGACCGACAAATAGAGGGGACGGTAGAACGCATTGGCTGGCGTATGACCATTATCCGAACTTTCGATAAGCGTCCACTGTATGTGCCAAACTCAGTGTTTAGCAGCATTGTCGTAGAAAACCCATCTCGCATGCTGAACCGACGCATCTACGAAAAAATTGGACTTCGTTACGACGATGCAGAAAAAATGCCGCAAATTATCACCGCGGTAAAAGAAATGCTGAAAAATCACAAAGACATTGATGCACGCCAAACACTTATCGTCAACTTCGATACATTCGGTCCATCATCGTTGCACTTCTTTATCTATACCTTTACTAAAACCGTAAATTGGGTGAGATACCATGAGGTTAAGCAGGACATACTGCTTAAGGTAATCAACATCATTAAAGAACACGATGCAGATATCGCGTTCCCTACTCAGACGCTTAAGCTTGATCCTATACAAATGGTAAAAGCGGAAGAGCAAGAAGATCACGGCTTCTAGTTCTCACCAATACCCAAATAATCAAGCCCGCTGTGTTTAAGCGGGCTTTTTATTTTTCTTCGCATGAAGTGGTTATTGTTGCGTTAACACCATACGTGCATTCAGCGGTTGGATTGGGCGATTGTTTTTCCCCATGACTTCCGAAAAAGATTTTATCTGCTCAGGAGAAATAGTTTGTGCTTCTTTCATCACCAACCAACGCACACCTTCAGAGCATGGTGGTGTCGTTAGTGAGCCGTTAAAGCGGTAGTAGTCTTTATCACTTGGGATAAGGGCATCCGCATCAAATGGAACCTTGATGGTAACATCTTGATCTTTAGTTGGAATGTTAGCTAGCATCTTAGCTAGATCTGGGTTCGCGCCACCCAGTTTAAAGAACACCGCGACAACAGCTAGATGACCTACTTTGTCGGCATGCACAAAGTGTACTTCTAGTGGGTATTCTTTACCATCCACATGGTTTTCAGATGGCGTATGGAAGTGGAACTGTTTCAACGTAAACTCTTTACCATCAATGGTGAGTGTGTTTTTGCCTTCTAAACCAATTTGTAAAGTGTGACCGTTGTTCAGCAGTGAAATTGCCTTACCTTCGTAGTCGAAATTCAATTTTTCTAGCTTCGCTTCGGTCGCCGATTCAATGTTGATTGGGCTCTGGTTTTGACCTTTCGCGCACTCAGATGCAAACTCACCCCAATGAGCAGGTCCATGGTTTCCCTCGTAGCCCCAGCTTGCTGCATAAGCTGTTCCTGTAAATACCAGTGCCAAACCTAATGTTGTTAGTGACTTCTTCATCATTTTCCTTATTTCTGAAAGTTAAATTCCGTGAGAATAAAGCCATACTAATCTCACAAAATTAAGCAGTGACAGAGTGAAAACTATGATTACAAAAGATTTTTGGAATAGAAGCCTCTAATGATGTAATTGACATGATGCTCAAAATTGAACGTCAACGATTATTGAGTCGGTGTAAGTACCTGCAGGAGGGGTCGTTTGGCTGGTTAGTATCTGCGCGCGATAATTATAATTCTGTGGAGTGATACCATCAGGAATAGAGCCGCCAGTATCGACGTCACTGTGTTCACGACGTTCAGAACTGGTTCCTCCCCAGCGATCCATCGATGATGACTTATAGATTTCATACTCCAAATAGTGACCACTAGAAATCATTCGCCGCTGACCGCCGGACGCATTTAGGCCGTCATTCAAGCCAATGGAGAAGGAACTATTCTTGGTACAAGTTAACGATATAACCTGACTGACTGGCTCAAAACCGGCCACTAATGGGGACGAACCAAAATCAATATCTGGCGCCGTGATCATACAATCAGGGGTCACTTCCAACTCAACCGTAATCACGCTTTGAGCGCTGCCATTGGCGCGGCCAATGCATACTCCTAGAACCCCGATACCCTTACAGTAATCCCAAATCCAGGATACGGTGATTTGGTCTTTATAAGTCCCAGCGGAAAGATTACTGCCCACTCCCGTCCGAGCATAAAGCGGAAACTCAGCTTGAGTGCCAAACAACCCGAGTAAATCGAGTAACCCAATTTCAAAAAAATTGTAAGTTTGGCCGAATACATACTCTTGTGAAAGACCTGGATCGCCAAAAATCTGATAGCTGAGCTCCGAACTCGGATCATCCTCATTTAATAGCAAACCATTATTTATACTGTTAAACGTTGCTGATACGTAGTCGCCACTTAACAAAGACACAAGTGTAGAAAAGTCACACGTAATCCCCGCATGAGGCTGAGCTGAGCTTTGCTGCTGAGAGCTTGAAACAGTAAACGAAGAAACATTGCCAAACAAGATTAAAGGTGTTGCCGCCGTGAGCTGACAAGCCATTGTCGAGAACGAGAAAAAGAGAAGTAGGCTAGCAAGCCAGCGGCGCAAAATCATAGTGCGGTCTCTTCTTCGGCTTTGATACAAACCTGCTCAGGCAATGTTTGTATTTTTTGACTCTCACGCTGATACAACCCCTCAATAAACACTTTACATGGCGGCTGTCCTTGAGGATAAAACTGAATGTAGCGGCCTGGGTCAACACCTTCAAAGTAGGTAAAACCATCCCAACCAATTTGGCTTGTTAAGCCCGTTTCTGAGCGGCCATATGTACCAATCGGAAGGAACAAATGATTTTCGTCTACCACCGTCATGCTCAGTGCAATTTGTAGCTCTATTGGGAACTCTAACAGGTAGCCGTAGCCCGAATGTATCGAAGCAAACTGCTCTGTTGCAGAAAACGCAGCATTGGCAGGTAAATTAAGTGGATCGATTTCATATTTGGCGGTGTAATACGCCGTAGCCCAAGGAACAAGTAAGTAACCTTCATCGTCTGTCACTCCGACAATTTGATTTTCATATTTAACCGGAATACCTTCAAAACCACTGGTGCTCACCACAGCGAAGCTGTCATACACTTCATTCGCCGGGAATATTTCTCCATCCAACGTAGAGACCGAACCTGCCATTTCCGCAAAATAATCATAGTCGCCACTGGTGCCATTTAACCCCGCTCTGAACTGCGCCCATGACGCACGGTAGGTCAAATCAGCCTGTTTACGGTTTTCTGGGTGTTCGTTAATATCATGCGCTAAATTGACGCCCCACCCACCTCGTATTGGCGCAAGGCGGCTGTAACCCACTCGCCCTCGCACATCGCCATCATCCTCTCTTTTCAGCGTTAGCCCCGAACTTCCCCCCAAAGAACTGAAAGGTAGAGAGAATTGCGCCAACGTAACACTCTGACCACCAATACTATGGTTGTAAGACAGGGACATATTGATATTAAAAGGCAGAGCGTAGCTATAAGTAAGATTTAGGGTACGTGAATCTGAGTCGGATTGTTGAATATCAAAGTACCCACCAGAAAGTGAGCCCCAATCTCCCAAACGGACTCCCATATTGATTTGTGATAGATGGCGCGACGCGAGTGAAGCGTCCTTGCCGTCATCGAGCATTTCGTAATTTGGTAAATGAGATAAGGTATAAAAGTCGGCTTGTTCTACTTGAGTTCGAGCAGCGAAGCTAAACCGCCGAGACTGATAACTATAACCTAGCGCATATGAGGTAGATTGATCCTGAAAATTACTCACGCGAAACGAGGCATCCACCGTACCTAAATTGAAAGCATTGGTGACAAAGCCCAGCCCCGCAACGATCAGGTCATCTTTTGCTTCGGCTTGAGCTTCTAATGTTAACCAATCAGTCATGCCATGACGCAGAGCGGTAACCACGCCACCGTCTCCATAGTCGTTAGATGCATTACCGAAATTTTCTCTGATCGCACCAATACTCGCACTGTAAGATGTAAATCCGGTCTTCAGTAGATCGGAAGAGAGAAAAAATGGGCTGGTCATGACCGTTTGCTTACCTTGAGCATCCGTTGCAATTACCGTTGCTTCCCCAGCACCAGAGAGCATTGGAATATCGTTAATAATGAAAGGACCGGGCCCAACATTCATTGAGTCAGTTTTAAAGCCATTGATAAACAAATCTAACGTAGTGGGCGCTGTGACCTCACCGTAAAATGCAGGTAACGGCGTCGTCACGACATCCGGACGCATAGAGAAATCATGCGACAACTGAATACCCGCCAGTCTTACTGGTTGGCTCCAAGATAAAGGGCGAACAATATAGTCCCCTACCTCCATACGAATTCGCTTCTCTTGATTGACGTACTCGTAACTCGTATCAAAACGAGTGTACTGGCTGCTTTGCTGGGACTGAACATCGCGATGAAAGTTAGATTTAAATATCCCGGTAGTAGAAAAAACGCCAAACTCAGAAAAGGCTCTGACTTCATGATTTATAGAAACCTCCTTTTGTCGGTTTTCGTTCTCGTACACACCAAATACGTTGTAGTTAAGCAGGCCACCACGCCCAAACTGAGCCGGGGAAAATCGCCCCATATCCTGCGCTGATAAGCTCTGCATCGGTAACCAATTAGGCGGTACGTCAATTGCAAGTTGCAATGACGATTGCAAGTAACGCACGTTAACACCTGGGATAGACGTAACCTCAAGTCTCTCTTCGGTTCCAGGCAACGACGTGGCGGTAACCCCAACTGAAATGAGGTCCTCCCGGAGCAAAAAGAACTGATCGCCAACTCGCTCAACTTTCGCAACAAGCCCTGTTGCTCTTTGATTGATCACCAACTCCAGATTGAGGCTAATATTCTCAAACTTTTCTAAAGAGAAATTTTCAGGACTCGGTAGCTCAGAGAAGTGGTTTGCTGAATTTGCACAGAGACCAATACTGCTCCACGTTACGCTAAGTAATACCAACCAAAAGAAAGCATTCATTGTATTAAATCTATTCATTATTGCTTCAATGGTATTTGGTAACGTTTACCTCCAATATTCGCGCTCAAACTCAAGGGTCTGACATTACTATGGGGAATAGACCAAACCTTATACTGTTCAGGAAGAATATAGCCAGCTAGTCCATCGGAAATAACGACAGGATCTTTATTTGGTAGATTCAACTGTAAATTCACTAAGCGAACATGGTGTTTTCCTGAATTTTTAATGTGAACAAAACGCTGATTATTTTTCTTAATAAACTGTGCCTGTAAATCACCCCATAATTCACTGTCACGGTTTGGTTTTTGAGTATCAGTCAGCCCTTTCCCGTAAATAAACAAAGGTATCGAGTAACGCATTCGGACTTTTACAGCGAGTTCATTTTCCGTCAATTCTGTTTGAGGGTTTTGAGTTGGCGGTAATTCATCTATGATCACTCGGTATGCATACTCCTTACCCGCAGAGGCCTCATCTTGGTTGATGATGCGGATTAACTGCTTTTCACCTGGTTCAATTTTGACAAACGGAGGAGTTGCAATTAACTGGCTTTGACTTGAATAGCTATCTTCTCCTTCGTTTTGTTCCCACTTAAAAATTCTCACTTGCAAATAAGAATCAGCACTGCCTTTATTCACCATCCAAAGTGACGTTGCATTACTCTCCTCTGATATTTTGGGGTAAATCGGCCAAATTAATAATGAGTTAGCATTGGCATTTGAGAAAAAAACAAAAAGGAAGGTTATTAATAATAGTTTTTTGAGTATGAATTCCATTTCACCCCTCCAAAGTTCACTTACCACTCTAATGTCAGCGTAAGCGTATCCATATAAATTCCAGCCATTTCATTCCCATTTATTGTCGCCTTTGCCCAGATAGGAAACTGAATATTATCTGGGTCTTGGTCGGTATCGACGGAGTATTGCGTGTCAATATCAAGCACCTGCGTATAATTTAGATCTTGAAACAAAAAGTAATCTACCGTTGTCGCTTCTTCACTGTGCTTTAGCTTACGTACACCGTCCAATGCATTCATCCCGCCATTTACGGAAACATTCATCGTAATACCCGGAGTACAACTTAATGTGAGTGATGAACTGTAAGTGATGCTGCCTTGTACTTCCGTCGCGTAAACTGAAGAATGCTCACCAAAATCTAACGTGCCTATTTGCCCGGCTTGGGTTGCGCTTTCTTCTTGTACTGCGCCGTTAATCAAACAACCTGTATCTACGGTGGCAGACACCTGAAAAGTTTGTGTCGCATCAGCCAGCACAGTTAAAGAACACAAACTCATCGCGACAAGTGAAAAGCCCCTAACAACCAGCGTCACGTTTTACCAGCTTAGCGTCACACTGATGGTATCGGAGTATGTGCCGGCAATGCTGCTCGTACCGTAAGCTTTCGCAAAAAGCTCAATAGTTTGCGATGTTGCACTAGTAAATTCAGACAGAGCTACCGTCCCGCCTTGTATAATTTGTGTGCTTCGGTCTGAATCGGTAAACAACGTATAATCAATAAATTGCGCGCCATTTGACATCGCGTAGGTACCAACGGTCGCACTTGCATCATACAATCCGGTGCCCAATGTAAACGTCGGTGTCACACCGTTACTACAAAGCACTTCAATACCCGTCGCACTACCACCATTTACCACACCATCTTGTTCACTGAAGATTGCAGGCACGTCTCCAAAGGCAAGTGAGCCAAAGCCAACGCCAGAAGCTGCATCTACCGCATTATTTCCATTAATCACACAACCTTGTACAAGGTTAATTGAAACATCAATCGTACCGCTCACTGACGCTCCATTCGCTTGCCAACTAAATGAGGTTAAGAGCAGAGGCATCATCAGATAAAATCTTTTCATATAAAGCTCCATTTTTACATTCCACTGTATATCGGTAACCTTTTTATTAGTTATAGCTCAATTATGACAAACCAAATGCATATAAAATATAAAACAATAAAAAGAAGCAGGATAAGGATAAAGACGAACAGAAAATAAAAACATTAAACTTAAAAATGACGATTTTTAAGCATGTAATGCTAAAAAATAACCACTAAAAACAAATGGTTATTATCTTATTCCAAATACAGAATTGACAATTAGTTAGAAGGTAGGGTGAAGTTGAGTGGAAAAAATCTAAAAAAAGTAGCAGAACGATACGAGAAGTTTAGAAAAGATTGGCGACCATTTCTTCCCGAAACAAAAATCTTCATGAAACAAAAATGCGCCCCAAAAAGGAGCGCATTTCTTACTTGAATAAGTTATTCCCAATCAAGAATAACTTTGCCTGACATACCGCTGCGCATTACATCGAAGCCTTCTTGGAAGTCATCAATCTTGTAGTGGTGCGTGATGATTGGCGATAGATCCAGACCAGATTGGATCAGTGAAGCCATCTTGTACCAAGTTTCGAACATTTCGCGACCGTAGATACCTTTGATCACCAAGCCTTTGAAGATAACTTGGTTCCAGTCGATACCCATGTCTGACGGTGGAATACCTAGTAGTGCAATGCGACCACCGTGGTTCATTGTGGTTAGCATTGAGTTGAATGCTGCTGGGTTACCAGACATTTCTAGACCAACGTCGAAGCCTTCTGTCATGCCTAGCTCAGCCATTACGTCTTCTAGCTTCTCTTCAGCCACGTTTACTGCGCGTGTTACACCCATCTTACGAGCAAGTTCTAGACGGTATTCGTTCACGTCTGTGATCACTACGTGGCGAGCACCAACGTGTTTAGCAACCGCTGCTGCCATGATACCGATTGGGCCAGCACCTGTGATAAGCACGTCTTCACCTACTAGGTCGAAAGAAAGTGCTGTGTGTACTGCGTTACCAAACGGGTCAAAGATAGACGCTAGATCGTCAGAGATGCCTTCAGGGATCTTGAACGCGTTGAACGCTGGGATAACTAGGTATTCTGCGAATGCACCTTCGCGGTTAACGCCCACACCAATCGTGTTACGGCATAGGTGAGTACGGCCGCCACGACAGTTACGACAATGACCACACGTGATGTGACCTTCGCCAGATACGCGGTCACCGATTTCAAAGCCACGAACTTCCTGACCAATCGCAACCACTTCACCCACGTATTCGTGACCAACAACCATAGGCACTGGAATTGTCTTTTGTGACCATTCGTCCCAGTTGTAGATGTGTACGTCTGTACCACAGATAGCGGTTTTCTTAATTTTGATCAGAATGTCGTTATGGCCAACTTCAGGTTTATCAACCTCAGTCATCCAGATGCCTTCTTCAGGCTTTAGCTTTGATAATGCTTTAATTTTCATAATGTAACCTTAATTAAAGGCCCTATTGTCTAAGGCCTAGAATCTTAAATAAGACCCATGTCCTTACCAACTTGGATGAACGCGTCGATTGCACGGTCTAGTTGCTCGCGAGAGTGCGCCGCAGACATTTGAGTACGGATACGTGCTTGACCTTTTGGTACTACAGGGAATGAGAAGCCGATTACGTAGATGCCTTTCTCCAGCGCACGCTCTGCAAATTCTGCTGCTACTTTTGCGTCGCCAAGCATGATTGGGATGATTGCGTGGTCAGCACCACCCATTGTGAAACCAGCGTCCTCCATACGAGTACGGAAGTGTGCTGCGTTTTCCCATAGACGATCACGTAGGTCACCGCTCTCTTCTAGCAGATCTAGAACGCGGATAGAAGCGCTTACGATTGCTGGTGCAACAGAGTTAGAGAATAGGTATGGACGAGAACGCTGACGTAGCCAGTCAATCACTTCCGCTTTACCAGACGTGTAACCGCCTGAAGCGCCACCCATTGCTTTGCCTAGCGTACCAGTGATGATGTCGATACGGTCAACCACGTTGTGGTGCTCGTGCGTACCTGCACCAGTTTTACCCATGAAGCCAACAGCGTGAGAGTCATCAACCATAGTCAACGCGCCGTACTTCTCTGCTAGGTCACAGATAGCCGGAAGGTTTGCTACTACGCCGTCCATTGAGAACACACCGTCCGTTACGATAAGAATGTGGCGAGCACCTGCTTCTTTCGCAGCGATCAGTTGTTGCTCTAACTCTTCCATGTTGTTGTTTGAGTAGCGGAAACGCATCGCTTTACATAGACGAACACCATCGATGATTGACGCGTGGTTTAAAGCGTCAGAGATGATTGCGTCTTCTTTGCCTAGAATAGTTTCAAATAGGCCCGCGTTTGCGTCGAAACATGATGTGTAAAGAATCGTATCTTCTTTACCTAGGAACTTAGAAAGCTTCTGCTCAAGCTCTTTGTGGATGTCTTGCGTACCACAGATAAAACGTACTGAAGCCATACCAAAGCCGTGCTCGTCCATGCCTGCTTTACCCGCTTCGATAAGTGCCGGGTGGTTAGCAAGACCAAGGTAGTTGTTCGCACAGAAGTTTAGTACTTCTTCACCAGTAGAGATTTTAACAGCCGCTTGCTGTTGAGACGTAATGACACGCTCTGATTTGTAAAGGCCTTCCACCTTTACTTCTTCGATTTGCTGCTGAATCTGTTGGTAGAATGCAGAAGACATTTGAAATTCCTTCCTAGTTATTTTGGCGAGTATTTACTCGTTTAGAATTAGGCTTAGCCTTTATGTGACGGGCGTCACGGGCTATCACTCATCAATTAATTGTAGTGTAATTCAAGGAAGGAGGAAGGATTATACCTTAAGGTGGAAAAGCATTAATGAATCCTAGGCACAAATTCAATTAATGCTTTTCTATGAGGTTGTTATAAAAGGAATTATAGCCAGGTAGGCTTAGCCAAAAGTGCTTCAAAGTCCTTAGCAGGTAATGGTCGGCTATAGTGGAAACCTTGTCCGAACTCACAGTTTAGGTTTTTCAGGTAATCCACATGACGCTGTTCTTCGATGCCTTCTGCGACGATCTTAAGATCCAGCGCTTTCGCCATTGCTATGATTACGTTCACAAGCTCGCGGTCTGAGTCGTTCTCGAACATATTTTGCATAAAGCTACGATCAATCTTTAAGCGGTCGAACGGAAACTTCTGCAAGTAACTCAGCGCAGAATAACCAGTACCAAAATCATCAATAGTAAGTTTGGTGCCTAACGCTCGTAAGTTATTAAGCATGTCTAATAGCTCAGAATCGTGATTGAAGAGGAGACTTTCTGTCACTTCAATATCGAACTTATCTGACGGAAGACCAGACTCCTCAAGGCTGTGTTTAATAAACGTAAGTAAGCGCTCGCAGTACCTAAATTGAACACTAGAAAAGTTGACAGAAACAAACAACGGAGTCAGACTTTGCCATTGTGCCGCTTGTCGACACGCTTGTTGAATAGCAAACTCACCAATTTGATGAATTAAACCATTTTTCTCTGCAATAGAGATAAACTCTTCAGGGTTTACGAATCCGTACTTGTCATCATTCCAACGCATTAGCGCTTCTGCCCCTACGAGTTTACCACTACTCAGCTCAATAATTGGCTGATAATACAGCTCTAACAACTGATTGGAGATCGCACTTCTCAGACGATTTTCCAGATCTAAGTAGCGTTGCAAGTCTTGGTTCATATTATGGTTATAAAAACAAAAGCCATCACGCCCATCTTGTTTCGCCCGATACATTGCCATATCTGCACATGCAAGAAGCTGCTCAGCGTTGTCTCCGTCATCCGGGAACACAGACATTCCGACGCTGCTACTCAAGAAGAATTCATGGTTGTTCCAAACAAACGGATCGTTAAACGCCGAAAGCACACTTGAAGCAACTCGCTTTGCAGTATCATTATCAGGCAAATCAGGGATGACGAGTAAAAACTCATCCCCACCAATTCTCGCCAATAAGTCTGTTTTTCTCGCGACTTGATACAGTCGCTGAGCACTGAGTTTAAGGATTTCATCCCCAACAAAGTGTCCCATTGAATCGTTAATCTGCTTGAAGTGGTCTAAGTCGATGAACATCACCAAAACTTTAGACCCACTACGCGATGCCCTAATTAACTCCAAAGCCAATCGCTCGGAACCATAACTACGATTAGGCAAATTAGTTAATATGTCATATTTAGCTTGGAAGGCGAGTTCTTTTTCAGACGCTTTTCGACGTTCAATTTCGTTCGTTAATTTTTTATTCTGTTGAGAAAGAATATCTTTACGCTTTTTTTCTTCCTCAAGCTTAATTTTCAATTCAATCCTATTATTGTTCGTGATGAATGCATAACATAAAGCAATGACGATCATAACGGCCAGAATACTCAAACCAATAATAAAGAGCCGTGATGTAAATATATCTCGTTCACTCAAAGGCTCGAACCACGCCATCAATTTGAAGTGATGTTTATCCACAGGCACTTCAAAGTAAATTTTTCCGTCTACAGCCTCAGAAACGAAATAATTCTCATCCTTATTGTGAGAAGGTGTTTTATTTATGGTATCCCATACAACCATTTCCACGTCTTTTATTTTTAGCACCATTCGGCTATAACTATCTTCGTGTTCTTGGTTAGTAAGTTGGTCAATAACAATATTCTTATTAAGATCGGCAATTAAAAAGGCAACAGGCTTTCCGGAGAACTTAACTTGCTTAATGACTTGAATGCGAACGTCATCATTGTATCGCGTCGCGCAAACCTCTTCGGGATGCCCGTGTTGAGTCATTAAGGTTTGTATGTCCATTTTGTGCTCGGCAAGGTTTTCAGATCCAGTGGTGACAATGGTGACTCCATCACTGCCGACCAGCGTGAGCTTTTTATAGATTTGGCTGCTATTAATTAGCTTACTGTCTATCTTCTCATCGAAGCGACGCTTTAAATTAATTAAACTGGCACCTAACCCATACTCCATTGACATTCCAGAAGCTAAATTACCAAAGAATGTTTGTATTGTTTTATCTGTAGCTAGATTATCAACATCTTCACTCGCTATGGTAAATAAATTATCGAGTGTGCTTGCATAACTTTTAACTTTTAAATCTAGTTCTCTGTATTGAGATTCTTTTAATTTATTTTGACCTACGCTAGTCACAGTAATAAGCATAGCTAGGTAAATTGAAACTAATATTGCGCTTATTGTAATAAATCTTTTACTGGAAAATTTTTTAACGGCCTTATTCATCGGACTTTCTTTTTATCTTCTATAAAGTAATCGTTATAAAAGTAGTAAATAGATGGATAGTATTTTTTTACTAATTTTTCGTATGAACCGTCTTTTTTTATCGAGTTTAAATAACGATCAAATGCTTTGCGTAATTCAGGGGAATTTTTACGGAATGCAACAGCCATTTTTTGATTTTCAGATATAGGGCCAATGACTTTTATTTCGCCCGGCCATTTTTCGAGGGCAATTAGCGTATCCGCAACATCTAATAATGTGCTTTCCGCATCATTTTTCATTATCGCTGGAACCATCTCATTAAGGAGACGCGCCCCATCAGGTAATATAACTTTTGCACCTGTGTCATATAAGTCATAAAGGTTAGGATCCAAGCAAGAATGTTCTAAAGCTAACACTTCGCGACCATCGATCAGCTGCTTGACGTTTTTAACATCTTCATTGACCGACCCACTTGGTTTAATCGGGCTCAGACTAGAGTCGGATCTGGAAACCAACCATACACCTGAAGGAAAATAATCTTGTGAAAAATCGACAACCTCAGAGCGCCAATCAAGAATAGTAACGCCATTTGCGATCAAGTCGCCTTCAATTGGAACACTTTCTCCGACAACAGCCTGCTTGTTGTGATATTGCACATTTTGCCCTGTCAACTTACCAACCACGTCGCTCCACTGTGCTGGAACATACTGGTACTGAACACCTAACGACTTGGCAAAACCTTTTATTATCTCTACATCCAAGCCAGTCAAAGTTTCCACTTCACCTTGTTCAATATAGGAGACAAAGTTAGCGTACGGGACACCAATGTGACGCAGTACACCGCGTTCACGGATTTGTTGTAAATCGTCTGACCAAGCGGCAGATGACGCAACAGAGGTAACCATGAGCGCCACCGTCGCTAAAGTTCTTTTGAATGTTATGACTGACATAATAATATCCTTACCTTTCACAAAGCGCCCAATAATGGGCGCTTGAGTGATAAACAACGATGTTAGAACGACGAGTAATACAAATTCGTCATCGCCACTACGAGCCCTTCCACATCTTGTTCGTCATGGAACAAATGCGTAGAGATACGCAGCGCGTAAGTATCAAAGTCATCATCCTTATGCAGCTTAAAGCTAGTCGTACGGATGATGTAACCATACTCTTCACGTAAACGATCTCGGAATTCCGTCAGTATCTCTTCATTAGTTACATCGGAGAACGGATTAACCGTCGTTAAGCCACTGGTTAAGCCTTCCACGTTTGGTGAATACATTTTGGCTTGTGGTAAGTACTCTTGAAGCAAGGTTTTACATAAACTACCAAGGCTTACAACTCGCTCTTCGATACGGTCTCGACCAATCTCATCCCACATTTTGCAACTATCAACTAGTGCTTGTTTCGCAGGATAGTTATCGTTACCAATGTATTGCATTTGCAGCTGTTTACCCAGGTAATCAGCATGAGAAAGTGAGGAGTTGATCAACCATAACGGGTTCTCTCGGTCACTCCAATACTCATTCAAACGGTTACCATTATCACGAACATACAGAATACCTGTCGCGCCCGGACCACACTGCCACTTATGACCAGATCCTGCATAGAAATCACAATCCATATCGTGGAAATCAAGGTCAAACATACCGACCGTATGCGCGCCATCAACAAGAGTAGGCACACCATACTCTTTTGCTAAAGCACAAATGGCTTTTGCTGGTAGCGCGGTTCCTGTTTTGTATGTGATATGAGAGAAAACAATTAGGCGAACGTTTTGATTCGCATCAAGCGCGTCTCGGAACGCTTGAATGTAATCTTGCTCAGAAACGTTTTCAGTACCAGTAAATACTGGTAGTTGAATTTCTACCACATCCACACCAAAACGATGTTTCGCTACGTTCATAGGTGATGTTGCAGCAATATGTTCATGGTGTGTCGTTAGAATCACATCACCTGGTTCAAAGTGTAAGCCATTAATGATCGAGCATAAGCCATCAGTAGTGTTGCGGCTGAGAATGATCTCTTCTGGGTTAGCACCAAAACCTGGTGCGACGTCTTTAACCATCTCAGAAACATACGGCCAAGAGCCAAATTTGCCTTTCATATCCCAAGGATATTTAGCCACCAGCTTGTTGTTATGCTCGTAATCTTCAAGAACATGTTTTGGCATTGAACCTGTTGTACCAATGTTCATGTAAGTGGTTCGTTTGTCCAAAACGAACTGCCTTCGCACTTTACGCCAGAAGCGCTTATCGTGTTTTCTACCTAGCCCGCGGCTGCTCCAATCAATTTTCTGTTCTCGTGCTTGAGCTACGCCTGAGAAAGCGGAAGCACTCACACCAGCAACAACAGCTCCTGTTGCGCCTTTCAGAAAATTACGGCGGCTGCTATTAGTCTGAATAGATTCCTTGTCTTTCATCTTTTTCAATCCTTGTCGGAAATTAGCCATATTATTAATTTTAAGTGCGTAACTATCTGTTACTAAAACATTATTACCCATTACAATCAGAGTTTAATTTTTTCCTCTGCCATTAAGTGACTTTAGTTCCAATTTTTTATCTTATTTGATGATATAAGCAACAGTTTGACCACAAATCTATAAACAACAATGTTCACATTAATATATTCGTTAATTTGACTATTCTTTATTGCGGACAATTCCACCAAATTCTTTATAAAACAATTATGAGCTTTGTTATAAAGTCATTAAAAATTTAACTTTGCGTTAATTTAAAAATATTCAGGCTATTTTAAGATTGGCGTCTATTCTTTTTATATCTTAACGATCTCAATATGTTAAGACTAAATAAAAGAAAGCTGATTTCGGATCGAGATATCAGTTTAAGACCATAAAGTGATACACATCACTCTATGACATAAACTCACCGCTCAACATACATAAGTAAAACAGGTTTTCACTAATATGTGCTTGAGCGTACACCCTAAAAGAAGGAGGTCCCATGTTAAAAGGATTGCTATGCATTTCAGTTGCATCCGCTCTTGTCGCCGCCCCTAACGCGCTAGCAAAAACGGTAGAAATGACTGCTCTCAACACCAATGAGAGTGCGGGTACCATTGAGATTTCACAAAGTGATTATGGCGTTGTTTTTACGCCTCAATTATCAGGTTTGTCAGCAGGTGTGCACGGTTTCCATGTTCACACTAATCCATCTTGCGATAGCATAGAAAAGGATGACAAAACCGTATTAGGCGGCGCAGCAGGTGGCCATTATGATCCTAACAACACAGGGAAGCATGGCTATCCTTGGACCGATGACAATCATTTAGGCGACTTGCCTCCACTCTATGTGGACATGGACGGCAATGCCAATCAGCCCGTTGTCGCACCTCGCCTAAAATTATCGGATTTAAAAGGTCGAGCGTTAATGATCCATGCAGGTGGTGACAATCACTCCGATCACCCAAATAAGCTAGGTGGTGGTGGCGCTCGCGTCGTATGTGGTGTTATTGAATAAACATTAACTTATGTCTCACACTTCTCTTTAGATTGCGAGAAGTGTGAACTTCTGTTGATACTGAGAGGAGGTTGCATTGGTCTCAAGATAGCTGTGGTGAAGCATTAAGATCGATTGGACAATCTTCGTCCCGATCCCCAAAGAACCGCCCTCCGCTTCTTCCTCGATGTGATTGACGAAGGTAAAGTGGATACGCGACTTATCCTCACTCAAATGTGCTTGGCAATGCACTTCCGAGCCGATTGGGCTGTGGCGCAATGCATTTTCAAGCAGGTTCAATACCAACCGCTCCAATAGCCCCTTGTCACCCACGGTTTGGATTTCGCTATCGATATCCACTTTCAACACCACTTCTTTACGAGAAAACTGGCTCTGCATCGTTTCGGCACATTCTGCCATCAACGCGCCAAGATCTACGGGGCGGTACTCGTAGTTTGGCATTGGAGCTTCTTTGCGCGCGGCGTCTAACAAAGAATGCAATTGAGTTGAGAGCTTCTCACAATTTCGGAAAGCGACGTCAATCAAAGGATCGGATTCCGGATGTTGCAAACGCCATGTTTCCAAATAACCCAGCACGCTCGATAACGGCGTTTTTAAATCATGACTAAGCTGCAACAAGCTTTGACGACGATGAGACGATTGATACTCCAACTGTAAAAACTGCTGCTGAATGTGCTTCGCCATCATCTGATAAGAGTGCGCAATCGGCACGAGCTCCGGCACTTGGTGAGTAAAATCAGGTTGCAGGCGGAAATCATGTTCGGCTTGCTGTTGAAGTTGCTTGGTCACACGCTCAATCGGGTTCAATAGGCTACGTTTCACCAGCACATAAGCTCCAAGAGCAAAGCCTAAAATGGAAACTAAGACCAGTCCTGCCAGCGCGATGTAAGGGGTATCGACTTGAGCATTGGCAATGGCATCATGTCGGGTACTGCCAATCACCACGTAGAGATAACCGACCGTAGAACCTAATTCCTCTATCGCCGCGACAGAAAAGACTTTGTGCTCACCACGATTACGTGGGTCTTCACCCAAAATAGGAAAAGGCTGGTCATTTAAGAATTGCTTAATGGGATTGAGATCCACCTTCCCCATGATCTCCGCCTCTTCCGGTGCTGCATGAGTGGTGATATTGCCTTGGCTATCGAGGAAGTAGATTTCAAAATCAGGGCCAATCAGCATGAGCGTGTGAAAGATCGACTTAAGTGCTTTAGGGTTGTAATCCGTTCCGATCATCAGCGGATTATCATCACGCATGTGGCTGGCTAGCTCTTTATGCAGGCTTTGCTTGGTGCGTAACTCAATGGTTTCTTTTTGCCAATTGTAAGTCAGTGCAATCACCACCGCCGCGAGGCAGAACCACAAGCTAGTAAATACCACTAAGCGAGATTTGAAGCTCATCCTATCGCCTCCTTAAACAGCGATGTTTTAGAAACACCCGTGATGATTGAAAAGTGACGGTGAAAACAACTGCCGACTTACTGTCTTGGCTTGATGTTTTGACTTACTTTCTTGCATTAGTGTCTTGGTTGAAACTTATACCCAACACCCCAAACAGTTTGAATGAAGTGATGATCAGAATCAGACAAAGACAACTTGCTGCGTAAACGGTTTATGGTGCTACACACCGTGTGGTGATAACCAGAATGATTGGTGTTCCAAACGTGATCGAGCAATTCATCTTTACTGTAGACTCTGCCCGGACGAGTCGCGAGAAACTGCAGCAAAGTAAACTCTGTCGCGGTGAGCGTGACATCTTTATCGTTTAGGGATACTTGGTGCAACTCCGGAATGATTCTCAGCGGACCAAAATCCATCGCGTCGTCGAGAACTTCATTTGCTAATTTGGCTTCTGCGGTTTGGCTGACTCTGCGCAGCACGTTTCGCACTCGTGCTTGGAATTCTAATACGCTAAATGGCTTAGTGATGTAGTCATCAACGCCCGCTTCTAAACCGTCAACCTTGTCCATTTCACCGTCTCTGGCTGTCAGCATGAGCACTGGGCTCCAATCTTGTTGCTGACGCAAATAATGGCAGATGTCTAGACCATCACCATCTGGCAAACCTCGGTCAAGGATCAATAAATCAAAGGGTTGTTGCTGATATTGCGCTTTAGCATCGGCGACATTTGTGGCTCGCGATACTTGGTGTCCTTGAAACTTGAGATGCATCTGAACCAGTTCTGCCAAATCATCGTCATCTTCCACCAACAAGATGTTCGCGACTAAATTGATTGCCTGTTGTTCCATGGTCCTTTCCTTGCCTTCGAGTATCCTCACTTTGCACATGACCGGAACAAATTAGAAATTCTTTCAAAAAAGGTTCCGATGACGCCATGAGGGATAAAGCGCTCGGCTACAAGCGCTTTGGAAAGGAGACGTCATCGGAGCCTGTGTTACTCGACTCGAGTGATGGTGACTTTCGCACCTGGGTTCAAGAAACGATGGTTCGCAGAAAGTGCTGAGTTTGCTAATCCATCATCTTGGCTAACTACCCCTGCATGGAATGCAACAACGTCATTACTGTCATTACGAGCGGCATTGAAGCCCTCACCGCCACCTGCTGGGCCAGGAATGGTTGCGGCAAGCTCATCGTTTAGCTCTGTACCGGAATCCCAAACGTTCATGCTCATTTCATAGCTTTCACCCACTGCGAGCGATTTGAGCGATAGCCCCGTTTCGCCAACAAAGGCATCGTTGGTATTCACAAACATAGACGCCACAGACAAGTAACCGTAACGACTAGGGTCAACCGTGATGGTGACTTCGTCCGATGCCCCCGGCAACACCAATCCATTACCCGAAATACCTTCGTAAACACTGTCATTGCTGTTCATCAACTCAATCAGTTCGGCGTTACTACCGCCCTCGGCAAGATGCTCAAGTTCAACAGATGCCGCTTGTCCAATTTCAAACAGTTGGTAGTCACCATTGTGAGTGAGTACCGCAAGCGGAGACATAGGTTGATTCGCAGTCAAGTTCGCCACGTTGACGGTGTAGCGGTACGATTTCACTACGTCATTATCATCATCGCTTGGACAACCGGCGAGCAAGCCGACTGAAGCTGCTACTAGTAAGATTCTGTATTTCATACATCCCCCTTACTTCACAACGATTGTGATGGTTGCGACTGGGTTTAACCAACGATGGCTGCTGCTGTCTAGGTCACTGATGCCGCCGGTTGGGTCGCTATCACCAAGGTTACCCGGATGCACGTGAACTTTGTCGTTAGTTACCGTTGCTTCAACGCCTGTGCCGCCAGTACCAAAGGTAATGAAAGGTGGGTTTGGCATGCTAGACGCAAGTTCATCGTTCGCTTCTGTACCGGCATCGTAACTTCTTAGCGTTGCTCGGTATGTACCCGCTTCCGTTGGAATCTTCCAGCTATCTAGACCGACAAAACCGTCATTGGTTGGCAGCAACATCGCGCTCAGAGAAAGATATCCGTGGTCGCCACTGTCCAAGGTGAAGGTGGTTGCAACACCCGGATTCAAAATACCACCAGCAGGGTTCTCAACCACCGCACCACCAGCATTACCAATCACACTAGCAAGCCCAGAGATATCACCGCCTTCTGCCATTGCTTCTAGTTCTGGCGTTGCTGCTTGACCCGTTCTGAACATTTGAAGATCAGAGCCATGTGCGGCAACAATAAGTGGCGTAAAGTAGATACCTTTGGTTGCGTTTGTCACGGTGATTTCCAATTCCGCCGCATTCACTGATGCAGAGCCTAGTGCCATAGCGACTGAAGTCATGACGAGTCCGAGTTGGGTACGTTTTTTCATTGTGATTCCATCCTTTAATGAGGGTTGAACTACCCAAGCCCATGTGTACGGCTTTACTTCTTTGTTCGTGACTTGAGTAGGTTAAGCATTACGTTTCGAACGTTTTGCGTTCTTGCCTCTAAGAATGACGAGCAAATCTATCAGCAACTTCATCGAATTCTCATAAAATTCTCACAAGTTCTGTTCGAATTCTGTCAGCAGCACTTTTTTATTTATACTCAAGTAACCTCGAGATGCTTGGTTCAGCGAGGATGACTTGGTTTGAAGGCGAGGCAACAATTTGAAAATCTAGTGGTTCTAAATCGAAAATTGTTAACGAAGCATGCGAACCAAGGCAACTCGCCTTTCGGGAGCGTGCCACTGAAGCAATTTCTTCGTCAAACAACTTGGAAAGAGCTCACTATTCCGCTTCGTTGTTTTCCTTGCTTGCTTTCGATAAATAGGGAATCAGTGACAACGCTCTGAACCATGTATCTTGAAGTCACTTGAGTATATTTTGGTATTTACACTTCGCGCTCTCCCCTCCTACAATGCGGTATTCCCTGTTTAAATCACGATTCTCACCATGATTCATAACGTTTTGTCTGCCTACTATGGCGAAATCTACGGCATCGCTTTTTTCAACCACTACTTGAGCCATTACGCCCAAAGTGAACAACAAACGCTGTGGCAAACCTTGATTGAAGTGGAAGAACTCACCGCAGAAAAGCTCAAACCTGTACTGCTGACAAATGGCATGAATGTCGAAAGTCGACACCAAGAGATGTTGGATAAAGGCTTGGCAGATGCAACCAAATGGATTGGTTTACCATGGCAAGAGTTGGTGGCGACTCTTCTGAAGTGGGTAGAACCTTATGAGGTCAAGTATCGAGAGTGGCATGAAGAAGTGAAAGCTTCACAGCAGTATTCAATCGCTGAGCGAGAAGCTATCGAGTTGATTGCAGACCACGAAACGGCCATTTATCACTGTTGGCAGCAATACCATACTGGTGAATCTGGCTTGCCTGCACTCAATGCATTTTTGGCAAAATATCGTTAAAGCGAGATGGTGACACTTGAACCCCGTGAAACCGTACCAGACAATATCGTTATTCCGCTGCGCAGAACTGAACAATTATGGTTAATCCAAAACTCATTGCCCTACTTCCTGATCTTGCTTCGTTTATCTTAGTGGTAAACGAAGGCAGTTTTACCGCTGCAGCCAAACAACTCGGCGTCACGCCATCGGCTTTAAGTAAGTTGATCACACGATTAGAGCAAGCCCTCTCGGTCAAATTGTTTGAGCGCACGACTCGTAAGTTGATCATCACTCAAGCTGGGCAAAAGGTTTACGACCAAAGCATTGCAATGGTGAATGCCGCGCAGCAAGCCGTTGAGCTATCTGCGGAAGATCATGCCGAGCCAACAGGCGCACTCACAGTAGCAGCCCCTGAAGCATTTCTTAATTCGGTGCTTCAACCGTTTGTGTTGCCATTCCTAGAACGTTATCCAAATATACAGCTTAAGCTGCGTGCAGCAGATGGTGAGATCGATCTGTTCCGCCAAGGTATTGATGTCGCCTTTAAGCTCACCGACAAACCCGATGAGAATCTAGTGCTCAAAGAGATCAGCAAGACCAATCTTGTTTTGTGCGCTTCTCCAGATTACCTCACCAAACACGGTATGCCTGAGCACCCAACCGAGCTTGAGCAGCACGATTGTATTTACCTTGCCGAGAACGACAAAGACAACATTTGGTCGTTCTTTAAAGAGGAAGCCTTTCATTCGATTGCAGTAAGCGGGCGTTACGCCGTCAACCACTCTCAAATGCGCTTGAATGGGGTTAAGTCTGGCTTGGGAATTGGGATCTTCCATGACTTCGTGATCAAAGACGCGTTAGAGCAAGGAGAAGTGATGGAGGTTCTGCCGGATTGGATGATCAAGAGTAACTACCACGGCGCTATCGCGATGCAGTATGCACAAACCACATACATGCCTGCTCGTCTGCGCGTGTTTATCGACTTCGTTAAGGAGCATTTAGTCTCCAAGGATACTAACCATGTTTGAAGAGGCTAACCATGTTTAATGCTATTCATCACGTCGCGATCATTTGCAGCGATTACTCAAAGTCAAAACGCTTTTACACTGAAGTGTTGGGATTAAAAGTCATTGCTGAAAACTATCGTGAAGCCAGAGACTCCTACAAGCTTGACCTCGCTTTACCTGACGGCAGCCAAGTGGAACTGTTTAGCTTTCCGGGCGCGCCAGAGAGACCGAGCTTTCCTGAAGCACAAGGGCTACGACATCTCGCGTTTTTGGTTGATGATGTTGAACAGGTGAAAGCTTACCTAGAATCGAATGACGTTGAAGTTGAGCCAATTCGTATTGACGAATTCACAGGCAAAGCCTTTACCTTCTTCCAAGATCCAGATGGCTTACCGCTGGAAATTTATCAGAAATAAAAAGAGCCAGCACTTCGCTGGCTCTTCTACTATTCCACTCTTTGTCTGTTACTAATTCAACGCTGTTTTCAGCTTCTCAACGCGGTTGAACAACAGCCAATCCAGTGCGAGAACCGTAACAATCGCCAAACCGCCCATCGGGAACGCCAGACACAATACTACCAACGTTACTAAACCAAGCTTCCAAATACCGTCTTGCTGAAACTTAGGTGGCGCACCCAATGCAGCACTGCGACTTGGTCTACGAATCCACCACATCACAACCCCAGTGATTGAGATTAAAATGAACGCCAGACAGAACACCACGTTGAGTACTTTGTTAAGTACACTGACATCACCTTGGTGCAATGACACACCTGCCGCCATGAACTTGGCAAACAAACTGTAATCTTGCCACGTGACATCCACCAACAAGCGACCGGAATATTGGTCAAAGTGGCTGGTGCGATCTTGTCTTGGGTCGGAAATATCGCCGCCCATGGAGTTAGCTGCAACGGTGTAAACGCCCGTCTCAGAGCGTGGCAAAAACAGCTTATAGCCAGTGAAGCCCATCATTTCAGCCTTGAGGATAATATCATCAATAGAGAGCGCATCATGGTTGCCTGCGTATGCCATCTCTTCCTTCATATTGGCATGATCATGAGCGGGCTTATCTTTCGATTCTGGCACAGCAGCAAGCTCTAAGTTCCATGGCATCTCTTCTGAAGCACCGTGGTTAAGATCTTTATGTGTCAGTGTGGATTCCGGTTTCTCACCCCATGTGTAATAGGTTGGGAAGGTATTCCAAGCTTGCACCATTTTCGCCCCCCAGATCCCTGCCCACGACAATCCTGAAATCAAAAAGAACAACAGAACAAGCGACAGTACACCACCTAAATTCGCATGCAGGTCACGCATCAAAATTCGAGGGCCATTGTTAAGGCGAATTTTCAAAAAGCCGGCGCGGCTGGCGTTGTCTCTCGGTAACCAAAGGTACAAACCAGACACCAACAGCAAAATCCCCAGACTTGCGGCGATTTCAATCAAACGGTCGCCTAGGTCGCCGATGAGCAACGTGCCGTGAATGCTGTTCATCAGTTCATAGATGCTATCACCACGATTAATGGTGCCTTGTACGTCTCCTGTATAAGGATTTACTGCAACAATCAGCGAGCTGCCTTCTTGGTTTTGAATCGAGAATCGGTTGGCCATATCGGCCGCTTTAGCAGGTACAAATTGAGTGACATTAAAATCGGGATACGCCTGCTTTACGGTTTCCAGTTGTGCAGATACAGGAACCATTTGCTCTTGTGGTGAAACTTGCAATGTCGCTTCGTATCGAGCCAGTTCGATTTCGTCATCAAACAACATTACCAACCCTGTGAGGGAAAGCATGAGCATAAATGGAATGACGAACAAACCTGCGTAGAAGTGCCATCGCCACGTCATAAAGTAGATGGATTTTGCGCGTGAGGCTTCCTTGAGTTGAGGCTTTGCCGAGTTTCTCAACATGTGTATTTTCCTTTTTTCATTCTTGAACACCCAAATTCAGCCAAACGCATCCTGCACATACGCATTCGTATGCGGTGCTATTTGACTTAGATTTGGGAGTACCACTGCTCGAAGTGGCAGTGTTATGTGACTTTACTTGTAATGGTTTTTGTTATGAGAAAAGGAAAACTGGCGGCGCTCTAGGAACTGGTGTTTCAAATCGCACACTTAGAGCCAAATAAGCGTAGCTGTCAGAAATCACCAAGCTCAGTCTTGAGAGTATTGGTGTCGTTGGAAGTGTATCGTGATGAAAAGTCGAGAAGTGGCTAAAAGGACAAGGCTTACCTTTGTGGCTGACAGAATTGTCGCCCTCTTCTATTTGAACCAACTCAAAACCGTTAAGCGTACATAACGTCGCCCACACGCCCATGCTGTTACCATGAGCATTGATAACAGGCATCAGCGTCACTAGCACCCAACTGAGAGCACTAGCAAATAACATCGAGCGGTAAAAAGGAATTAATCTACGCATAACGGTGACTTAACAAATTTCACACAGCGTAACCAATTCTGAGTGGTAGCTCAAAAACAGGATCAATAAGTGGCTGCTACCTCACAGGTTTTCTTGAATACCTCGATTGACAGGCACAAAAAAGCCCGCCGAAGTGGCAGGCTGATGGTCATTTCTTCAAGTTGGATAAACGGTTAGCTAAACAGTTTGCTCCAGATACTTGGGTTGCGTTTGTCGTGGTACTCTTCACGAAGGCTATCGATTTCACGCAGTTGAGCTTTTGCTTCTTGTAGCTTGCCTGCATCAAGATCCGCTTCAATCTTATCTAGCGTTACCGTCAGCTTGTTAAAGCCTTCTAAGTAAGTATCAAACTTCTCTGGTGGGTAATTACCACGCTTAGATTGTTCAACAATCGCTTGCAAGCTATCAATCGCAGATTTCATGGTTTCAACATCAGACGCTTCCGCCGCCTGTTTGAATTCCATCTTCATCTGTTTCATGTTTTGTTTTAAATCAACCGCTTCTGCCATTGCGTATGTTGAGCCAAACGCAATCGCACACCCTAGGACTAAAGGACGTAACATTTTTCACTTCTCCATTTATAGTGCCGAATTCTGTGTCGGCTTTATTCACCCAAACAACCTACGCCATAAGAGGCGAAAAACTAGCTTAGTTGAGTATTTCCGGGTCGCAGTGTAAAGCAATCTGGCGTCGGGTGCATACCTTAAATGTAATCAAGTTTATGCGTTGAGAATGCTGTCATATTCTGCAATTGGTTTACGGCCTCTCAAAGCTAAGAAAGACAAAAACTGCTGAGCGGTGTGAGTAATCACTTTCTTGCTATCAATACCCACTTTGTCCATTAACTCTCCAACCAAATCCAGATTACCAACATCGTGACAGAAATGCGCGTCACTGCCCGTGGTGAAGAAAACACCGAGATCTTTCCCGATTTGTGCAATCTCGTGGCAACGGTCTACGCTGCCTACTCGGCTGTTGCCTTTCAGCGTGGTGTTATTAATTTCAATCGCGACATTGTGCTCTTTCGCGCACGCTAAAACGGTCTGAAAATCAAAGTCGAAATTTGGATTACCAAGATGACCGAGCGCATCAATACGACCACTCTGAATGACATTAACAAGTGCTTCCGTGTGAGTTTGCTTGTTTGCAGGACGAAAAACGGGTTCATGAAAACTCGCGATCACCCAATCTAAGTTGCGGTCCACACTCAGTGGAATATCAATGTCGCCTTCGGTATTCATAATGTTAGATTCAACGCCACGAATAATCGCAACGCCTTCAAGAAAGCGAGGCAGAATTTTCTGGTTAGAGAAGAACCAGTAATGAGGCGCACCCGGCATTGATTCTGCGTGATCGGTCGTGCAGAACATATCCAGCCCGTTCTCTTTTGCCAACTTTGCATTTTCAATCAAGGTACTGTACGCGTGACCACTTGCGTACGTATGTGTATGGGTATCAACTTTAAATTCCATCATCCACTCTCTTAGGTGCGCTATCTTGCGTGCTATTGTATACCTTCAGGCAACGCATCGTCAGCCCAAGATAAGCAAGAACCCTAAGCTTGCTCTTCACTAATGGCTTTTATCAAGGGTAAAGCTTTTTCCCATCCGTGATTAAACATGGAAACAAAGTCGTTGTGAGTATGAATGGTAACATTGAGTAGTAAACGATCGTTGTTGGTATCGATCTGGTAGATCTCTCGCGATCCGATCCACCTAGATGCTAGGTCAGCATCGAGTTGTTGACGATTATCCGGATTAAAAATGGCAACATGATGAAATTCAAGTTTTTGAAGCGGTAGCACCGTATCTATGATCGCCCTTGTCCCGCCCATATCTGGATCAAAAAAAGTGATGCCACCTCCTTCTTCCCAAGCTCCTTCAAATTGAGACTGCGGTGAAAAGGCTTGTGCCCAACGTTTATACAACTCAACATCGGTTAGCACTTCCCACACTCGTTGCGGTGTCGCCGAAATTTCGACGTAATAATTTAGCGTAAGCATGATTTCTCTCCCTGAACCTTTCTTGACGCTAGCCCATACTCAGGAAAAATCAAACCACACGACCAATTTATCTACCTGCCCCCTTCATTTTCCGACAGACTAAGAAGTTCTCGCTTGTAAACCGCCACTGCGATGCGCCGTAAAACGAACCCAACATGTGTTCAGTATGATTGCGAGCACTATTAAACTCATCCCAACAATTTGACTTTGACTCATTCGGTCTTCAAAAAACAGGCTCTGCCAAACCGCAGTGAACAATAAGTTAGTAAAAATGAGTGGCGCAAGTTGAGAGCCACTGCTTGCCAGTTTATATGCTTTGGAGCGAAAAACTTGGGTGTTAATGATCATCAGAGACATCATACCGATCCACAGCGTATTTGAAGAAATCTCAGGCGCCATAACACTCATATTAAGTAACGCGTCGAAGTCATTAAACAAAGTTAGCGGCAACAGAAATACGGCAGCAAAACCAAACGCCCAAAAGTTGATTTCTAGCGGCGACATATTTGTTTTACTCACTTTATATAACGTAAGCTGAGAACCAGAATTGAAGAGTCCACCAGCCAAGCCGAGCAATAAATCCGCTCGCCATGTAATCTCACTTCCACCGCCCGCCAACATAACCACACCAGTGAACGCCATTGCTAAAGCCGCCAATGTTGAAACACGAATGCGCCCCCTCATGAACAGCTTTTCAACCAAGGGAATAAATAATGGGCCAGTAGCAAACAACACAACCCCTTCAACGAGCGTTAACGTTTGTAATGACGCGATAAAGCAAAGTTGTGACAAACCGATACAAAGAGCACGCAATAAAATAGGCTTTAGCGTGCCCGCTTTAGGAAAGGTAAGGTTTTTCACACGAAGTAAGATAAGTAAGATAAGCGCAGGCACCAAAAAACGTAAGAAGCTAAATAGTGTGACGGAAAGTTCGCCTGACAACTGCTTTGCTAACAGTCCAGTAACAGATAAGCTTAACGTAGACATCAACATGAAAAGGATAGATTTATTTACAGCATTCATTCAATACTCCTTAATATATGGAGCATTTTAAAAGACATCACTTATCGTAAATAGCGAGTAATATTAACCATTGATGTAAGAAAAACTTACAGTTTAACTTATCTATCACCAGCTACGGTTTTTAAATTATGCGGAAACTAGTCCCCTTAAAGTCCATCTACGCATTTGTTGCAGTAGCTGAGTCTGGCAGCATGACAGAAGCAGCACAGATATTAAGTGTGAGCCACTCAGCCGTAAGTCAGGCAATTAAATCGCTGGAGAGTCAAGTCAACAAGCCTCTGTTTGATCGCATAGGCAGACAAGTTCAACTCAATGCGGACGGTAAAAAGTATTACAGAAAGGTGGCACCCGCTTTAGAGCAAATTGTCGATGCAACGGAAGCACTCATCCAAGATCAGAATTTGCAACGTGTTACGCTCAATATGGTGAATTCATTGGCTCTTCACTGGTGGATTCCTCGAATGTCAGATTTACAAGGGTTTGCTCCTCAATTAGACGTTCGTTTATCAAACCTGTCTGGCAGATTCAATTTAGAACAAGAAGGTATCGACGCGGCTTTGGTGCATGGAAATCCCGAAGAATGGCAGGATTACTACTGCGAAAAGCTCAGTGAAGATGAACTGGTTTTGGTGTGCAGTCCTGAATTGATAGCGAAGACAAAGGACTCAAACATCACTCAACTCTTAAAGCAGTACCCCATCATTGAAGTTACTAACGAACGAAGAAAAAATGACTGGAACGTGTGGCTGGACGCGACGGGTATCCAGCGACCTAAAAATAAAAAACCAATCACTTTTAACATGTCGATACAAGCCGTCCAGGCCACAACTCGTCGTTTGGGGTTATTGGTCACTCATCGCTTGTTTGTGAAGGATGACATCAAATATGGTCAGCTAATCGAGCTGGGTGAACCCGTCATTAATCCTCATCAACAGCTTTACTTTGTATGCCCGCCACACAAGCTAAAGCTTGAATCGTTTCATCTGTTGCGATCTTGGCTACAACAATCATTCAACTATTAGAAACTTTTGTTAAGCGCATTCACTGAAAAACTAGTATAAAGTTAGAAGAGCACTTTTCATCCAAGGATGGTTTATGAAGCAGTATCAAATATGGCTAAGCGCACTCTGTTTTGCAGTATCTTTGAGTACGACCGCTGAAGTAGAAAATGATAACCGCCTTTCAGAACAAGGGATCTCCACGGCAATTATTGGGGGTCAGCAGGCTACCCAAAACCAACTTCCTTTTTTTGCACGTCTTATTCTACATAAAACTGGCGCGAATCAGTTTGCCAATATTTGTGGGGGAACCATTGTAAACGACCGCTTCATTTTAACTGCGGCCCACTGCGTAGAACCAAGCGTTTTTACTGACGGCTGGACAATCAACGACCTACGAGTGTTAGTCAAAAACCCTACGATGAATGACGTGTTTGTTGAAGAATTCAAAGATGTTCGCTCTATCACGATTCATCCTGATTATGTGCCTAGCGATTTATGGATTAATGACATCGCTGTCCTTGAATTGACTAGACCTATCACCGATAACGTCCAATCCATCACTTTACCGCAAGACTTTGGAGACTACAGCAGCAAGTCAGTTTATCAGATATTCGGTTTAGGTCAGACCTCAACCAATGATGAAAGCCCCCCTAACTATTTACGCTGGGCAGAAGTAAAACCCCTTACCGACACCCAATGCGTTTCGTTGGTAACAGGGTTTAACGCTCAGGAAAGTTTATGTGCGAATGGATTTCCTGAACGAAGCTACACTGGCATCTGTCGTGGTGACTCAGGCGGTCCTCTCACCTATCAAGACAATAATGGCATGTATCAGCAAATTGGCATTGTGAGCTACGGTTCTTCAGTTTGCGAATCCGCTGCGATTCCAAGTGTGTTTACCGAGATTTTGAACTATGCAACATGGATTGAGACCCAAACCAGCTCAGGTGTAAAAACCAGTTATAACGCCCTCTTAGCAAGTTCGGAAGATTATCATAGCGAAGGGGACTCTGGCTTTGAGCCTGTCGATACCAACACATCTGGCTTTGGTAACAACGGCAGCAGTGGCGGCGGTGCTCTCGGATCAGGGTTGATCATGCTTGGAGGCTGGTTTGGTTGGCTAAGACACCGCAGAAATTATTCGCGCTCCTAGTAGCGTCAACAAGACATCATAATATCTTGCGCTTAACGCGAGAGTTAATGATGTCTTCAATCATCTTTTGCTCTTTTTTCGCTTTTTCATAGTTCTGCTTAGTACGCCAACGTTCAAGCACTTTTTCTAACCCTTGAACGCGTGCGTGCTTGTGTTCTAGCGTTTTCTGTACAGATGCACATTCCGCTTGCATAACGGCTTGCTCTTGCTCGTGGTGACGAAGCATTCTTTGTAGCATTTGGTCAACACGATTAAAGTTCATCAAAGCCGCGCTCGTCAGCGTCGGGCCGGTTCGGGTTGATTGTCCAGCGTGGCCTTTCAACGCCGACAACTGTTCCAATTGCATTGAAAGATGGGAGTGACGCTGACGCATGGCATCAAGTTGTTGACCCACACGGTCACGCTGTTTTTCTTCCATTTGCTGTAACTTGCCTACGGCTTTTAACTTGGATTTCATTTCAGCCTTGTCACTCCCATTTGATTAAGCACTTTGAAAAAGCTGCGCGAGCTCGGTCAAACTGGTTGGGTAATCTACAGACTCGTTGGCAGCTTGTTGTAGATATGCACGCAAATTTGGATACATAGCAACAGATTGATCTAACTCAGGATCTTGTCCTGGTTGATAACCCCCTAATGGCAGTAACTCTTTAACCTGAAGGTAGTTGGAGTACATTTGACGGAAGTTATTCGCAATCGTGCTGTGTGCGTCCTGCGTACAAGTATTCATACAACGGCTAATAGACGCGTTGATATCTATCGCGGGATAATGCCCTTGCTCAGCCAGTTGACGCGATAAAACGACATGCCCATCTAAGATGGCGCGCGCGGAATCCACGACAGGATCTTGTTGGTCGTCCCCTTCTGCCAATACGGTATAAATTGCCGTTAAGCTACCATGTTGATTTTCACTGTTACCCGCTCGCTCTAGGAGTTGAGGTAACACGCTGAAGACTGAGGGCGGATAACCACGAGAAGCTGGAGGCTCACCGAGCGAAAGAGCGATTTCGCGCTGTGCCATGGCGTATCGGGTTAGAGAGTCCATCAGAAGTAGAACGTCTTTGCCTTGGTCTCGGAAATACTCTGAAACGCGATGACAAAGTAGTGTCGCTCTTAACCTCATTAGCGGGGATTCATCAGCAGGAGCCGCGATAATGATCGCTTTCTTGCGCGCTTCTGGGGTTAAGTTTCTCTCAATGAACTCACGTACTTCTCTGCCTCGCTCACCGATAAGCCCGACCACAATTACATCGGCCTCCGTGTTTTTGGTGATCATCCCCATTAACACACTTTTACCGACGCCACTGCCAGCCATCAAACCAATACGTTGGCCTTTGCCTACCGTCAATAGTCCATTAATCGCTCGCACGCCTACGTTGAGTGGCGTATCAACTGGGCGTCGCTTCAGTGGGTTAATCGGTTTTGGTTCAAGTGAAACTCGATCACCCCCCTTAAGCGGTGCCCCGTCATCTAACGGCTCACCTAAACCATTCAGTACGCGTCCTAACCACTGAGAGCTTAGCTGCACGGTACTGTCACCATCAAGAGGGATGACTTTTGCACCTGCAAACAGACCGCCTAAACGGCGGATAGGCATGAGGTAAGCAATAGTGTGTTCAAAGCCCACAACTTGCGCTTCGATCATATCGCCTTCCGCGGTTTCTACGAGACAACGCTGCTCAAGCTTAAACCGACACCCTACGGCTTGTAACATTAAGCCGTTTACTTTTATCAATCGCCCTGTTACGCGAGCAACAGGGATTGAATCGAGCGAAGCCAAGGCTTCGCTCAAACGCTCACTTAATAGTTCATGGCTTAGGGTATTACTCATGCTCAGACTCTACCTGTGGAATACTGACTTCATCCAAAAGGTGTTGCTTTACATTGTCCATACAGGCTTCCAAACGAGAGTCGCAGCTCGCATCCGCTTCTGCGTCATCAGTCACTAACTGACAGCCACCAATAGGAAGCTCCGTATTAGGGACCAGTTTCCAAGATTGCGGCAAATCAGCATTGATGTGAGTAATGCGCTCTAAATCTTGCGGATTTAAATGCACAGTTACTGTTTCCGCTTTACCAGGCATGGCAGACAATGTCTCGTCCACCAAAGCTAGGATCTGCTGAGGCATTAAAGTGAGCTCGGCACGAATCACTTGCTGAGCTACCTTTTGTACCAGTTCACAAATCATATGACGTTGTTGCTGCTCTTTTTCATCCTGCCAACGAGAAAGGGCGTGAAAAAGTTCATTGACAGGCTTCGCCGCCTCCAAAAAGCCTTGCTTTCCAGACTGCTCACCGGAAACAAAGCCTTTTTGGAAACCTTCTTTTTGGCCTTCCAACAGACCTTGTTGCTTGCCCTGTTCGATACCTTGGCGTAAGCCTTCCTCATGTCCTTGTTGCAAACCTTGTTGAAAACCTTCTTCAAGTTGCTGTTGGATATCAATTTGAGGTTCTTGCCAGCCTTGGTTATCTAGCCCGAATTCGTCTTCGATAGTCTTAGGTTGCGCTAAAGGAGGAAAACGGTGTAAACGATACCCGCTCGGAGGCAATCGCATAGTACTTGATTTTATCTCTAGCATGACCTTACTCCACCGTTGGCTCTTCATAGAGAAGCAGCTGAACTTCACCAGATTCATCCAGCTCACGTACCATTTGCATGATGTCTTGACGTGCTTTTTGAACTCGACTTAACGCAACAGCGCCGCGTGCGTCCATGTCATCTTCTAGCGCTTTCACCATACGTTGCGGCATTGAACGCTTAATAGCTTGTTGTAAGGTAATATCGGAACCTTTTAGCGCAACTGCCCACAACTCTAGCGGGATTTGCTGCACCAACATGTCCATAGTTTCTTCGCGTTGTCGGCCAAGAACCATAAAGTCGAACATGTTTTCTTCAATTGCATTAACAACATCTTCATCATGCAACTTCAGCATTTCCATCAATGAACCACGGTCACCTTCAAAGCGGTTAATGATATCTGCTGCTTGCTTAACACCTGATAACGGCGTGCTTTGACTTGCGGATACTTTTTCGATGCAACGCTCAACGAGTTCATGCAAATCAACGGCAACTTGATGATCGATATCTTGCAATTGAGCAATACGGAACAAGATTTCGTCATGGTAATCTTGTGGCAAGTGCTTCAATACCGCTGAAGAGCTGTCTGCTGGCAAATACGCTAGAAAAATTGCTTGCATTTGTGGGTGCTCGTTCACAATGAAACGAGCGAGAGTTTCTGCTTCCACCCACTGTAAGCGCTGCATATTGTTGCGAATTTCATCGCCATATAAGGTATTTAATAACCCTTTTGCCAAATCGTTACCCAATGCTTTACGCAATGTATTAGATAGGTATTCCTTAGAGGCTCCTCGAATACCGCTGTGCTCACGGAAATCTTCAAAGAAAGTTTGAATAACACCACGAGCAGAATCGCTCTTAATGCCATTTAACTTCGCCATTGCACGAGTCACACGCTGGGTTTCATCACGGCTAAAGTGTTGCAAAACCTTCGCTGCGGCATCCTCGCCCATGCCTAATAGCACGAGCGCGGTTTGTTCAACATAACTAAGCGTCTGCTTTGATAGAACTGTGTTCATTGATGTTTACCCATTGTTTCAGTATTTCGGCTACGCGCTCTGGCTCTTCATTAGCAATAAGCTGTAGGTGTTTCAATTGAATTTCTAATGGCGAGCCTGCTGGCGGTAGCATGTCGCTGTTTACATCTAAACCTGAAGAGGCTGAGATGCCTTTTTCAGATAGGCGGCGATCAAGTACTTCTTCATGCTCGCGTTCTTCACGCGTTTGCAAGTTTTCGTAGTCAGGTTCTTCCTGAGGCTCAGCAAAATTTAGCTCAGGCACAGGTTTATCAACGCCAGTTAGGTGCATGATTAATGGACGCAGTACGAAGAAGATCATCGCCAAGCCTAACAAGCCACCAATAACGTAGCGTATTGGCTGCTGTACTGTAGGGTCTTGCCACCACGGCAGTGCAGGAGGAGCATCAATTTCAATTGGGGTGAAGTTGAAACTCATTAAACTTAAGCTGTCACCTCGTGTGGCAGAGATACCAACAGCATCCATGATCATGTTTGAGATTTGCTCTTTATCGGCTTCACTCCACGCGACACCATCTGGCGAAGCTTTGGAGTTCAACAGAACCGAGACACTAAGCTTTTCTATTTGGCCTTGTTGGTATTGAGTACGACGAACACTGCTCCCTACAGCATATTGACGATTCACTTCAGATCGCGCATTCGTGTTTTGGCTATCGTTCGTTTCCACTTCACCAGATCCTGTCACTGGCGGTTGGTTACTTAGAGAACCAGGAACACCCAACGCAATTTGATCAACCGAGTTGTTATGAATGGTGTGCTCATTACGCACAACCGGTGCGTTATCCAAAATTTCTTGTGTTTCTTCAACTTGGCTAAAGTCCAGATCGGCAGCGACTTGTACTCGGAAGTTACTCGGCCCCACAATCGGCGTAAGCATATCTGCTGCGCGTTGGATGATCTGTTTTTCAACACTCTTCTGGTATTCAAGATATTTCGCATTTACTTTACCAGCTTCCGCAGAAGCGACATCCGCACTAAGAAGACGGCCATACTGGTCAATGACAGAAACAAATTCTGGCTTCATTGCCGTGACACTGCCGACCACTAGGTTAATGATCGCTTCAACTTGTTCAGGCTTTAAGTCTTCACCAGGTTTGAGCTCAAGCATGACAGATGCTGAAGGATTCTCACTGTTTTGGCGGACGAATAGAGTTTGACGAGGTATTGCTAAATGAACACGCGCGTTCGCTACTGAGTTCAAAGACATGATAGTACGTACTAACTCACCTTCTAAACCATGACGATAACGCGCCGTTTCCATAAATTGGCTCGTACCAAGAGAGCTATCTTCCTTGAGCGAATCCAAACCTGTCGGCAGCTTAGCTTTAACACCTTTTGATGCAAGCAACATGCGTACCTTCGCAACCTCACCTTCTGGTACAAGAACTTGTCCATTTTGCTCTTGCATGCGGTAGCTTACGCCTTCGCTTTCTAATACCGACACAATTTCGCCGATATCAAAACGCTCTTGCTGGCTATAGAGCGGACGAAAGCTCTGCGAGGAACTCCATAGTGCAACCACAATAATCGCTGCAACAATCGCAGCTAACACCGCAGATAGCACTAAGTTTCTCTGACTGCTAGACCAGATTTGCTTCAGCTTCGTTGTCACATCGTCCATGCCGTTGGCAGTAGAAAATGTCTGTGCTGTGCCGGTAGCCATAGCTGTGTTTCCGGCGACTTGGGGGGTTAGTTCTGACATGAATTACACCGGCATCTTCATAATATCTTCAAATGAGGTCACGACTTTGTTGCGCACTTGCATCAAAGCATTAAAGGACAAGCTGGCTTTTTGGCTCGCGACCATTGCACCAACTAGGTCATCACTTTTTCCTGTTTCTACGGCCGTCATTTTTTGACTAGCCACTGATTGATGTTGATTCACTGTATCCAACACATTTGTCATCGCTTGTGAGAACGATAAAGGTGCGTTTAGTGATTGTTGATCTAAAGGATTTGCACTCACGATAAACTCTGGCGGCTGCACTTGTGCCTGCATCGCCTGCATTTTTGACAACATAAGTTGCTCTGCCGAGACCGCATGAGTAGGTTGACTTGCCATCTATTTTTTCTCCTATTAGGCAGCCGAGCCTAGTGCCGACTGTAAATCAATACCATGTTCTCGCATTGCTGCGAGCTTGTAGCGTAGCGCTCGAGTAGAGACTCCAAGCGCGTTTGCGGTTTTCGTTCGGTTTCCACCAAACTGACGTAACTTTTCCAAAATAAACTGATATTCAGCTTGCTTCTTCGCTTCTACATGACCAAAACTTGAAGTTGGCTCTGCTGTAGGAACTGACGCGACAAGCTCAATAGGCAGCATCAGGTCATGGGCTGTAATGTAATCACCATGACGCATGACCAAAGCGCGTTGAATGATATTTTCCAACTCACGAATATTGCCCGGCCAGTGATACTGACTCAGCGCACTAATCGCATCTTGGGATAAGTGACAGCGGCTGCTATCTTGATACTTTTCAATAAAGAATTGGCTAATCGGTAGAATGTCCTCTTTTCTTTCACGCAAAGGCGGCCAGTGCAGAGGCAGCACATCTAATCGATAATAAAGATCTTCACGGAACGTGCCTTTTTGAACTTCCTCACGTAAGTCTTTGTTGGTTGCCGCAATAACACGAATATCGAGCTGAACGGCTTTATGGCTACCAACACGTTCTACTTCACGCTCTTGAAGGACGCGTAACAATTTCGCTTGAACCGCAGGTGACATTTCACCAATCTCGTCAAGCAGAATCGTCCCGCCATTTGCTTCTTCAAACTTACCGCTTTGAGAATTTGTCGCTCCGGTGAACGCGCCTTTTACATGACCGAATAGCACAGCCTCTAACATTGACTCTGGAATGGCGGCACAGTTAACCGCCACAAATGGACCATTGATACGCGGAGAGTGCTCATGCACATATCGCGCCAGCACTTCTTTACCCGTTCCCGATTCACCTGTAATAAGCACACTCGCGTTAGTACATGCTGCACGATGCGCCAATTGCAGAACTTGTTTGCTTCTCCAAGACTCCGCAACAATGTTGGCCATTGGCTTACCTAACGCTTCAACACGTTTAAGCAGATTAACCAACTGATTAGATTCAAATGGGCGTAATAGATAATCAGTAGCGCCCGCTTTCATCGTCTCAGCAGCCAAGATGCCTTGTTCTTGATCGACAATCGCAATAACAACACCCGAATTTCGCTGCTTTTGGTGACACGCGACAAACTCACGAACACACATATCCGGCAGCGTAGAGCTCACTAAAGTGATTTCTGCTCGCTCTTCAAGCAAAGCGCCTCGACCAGTACGAGTGTGTTTCGCGGTGTAACCTGCATTTTGCAACACATCCAATACTGGTTGAGCAAGAGCTTCATTTGGCTCAACCAACAAAATTTTCGTTTTCGTCATCATTGAACCTTAACTTTCGTTTGTTGATTTTGTGATTGTAGATCTGGGTGGTGTTTCGTAGCCGTATACTCGTTGTCCCTCACTAAACGCAGGGTGACACGTCGGTTTTTTGCTTGGCCATTAACCGAGTTATTGCTGGCAATTGGGTAACGTGAACCATGAGCTCGTGTTTCGATCATCGACTCGTCGACCCCAAGCTCAATCAAAGCATTGGTGACTTGCTCTGCTCGAGTACGTGACACAGAAAGGTTCGTTAAACTTGAACCAACGTTATCGGTGTGACCGTCGATGAGGATTTTGGTCACTCGATCATCCACAGATACATAGCTATACAGCGCTTCTAGTGTTGCTTTCTGTCCACGACTTAACGTCTTCTGACCAAACTCAAATGAGAGCGCCATATCCCTTGCCTCTGAAAAAGACAATTTAGGCAATCGCGCGCGACACGCATTAAATGATTTCAATGCGTTTTGAATTTGAAGAGTAGGAATCACAATTTCTGAAACAGAGGAAGCATTACTTCCTTTAAGTGACAGCGTCACCCAACTACCCGAAGCAATTGAATCCATGAATTCTTCAGCGCCTTTATTAAAGATGAAACGCTGAGACGGCTTAGTAAATTCAAGGGAGCCAAATTCTTTCCTATAAAGCTCATCACTCCAAGGAGCATTTTGAGTTGTTAAAGCAATCGTTTTCCATTTATTGTTTTCATATTCTATATCGGAAATAAAATAGAATTTATTATTAGGTTCCGCTAGGAAATAAAACTTCCCATAGTCATTATTTAATTGCAACAAGTTGCATTTGAATTTATTTCCCTCATATGTCCATTTAGAGAGGTCCATAGGGATTGTTAAGACTTCTTCTGAATATGACACTTTTGAAAAAATAAAACTGATAACAATAATTGTGTTACAAATTATCAAACGGACATGATTCATGTATATCTTACATTCCCATGACTTAAACCGTTTAATTAAATATGCCACCAAGCCGAGAGAACTGGCATAGCTAATCATTTTAATTACCTATTCTGAATATTAAAATTGGTTACAAAACGCTCAAGAGAGCACGCTTAGCCTCCAACGGAAGCTTTAAGCATAAAAAACAGTATCTTATAATTTATTTATTTGAAGTTGTTGTTACGCCATAAAGGCAATTTAAAAAATCTATAACAACTAAAACGCTCAACATTGTTATTTTATTTATTAAGAGATTTATAAAGAAAACTAACTCTTTTTAAATTTCATTAAAAGATTATGACTATATGAACAAAGCAACATGTGAACTAAAGTCACAATCTTAGAGTTTGGAGCTAAAAGATCATTAAAATTTCTGTGTAGACTACACGCCATTAAGTTAAAACACTTTCGATTGTTAACGCACGGTAAAATATAAATGGAAAATAGAGTTAGCGAGCCTATTTCTGATAGTCAACTACTTGATGTAGAATTATTAGGCAAACCTATTCATATCATTCGTGAGAAGCTCGATAATTTAATTTCAGAATCTTGCTCAAACCTTACGACTGAATTACAAAATTGGCTCAGCACAGGAAAAGTGGAAGCTAGCTTAACCTCAGTAGACTTGCACCGCTTTACATCGGTTGAGATGGACAAAGAGCAAACGTCGACCTATCAACATCAGGAAGGCGGCATGGTATTCATCCATGGTAACCCTCACACGCTAATAAAGTTGGCTGATAGATTTTATGGTGCAAGTGCAGAGCGTTCAGCCGCTACTCTGACGGCCAGTGACTTACGTTTACAAGAGCGCATCAGTCGAATCATCATCGGTTGGCTTGCTCCTGGTGAAATGTGGGACACGGGTGAGTATGAGACCCCTAGAGGTATTGGCATTAACGTTCAATTAAACATTGCGTTTGACGATCATCAAGGCTCAATTCATCTCAAGCTAGATGGTCATCTTATTCAAACGCTAATCGAGCAGCTTGAACTGCAGCCTGATACCGATTTGTTTCAACCTTTCTGTCGTTCTTTAGAGACGACCCCCGTTCGACTGAACGTTGTTCTAAGTAAAAAGAAGATGCCTTTAAGTGATGTGGTTGGCTTACAACCCAACGATATTTTACCTATTGAGCTTCTTAACACGGTTCCAGTAAGCATTGGCAACCAATCTCTATTTACAGGTCGTATTGCCGAGCAAGACGGCCAACTTGTTTTGATCTTTAACCCTGATAAGGAACCGCAGCGATGAGCGAAGCGCTAGAAACTAATGCATTCGACGCAGAAGAACTGAACTTTGATGATTTTCAATTAGAAGACTTTGAAGCCGAAGATACGCTCCAACAAGAACCAGCCACTGCGGAACGTGACCTTAGCTTTTTCAAAAGCATTCCTGTCACAGTCACGCTGGAAGTTGCGAGTAAGGAGATCCCACTTGGGGACTTAATGAAAGCGGGTGAAGGCACGGTTATCGAGTTGGAAAAGCTCAATGGCGAGCCTTTAGACGTGAAAGTAAACGGTTCTCTTATGGGCCACGCTGAAGTTGTCGTTGTCAATGATAAGTATGGACTTCGTCTGATCGATGTACATGACTCTGCATTGAGTGGCGTTGGTCAATAATCTTAGGTAGGCATCACAATGAAAAATCTGAGCGCTTGGCACCGTTGGTTACCTCTTTTGGTATTGGTGTCACTTTTGTTTGCTTTCCCAACAATGGCGGCTGACAACGGCTTAACTATCTTGTCCGTTTCTGATGGCGACACACAACAAGAATACAGCGTTAAACTGCAAATTCTGTTGTTGATGACGGCGCTCAGTTTTCTTCCAGCATTTATTTTGATGGCGACGAGCTTTACTCGAATTGTCGTTGTCCTTGCGATTTTGCGCCAAGCTCTTGGTCTTCAACAAAGCCCACCTAACAGAGTGTTGGTCGGGATCGCTCTCGCATTGACGTTACTGATTATGCGCCCTGTCTGGAGCGATATTTATGAAAATGCGTTTCAGCCATACGACAACGGCGAAATCACGCTAATACAGGCTTTTTCTGTTGCAGAGAAACCAGTGAGAGAGTTCATGTTGGCACAGACGCACCAAAGCTCTCTTGAACAAATGTTACGTATTGCCAATGAGCCTCTCGACCAAAACGTTGAGGATATTTCATTTGCCGTTGTCTTGCCTGCATTTGTCATTAGTGAACTGAAAACCGCCTTCCAAATTGGTTTTATGCTTTTCATCCCGTTTTTGGTCATCGACTTGGTTGTCGCCAGTGTCCTGATGGCAATGGGTATGATGATGCTATCACCTTTGATTGTCTCACTTCCCTTTAAGTTGGTGGTATTTGTACTCGTGGATGGTTGGGCAATGACAGTTGGCACCTTATCTGCCAGCTTCGGTTAACTAGGAGCAGTTATGACCCCAGAACTAACCGTAACGTTATTTTCCGATGCAGTATGGCTGATCATTTTGATGGTTGCCGTATTGGTTGTTCCAGGCTTAATTGTCGGTTTGTGTATCGCCGTATTTCAGGCTGCCACACAAATCAACGAGCAAACACTCAGCTTTTTGCCACGTTTGCTCGTTACCTTATTAATGGTGATTTTTGCAGGTCACTGGATGCTCCGTAAGATCATGGAACTGTTTGATTTCTTGTTCCACAACATACCAGGGATGATTGGCTAATGGCCATCACATTTGCAGAGCTCTCGGCGATACTCGGTCAACTCTGGTGGCCGTTTTTTCGTGTGGGAGCCGTATTTATTTCAATGCCTTTCTTTGGTGATGCAATTATTCCTGTTTGGGTTCGTACTTTACTGGCCCTCTCGATCGTTGTCATTACTGGACCGTTAATGCCACCCATGCCACAAGTCGAATTATTCTCTATGACTTCCCTGTTCCTTGCTTTTGAGCAAGCTATTTGGGGGGTAATGTTTGGGTTAATTTTGCACATGCTCTTTAACGTTTTCACCATGCTTGGTCAGGTGATTTCTCTGCAAATGGGCTTAGGTATGGCGATGATGAATGATCCTATTAACGGGCTTTCTGTCGCCATTTTGGGACGCATATTTCTGATTTTCTCAACCTTGTTGTTTCTTGCGCTAGAAGGACACTTACTCGTCATAGATATCGTGATTCAAAGCTTTGTTGTTTGGCCAGTCGGATCTGGTATCACATCGCTTTCTCTGCAAGGTGTTGTCAATATTTTCGGTTGGATGTTTGCCTCTTCACTAGCTTTGGCTTTACCCGCTATTGTTTCCATGCTTCTAGCCAACATCAGTTTTGGTGTAATGAACCGAGCCGCACCATCACTTAATGTCTATGCGTTAGGTTTTCCTATGACGATGCTGCTGGGTCTATTCAGCGTATTAATCTCAGTTTCTGGTGTTCCTGGTCGCTACACGGCGCTCGTTCACGACACCATTAGACACTTGAGTAACTTTATGTTGGGGGGAGCATGAGCGATCAATCTTCTCAAGACAAAACTGAAAAAGCGTCACCGCAGAAGGTAAAGAAAGCCCGTCAGGAAGGACAAATTCCTCGCGCGAAAGAGTTTACTACTGCGGTTATATTTCTAGCGGTGGCGCTCTACTTTTACTCTCAGCTTAATAGTATTTGGGAAAGCATGTCGGGTATCTTTCGCTACAACATGATGCTGACGCGAGCCGACCTAGAAAATCCTAAACAACTTGTCGAGCAATTGGGACAAAGTTTAGCAGTCATCATCGACATGCTATTACCATTGTTTACCGTCATTATTATCGTGACCTGTGGTAGTAGCCTTGTGCTAGGCGGCTGGATGTTCCGTCCCGCGAACGTGATGCCAAAGCTCAGCAAAATTAATCCTTTGAGCGGGATAAAGCGCATTTTTTCGACCCGCTCAGTGGTTGAGCTCTTAAAGTCGACGTTCAAAGTAGCCGTGATCTTCGGCATCTTATATGGCTATTTAGACAACCACTTACAGCCATTACTTGGCATGCAAAACCTCCCACTCAGCCAAGGTTTTTCTCTAGTAATGTCCATTCTGTTTGAAGGCTTACTCTTAATGGGCTTCGCCTTGTTGTTATTTGGGGTTATCGACATTCCTTATCAGCGTTGGGAACACCTAAAAGAACTCCGCATGACGAAACAAGAATTGAAAGAGGAATTTAAAAATAATGAAGGTCGTCCGGAAGTAAAACAACGTATTCGTCAAATACAGCAACAGTTTGCGCGCCGTAAGATCGATAAAATGGTGCCGACGGCTGACGTGATCATCACAAACCCAACGCACTACGCAGTCGCACTGAAATACGAGCCTTCGCTTTCTGACGCGCCCTTTGTCGTCGCAAAAGGCGTAGACGAAACTGCTATGCACATTCAACGTATCGCCCGAGAAAACAAAGTGGAAATCATTAACTCCCCGCCACTTACCCGTTCGATTTATCACACGACGGCGATTGAACAAGCAATCCCAAGCCAACTGTACATCGCAGTGGCACATATTCTTACTTACGTTTTGCAATTGAAAGCCTTTCGTAAAGGTGAGGGAAAAGAGCCAATTCCTTTACCTCATTTTTCGATTCCAAAACATTTGCAGCACTGATTAACCCGCGTTTATCCAAGGACACGAAAGTATGCTTAACCGGTTAAAACAACTTCAAACATCAACCAAAGGCTACGTTGGCATTCCAATCGTCTTGCTAATGATATTAGCAATGGTGATTCTTCCTTTGCCTCCTCTGCTACTGGATGCGCTGTTTACCTTTAATATCGTCTTAGCAATCCTAGTATTGCTGGTCAGCACAACCGCAAAGCGACCATTAGATTTCTCTGTTTTTCCAACTATTTTGCTGGTCGCAACATTATTACGCCTCACATTGAACGTGGCTTCTACGCGAATTGTACTCCTAGAAGGACATAATGGTGGTGACGCAGCGGGTAAGGTCATTCAAGCATTCGGTGAAGTCGTCATTGGCGGTAACTACGTCGTTGGTATGGTGGTGTTCGTCATCTTGATGATCATCAACTTCGTCGTAATCACCAAAGGTGGTGAACGTATTTCTGAGGTTTCAGCCCGCTTTACGTTGGATGCTTTACCAGGCAAACAAATGGCAATTGATGCCGACTTAAACGCTGGCCTTATCGATCAGGAAACGGCTCGCTTACGCCGTAAAGAAGTCGCCAACGAAGCCGATTTTCATGGTTCGATGGATGGTGCATCAAAGTTTGTGCGTGGCGATGCCATCGCAGGTTTGTTGATTCTGTTTATCAATATCATTGGTGGTATCAGTATTGGTGTCTTCGAGCATGGACTCGCTGCGTCTGACGCCTTTAAAACTTATGCCCTACTCACAATCGGTGATGGTCTAGTTGCTCAAATTCCTTCACTACTATTGGCAACGGCTGCCGCGATTATCGTTACGCGAATTAATGATAGCGATAATGGCATGTCGGAAACCATGCAAAAGCAATTACTGGCAACTCCTGCAACGCTATTTACTGTCGCAGGTATTATGGCGGTAATCGGTATGGTACCGGGTATGCCACACCTAGCCTTTTTTGCGTTTGCTGGCGCATTAGCGTTCGCAGGGTGGCGTCAAACCAAGAAGCCAGTGCAAGACTCCCAGATTGAAGAGGTCGAAGCACTTTCACAAGCAATGCAAGACGATGATACACCGCTGACATGGGATGATATTCCTCACGTCCAAACATTATCACTTGCGCTTGGTTATCGACTCGTCCATCTAGTCAACAAAGAACAAGGGGCTCCTTTATCACAACGTATCCGCGGTGTGCGTCGAAACCTTTCTGAACAAGTTGGCTTTTTATTACCTGAAGTTCGTATTCGTGACAACCTGAGCCTCAAGCCAAACCAATACACAATTTCTCTAAATGGCGAAGTCATTGAGCAAGGTTTTATTGAACCAGAGCGTTTAATGGCGATAGCGGTTGGCGAAACTTACGGTGAGGTAGATGGCATTTTGGGTAGCGATCCTGCTTATCAGTTGCCAGCTGTGTGGATTGAGCATCAAGATAAAGCAAAAGCACTTAATATGGGTTACCAAGTTGTCGATGATGGCACTGTTATTGCCACTCATATTAGTAAAATCATGAAGACAAACCTTGCAGAATTGTTTACGCACGACGATGTGGAAGCAATAACCCAGCGTTTGACACAACAAGCCCCGAAACTAGCAGAAGCATTAGCAGCAGCACTTAATCCAGCGCAGCAGCTGAAAGTATATCGTCAGCTTTTATTGGACCAAGTGCCACTAAAAGATATTCGCACGATTGCCAACACAATGTTGGAATCCGCGGAAAATACAAAGGACCCGATCCTACTTGCATCTGATGTACGCTGTGCACTAAAGCGTACGCTTGTTAACTTAATTGCAGGACAAAAGAACGAGTTAAATGTCTACGCACTGTCTGATGAGCTAGAACAAATGCTACTAACTTCACTGCAACAAGCACAATCTTCTGGTACGGTAACACTAGATAGCTTCCCAATTGAGCCAAACATTCTTGGTCAGTTCCAACAAAACTTGCCATTGATCAGACAACAGCTTAAGCAACAGGGGCTACCTCCGATCCTTCTCGTTATGCCACAGCTGCGCCCTCTTCTAGCGCGTTACGCTCGTACATTTACACAAGGGCTGGCAGTATTGTCTTACAACGAAATCCCAGAAAACAAACAAATCAATGTGGTAGGAAACCTTGGTTAATCTTATTTCAACACATGCGATGTACGAACATTTGGTTGGTCTCGCAGTACAACATATCGTCACGGATGACGATCAATTAGTCTTTGATGCTTTAAAACACAATGATGTCCAACACGCATGCCAAGCAATTAGGGAAGCTCAATCAGGGGAAGTAGAATTCCAACACCTGACGTTGAGATTTGGTATGCGTGGAGAACAAAGTGTCTATCAATTCAAACTCTCTGAACAAATGCAGTACTGCCTGGATTTGTTCAGTCTTTACCTTGCACTAAGACAAACACAATTTCAGTTAGAAGCCTTTCACCACGACTTGATTAGTAATGTTGTCGTGCCGATTCGCGTTGATGCATTACTGTGGGAGCCTGGGGTTTATTTTCTCGAACAGACGATTCAATTCCACTCTTCTGCTTTTCAACATGTGATTCCTTCTCTTCAAGCTGATGAAACGTTATGTGATCGTGATAAAGTCGCCACACTCACCAAAAAGTTAAAAGAGAATGCATATTCACTTTGGTTTGAAGTCGCGACATCGCAAGTGAACTTCGAGCGCGTCGCAGACTTTAGTCCCGATATGATCAAATTGTCAGTCACACTAGAAGATAAAGAAGAAAGACACGCTTTCCTACCTATTGCTAAGTTCTTAAGAAAGCATAAATATACTTGGGTTGCCGGACGTGTAGCGAGTCAAACGGAACTTAACCGTTATCGTTTATTGGGTGCCAGTTATTATTTTGGTTATTTCAGCGATATCCCAACCTCTCTCTCCTTTCAGTCTTTTGATGAGGAATAGGGCTTTGTTGCTTAATTCGATGAGAAGACATGGTAGCCCCATGTTGTTCAGTTCTTAAACAACATACTGAGTTTCA
>NZ_JAWOVZ010000015.1:0-115649 GCF_033340175.1 Vibrio sp. 1557 | reverse complement strand
CGTTCCTATTTTCGCAGATTTTTCTTACACATGGCTAGGTACTTTTCGTGCAAATCTGTGATTTGAAGCAAAAGATCAGGGTCACTTGGATTATTCTTAACCACATCGTCTGCAAGCGCGAGCCTTTGCTCTCTTGATGCTTGAGAGGCAAGGATGGCGCGAACTTGATCTTCACTCACATTGTCTCGTTTCATCGTGCGAGATATCTGTGTATTCGGTTCTACATCGACGACAAGAATGCGATCACACAAACTATCTAGCTTGTTTTCTACGAGCAACGGCACCACAAGTAACGCATACTCTGAAGTGACTTGCTGCAAATCTTCGATCATCTTTTCACGAATTATCGGGTGCAACAGTGCATTGAGCCATGCTTTTTCATCTGAATTCGAAAAGATTTTTTCTCTCAGCTTTGCGCGATCTAAAGTTTGGTCTTCACGAACGATATCGTGACCAAAGTGTTCAATAATCGCGTTTAGGCCGGGAGTACCTGGCTCGACAACTTCTCTTGCTACAATGTCGGCATCGACGATATCGATTTTAAATTGTTGTTTGAACAGATTCGCGACGGTTGTTTTTCCACTAGCGATACCGCCTGTTAAACCAATAACCAAAGCCATTTACACTCCTAGAACTGAAGTAAAGTACCAGTTTAAAATCTGGTCGCCCCAAATTAAGCTTATCCAACCAGCAATTGCTAAGTAAGGACCGAAAGGGAAAGCTTTTTCAATTCCCTGCTGTTGCAAGCGTAGTTGAATGATGCCAAATACGATGCCAACCACAGAAGAAAGTAGAATGATCATCGGCAGTGACTGCCAACCTAGCCAAGCTCCTAGTGCCGCCAGTAGTTTAAAATCACCATACCCCATTCCTTCTTTACCAGTAAGTAGCTTAAAGCCCCAGTAAACGGACCAGAGACATAGGTAACCAGCAATAGCACCAATGACAGAATCTTGTAGAGTAACAGGACTTATTTCGACTAATGCTAAGGCAATGCCAGCCCAAGTTAATGGTAATGTTAATTGGTCAGGTAACAACATAGTATCGAGATCGATAAATGTTGCGGCGATTAAGATAAAAGTAAAAAAGAGTAGGGCAACGGTAAAGTAACTAAAACCAAAGTAATAAGCGATAAAGCCTGAACAGAACGCGGTGAGCAGTTCAATCAGTGGATAGCGTGCACTAATGGTTGCCTGACAGTTGTGACATTTGCCTTTTAAAAGCAGCCAGCTAATCACAGGAATGTTGTCGCGAATACGTATCGGTGTTGCGCATTTCTGGCAGGAGGAGCGTGGAACGCTCAAGGTCAGCACTTCTTTAGGAGGTTCTATTTTGTATTCAGGAAATGACTCGGCACATTCGCGTCGCCATTCTAGTTCCATGATTTTAGGTAGTCGATAAATAACCACATTGAGGAAGCTACCCACGATCAGACCGAAGATGGTGGCAAACACAACGAATAGCCAAGGGTAGTACTGGAATACTTCCATATTTGTCTCTTGAGCGATGAGTGAAATCAGCAAGATGCTGTTTTAAAGGAGTTAACAGCTCATTCTAGCCCAATACACTCATTAAGTTAAAGATTGGCAAGTACATTGCTGTCACTAATCCGCCAACAACGATACCTAAAAAAACGATAATTAGTGGCTCTAGAATTTTACTAAGGTTGTCGACGGTGTTGTCGACTTCAAACTCGTAGATTGTTGCAACTTTATTGAGCATATCGTCAAGTCGACCAGACTCTTCACCGATCATAACCATTTGTAACACCAATTCAGGGAACACATTACAGTTGCGCATGGCTACATACATTGGCATACCTGCGGCGGTATCACGGTAAACTTCTTCTATGGCGAGTTGATAGTGCAAGTTTCCTGATGTTTTTGATGTAGTTTTTAAACTGGTTAGAATTGGAATGCCCGCTGTAAAGCTTGTGGCGAGTGTTCGACTAAATTTGGCGATAGCGGCTTTTGATAATACAGGGCCCAGGACAGGAAATTTAAGCACAGAGCGGTTGAGCATTAAGCGAAAAGAATCTGAACGCTTAGAGAGGATTCTCGCCGAAATGAATAAACTAATGGAGCCTAGTGCGATAAACGGACTCCAGTTTTGTGTCCAGGCGGAAAGATCTAATACTTGCCTGGTAAACCACGGTAAGTCAGCACCAAAACCAACAAACATTTTTTCAAACTCGGGAATGACTTTGGTGAGCATGATAAACGACACGCCTAACGCTACTAGCACTACCATCGCTGGGTAAATCAGTGCTTTGATCACTTTCGCACGGAGTTGTTCATTTTTTTCTCGGTAGGTGGCTAAGCGCTCGAACACTTCTGCTAAGTTACCGGATTGCTCACCTGTGGCGATAAGATCGGTATAGAGTGGGTCAAAGTGTTCACTTGCAGTGCGCATGGCTTTTGACATGGGCGTCCCCGCTTCAACGGCGCGTGTCACGCTCATCAAAATGGATTTCATCTCTGCTTTTTTATGATTTTCTGAGACCAATTTTAAAGCCTGAACTAAGGGTACACCGGTTATCAACATCGTCGAAATCTGACGGGTAAACACCGTGATGTCTCTGCCTTTCACGCGATGGCTGAGTTTAGTGAGAAACGAGATACTGCTTTTCTTTAACTTCTTGATCTTGATGTGCTGTGCGTCTAGACGCTCGCGTACTTCAATTTCTGTCATCGCGAGGGTTTGTCCAGACGTCTTTTTGCCAGAACTGTTGATGCCTTTCCAGCGGAAGTTTTTAAGTTGTGTTGTAGTGCTTTTCATAGAGGTGACTGCTGATTAAAGGATTAAAAATAAAGTACGCGCTGTAGTTCACTAAAACTTGTGATCCCTTGTTTGAGTTTTTCTATGCCCGACATTTGTAACGTGCTCATACCATTTGCGATGGCGAGTTTTTCTAGTTCATGTACTGAGGCGCCTTTAATAAGCGCTTCGGAAAGAAATTCATCAAAGCGCATCACTTCATAAATTCCCGTTCGGCCGGAATAACCATGGGTACACTCATTACATCCATCGGGATTGGCTTTAAAAATGTTGTCGCTTGCTTGAATTCCAAGATGTTGTAGCTGAACGGTAAGCTCTTGTGATTGTTTACAGTGCGAGCACAGTTTACGGGCCAAGCGCTGGGCAATAATCAAATTAAGAGATGAGGCCAAGTTAAAGCTTTCTACGCCCATGTTTGATAAACGAATAACCGTTTCAGCCGCAGAGTTGGTATGTAAGGTTGAAAGTACTAAGTGACCGGTTTGCGATGCTTTTATAGCGATTTCGGCGGTGTCTAAGTCACGAATCTCACCGACCATTACCACATCCGGGTCTTGACGTAAGAAAGAGCGCAGGGCTTCGGCAAAACCAAAACCAATCTTAGGCTGAACTTGAACTTGGTTAATGCCCGATAAGTTAATTTCTACTGGGTCTTCTGCCGTGGAAATGTTGATTTCTGGCTTATTGAGGATACTCAGCCCAGTGTACAGAGAAACGGTTTTTCCGCTCCCGGTTGGGCCTGTCATCAGAATCATGCCTTGTGGGCGACGCAGCGCATCCAAGTACAATTGTTTTTGTTGTTCGCTATAACCAAGCTTGTCGATATCCAATGACGCAGAGCTGCTGTCGAGCAGTCGTAGTACAATTTTCTCTCCGAATAGAGTCGGTAGCGTGGATACACGCATATCAATTGCGGTGTCTTGATTCAACTTGAGCTTAATACGCCCATCTTGTGGTAAACGTCGCTCTGCAATATCAAGTTTAGAGAGGATTTTGATACGAGCGGATAAGCGGCGACTTAAGTGGCTTGGTGGCTGCTGTGTTTCAATTAAGATGCCATCACAGCGTAGGCGCACACGGTACATCTTTTCATAAGGCTCAAAGTGGATATCGGATGCGCCTTTGCGCACAGCGTCCAACAGAATTTGGTTGATGTAACGGCTAACAGGAGACTCATCTTGGCTCAAGTCTTCAATGTTGTCGATTTCATCTGCGCCCACATCAACCAGATTGGCTAACTCTTCTTGGTTGATCTCTTTTAACCCGGACTTCTCATGACTCAATGAACGACCATATAAGCGTCGAATTGCCGCGCTGAGTTGACGAAAATCCGCCAACACCAATTCAATCTGTAAACCAGTGGCAAAGCGGAAATCGTCTTCTGCTTGTTGGTTCGTGGGGTCGGCAACGGCTAATAATAACGTTGAAGGTGTACGCTGGAGTGGGAGTGCGTTATGCCGTGTGATTAATTCCCTAAGGCCAAGTTGCTGACAAAGCGAGGCGTACTCGTACTGAGATAACTCGGGCTGATTTAATCCAAAAATAGAATTTAAATGTTCAGTGAGTTCGCGTGATGTAAATAACCCTGAACTGAGCAAAGCTTCCGGCATCGAAATGCCAGAAGCTTTGACTTGCTCAAGCAACGATTCTTCTTGGGAAAAAGCCAATAGTCCTTTTTGACGAAGAATCGTGGAGAGGTTGGTTTGCATTATGGGCAGCTATCAATAGATACTTTTGGGTTAGTATTATTTGTACAGCCCCAGGGTGTGTTTGGTGTCCTAGCATATTCGATGTCACCTGCTGCAGCATTGCCAGTATTAAATACAAATTTGAGTGTAGATTTTGCGTTTGAGGCTGCTCCAGCACCTTCAATTGATGCGGTAATATTGCCAAGGGCGTTCATAGTAGCGTTCCCACCGATGTCTCCTAAGTCGGAAGTAGCTGTGGTGTTGTTCTGAGTATATAAATCAGCATTAGTAAGTAATGACTTTAAAGTACCCACAGCAGAGGTTACAGCTGACTTTGCGACATAGTCTTTATATGCAGGGATTGCGACTGCTGATAACACACCAATAATTGCTACCACAATCATCAATTCAATTAACGTAAAGCCTTGCTGTTTTTTCTGTTTACTGTGTTTCATTTTCTTTCCTTCTTAATGAAATAAATAATGCCCTTGCATTAGCGAAGGATTATGGAGACTTCATAAAGGTTGAAAATGGGGAAGGGATGGGCTCTCGAGTGAGATAAAACTCTTTGGTGAAAAGTTGCATATCGCATGCAGAGTTTTGCGAGTAGTACTATTTTTTTAGTGGATAAAAAGAAAGGGCCAATTGGCCCTTTTAAATGATGAATTACTCACAACTCACTGAGTTAGTTGAAGTAATTTCAGATTTGTTGCTTTTATTATTTGAAGCGCATCGAAAGATCCATCGCTTTTAAATGCTTAGTCAACGCGCCTACCGAAATGTAATCGACACCGGTTTCTGCGTATTCTGCGATGGTCTCTAGCGTAATGTTGCCGGAGTTCTCTAAAGCGGCACGACCTGCGTTAATCGCTACGGCTTCACGCATCATTTCTTTTGTGAAGTTATCGAGCATGATGATGTCGGCACCAGCCTCTATCGCTTGTTTCAACTCTTCTAAGCTTTCCGTTTCTACTTCTACCGGTTTGCCTGGGTTAAGCTTTTTCGCTTTTTGGATGGCTTGAGTGATGCCACCACAAGCAATAATGTGGTTTTCTTTAATGAGGTAAGCGTCGAACACGCCGATGCGATGGTTAAAGCCACCACCACACGTCACGGCGTATTTTAGTGCGCTACGCAGACCAGGAATGGTTTTGCGTGTGTCTAGTAGACGACACTCAGTATGCGCGATTTTTTCAGCGTACTCTGCGGTAACTGTTGCGCAGCCAGACAACGTTTGGATGAAGTTCATTGCGTTACGCTCACCAGTCAACAAGTCACGAGCAGGGCCTGTCAGCGTGCAAAGGGTTTGGTTAGGTTCGACTTTATCGCCGTCCTTTACGTGCCATTCAATACTGACCTTGCCACCGAGCTGCTTAAAAACTTCATCTGCCCATGCTTGACCACAGAACACACCATACTCACGAGTAATAATCGTTGCGGTATTAACCGCATCGGCAGGGATCAAAGATGCAGTAATGTCATTATCTGCGTCGACACTGCCACCTAGATCTTCTTTTAAGGTATCAGCGACAGAGCGAGTGATCTCTAAAGGGAGTTGTTGTTTAAGGTATTCTAGGCGTTCTTGAATGTTGTGTGTGTTCTTCATCGCAAATCTTGTCTTGAAAGGGAGATGGCAACGAATGATACTCTCCGGTGTCAATAATTTCAGCAGTTAATTTGCAAAGTAGAGAGGTTGATATGCGCCCAATTATCGAGAATGGCTGGCTGACACAGGCAAAGCATGTTCCGTCACCATTTTTTGATGCTCGCTCTGATACAAACGACATCTCTCTGCTGGTGGTACACAACATCAGTTTGCCTCCTGGGCAGTTTGGTGGACCATATATAGAGGACTTCTTCACTGGCAAGCTAGACCCAAATGAACATCCATTTTTTGAAGTTATTCACAAAATGGGCGTTTCTGCACATTGCTTGATTAAAAGAAACGGCGAGGTTGTTCAATTTGTTTCTTTTCTTGATAGAGCATGGCATGCCGGTCAATCCAGTTTCGCAGGCAGGGAGCGTTGTAATGACTATTCCATTGGTATCGAGCTTGAAGGGACAGAATTTACTGCCTACACAGAAGCGCAATATCAATCACTTGCAGAGATCACTGAGGTGATTATGCAGTCTTATCCTCAAATCACCCCGCCACGAATTACCGGTCATCAATATATTGCGCCCTTGAGAAAAAGCGATCCTGGTCTAAGCTTTGATTGGGTGAAATATAGACTGCTTATACAGCGTTGATTTGTAGCGAAAGTGTAAATTCAAAAAAGCGAAATAAATAAGGCATACGATCAGGTATGCCTTTTTTTGATACCAGAAATATTAATGATTGTTAAAAGTTAACTACATTCTTACGCTCGTACATGCCGTTTTGGTGAATAAATAGACTGATAATTTTGTCATTTTCTGTATTTCTTTTCCAAAACTGCTAGCACGTCGACTTCCCATTTGTATGCTTTATGTAATTGGTCATACCAATTCTATTGCTGTTTTAACAGTCGATTGTTATCAGAGTGTTGGAAGTAAGCTCGTTCTATGATTTAGGTCAATTTTCGGCTGGACAGTGGCGTTTTAATTATGTTAATTTCTGCACCAACTTAAAATTGGTATTACCAATTACCTGCAAGAGTAGAAGAACAATAAATTATGGCTTATCAAAGGATTCGTCAGCCAAAACTCTCTGATGTTATAGAACAAGAGTTAGAAAGGTTGATAGTGGAAGGAACATTGTCTCCGGGGCAACAACTGCCTCCAGAGCGTGAACTGGCAAAACAGTTCGATGTGTCTCGTCCTTCAGTCCGAGAAGCCATTCAACGCTTAGAAGCGAAGCGTTTGTTGACTCGTCGCCAAGGTGGCGGAACATTCGTAAGTGAGAATATCTGGAAGAGCTTTTCAGATCCCTTGTTGAATTTGTTGTCTAGTCATTCTGAAACCCAGCTTGATGTGCTTGAGTCTCGTCATGCGATGGAAGGAATTTCAGCCTACTTTGCAGCTTTACGTGGTACCGAAGAAGATTTTGCGCGTATTCAAGGTTGCCTTGAGCGCATTAGCCAAGAGCAAGCAAACAACGATATCGAAGCTGAATCTGCGGAAGTGATGCAATTTTTGATCGCTTTGACAGAAGCCGCGCACAACGTGGTTCTGTTGCACATTGTTCGAAGCTTAGCGCCTTTGCTTGAGCAAAATATTCTACAAAATTTTAAATTACTACGTCGCCGCCCAGAAGCGGTCGAGAAAGTCAGTAAACACCGAGCCAATATCGTGGATGCGATTGTTTCTGGTCAGCCTGAAAAGGCGCGAGAAATGTCCCACTCGCACTTGGCTTACATCGAAGAAACATTGTTGGATTTGACTCGAGAAGAGTCTCGACGAGAGCGTTCTCTACGTCGAATTCAGCAGGGTAATGACTCGTAAGAGCGTTACTTAAATAAGTAGATCCAACCAACAGAAGGATAGATCGCCATGTCTGATATGAAGCATGACGTAGATGCACTGGAAACTCAAGAATGGCTACAAGCGCTTGAGTCAGTTGTACGTGAAGAAGGTCTAGAGCGTGCTCAATTCCTATTAGAGCAAGTTCTAGATAAAGCACGTCTAGACGGTGTTGATATGCCAACAGGTATCACAACTAACTACATCAACACGATTCCTGCAGACCAAGAACCAGCATACCCAGGTGACACAACACTTGAGCGTCGTATTCGCTCAATTATTCGTTGGAACGCTATCATGATCGTTCTACGTGCATCTAAGAAAGACCTAGAGCTAGGCGGCCACATGGCGTCTTTCCAGTCTTCTGCTGCGTTCTACGAGACATGTTTCAACCACTTCTTCCGTGCACCAAACGAGAAGGATGGTGGCGACCTAGTTTACTACCAAGGTCACATTTCACCAGGTATCTACTCACGTGCATTCGTTGAAGGTCGTCTAACTGAAGAGCAGCTAGACAACTTCCGTCAAGAAGTAGACGGCAAAGGTATTCCTTCATACCCGCACCCTAAACTGATGCCTGAATTCTGGCAGTTCCCGACAGTATCGATGGGCCTAGGTCCAATCGCTTCTATCTACCAAGCTCGTTTCCTTAAGTACCTAGAAGGCCGTGGTCTTAAAGATACTTCAGAGCAGCGCGTTTACGCGTTCCTAGGTGACGGTGAGATGGATGAGCCAGAATCACGTGGTGCTATCTCTTTCGCTGCGCGTGAGAAACTAGACAACCTATGCTTCCTAATCAACTGTAACCTACAGCGTCTAGATGGCCCTGTAATGGGTAACGGTAAGATCATTCAAGAACTTGAAGGTCTGTTCAAAGGTGCTGGTTGGAACGTAGTGAAGGTAATCTGGGGTAACAACTGGGATTCACTACTAGCTAAAGATACGACTGGTAAGCTTCTACAGCTTATGAATGAAACGATCGACGGCGACTACCAAACATTCAAATCAAAAGATGGCGCGTACGTACGTGAGCACTTCTTTGGTAAGTACCCAGAGACAGCTGCACTTGTTGCTGACATGACTGACGACGAAATCTTCGCACTTAAGCGTGGTGGTCACGAGTCTTCTAAGCTATACGCGGCATACAAAAACGCGGCAGAAACTAAAGGTCGTCCAACAGTAATCCTAGCTAAGACTGTTAAAGGTTACGGCATGGGTGAAGCGGCTGAAGGTAAGAACATCGCGCACCAAGTTAAGAAGATGGACATGACTCACGTACTACACCTACGTGATCGTCTAGGTCTTCAAGACATCCTAACTGACGAAGCAGTGAAAGAGCTTCCGTACCTGAAACTTGAAGAAGGTTCAAAAGAGTACGAATACCTACACGCTCGTCGTAAAGCGCTACACGGCTACACGCCACAGCGTCTACCAAAATTCACTCAAGAATTCATCGTTCCTGAGCTAGAAGAATTCAAGCCACTACTAGAAGAACAGAAGCGTGATATCTCTTCTACTATGGCATTCGTACGTGCGCTAAACGTTCTACTTAAGAACAAGAACATTGGTAAGAACATCGTTCCTATCATTGCTGACGAAGCACGTACATTCGGTATGGAAGGTCTGTTCCGTCAAATCGGTATCTACAACCCGCACGGCCAAACTTACACACCAGAAGACCGTGGCGTTGTTTCTTACTACAAAGAAGCGACTTCAGGTCAGGTTCTACAAGAAGGTATCAACGAGCTAGGTGCTATGTCTTCATGGGTTGCTGCTGCGACTTCATACTCGACAAACGACCTACCAATGATCCCGTTCTACATCTACTACTCAATGTTCGGCTTCCAACGTGTTGGCGACATGGCGTGGATGGCTGGTGACCAACAAGCACGTGGTTTCCTACTAGGTGCAACTGCGGGTCGTACAACGTTGAACGGTGAAGGTCTACAGCACGAAGACGGCCACTCGCACATTTTGGCGGGTACGGTTCCTAACTGTATTTCTTACGACCCAACGTTCGCGTACGAAGTAGCAGTAATCATGCAAGACGGTATCCGTCGCATGTACGGTCCAGAACAAGAAAACGTGTTCTACTACCTAACGCTAATGAACGAAAACTACGCAATGCCAGCAATGCCAGAAGGCGCTGAAGAAGGCATCCGTAAAGGTATCTACAAGCTAGAAACTTACACGGGCGACAAAGCGAAAGTTCAGCTAATGAGCTCTGGTACTATCATGAATGAAGTACGTAAAGCAGCTCAAATCCTAAGCGAAGATTACGGTGTTGCTTCTGATGTTTACTCTGTAACGTCATTCAACGAACTAACTCGCGATGGCCAAGATGCAGAGCGTTTCAACATGCTTCACCCAGAAGCGGAAGCGAAAGTACCTTACATCCAAACAGTAATGGGTACTGAACCTGCTATCGCAGCAACTGACTACATGAAGAACTACGCAGAGCAGGTTCGTGCATACATTCCTGCTGAGTCTTTCAAAGTTCTTGGTACTGATGGCTTCGGTCGTTCAGACAGCCGTGAAAACCTACGTCGTCACTTCGAAGTGAACGCAGGTTACGTAGTAGTAGCAGCGCTAACTGAACTAGCGAAACGTGGCGAAGTTGAGAAATCTGTAGTTGCAGAAGCAATTAAGAAATTCGACATCGACACAGAGAAAACAAACCCGCTATACGCTTAATTAAGAAGGTAGATAAGAAATGGCAATCGAAATTAATGTACCAGACATCGGTGCGGATGAGGTTGAAGTTACTGAGATTCTTGTAAGCGTTGGCGACAAGGTTGAAGAAGAGCAGTCTCTGATCACAGTTGAAGGCGATAAAGCTTCTATGGAAGTTCCTGCTTCTCAAGCGGGTATCGTTAAAGAAATCAAAGTTGCAGAAGGCGACAAGGTTTCTACTGGTTCTCTAATCATGATTTTCGAAGCCGAGGGTGCAGCTGACGCTGCACCTGCTCCTGCGGCAGAAGCAGCTCCAGCAGCAGCTCCAGCTCCAGCAGCAGCAGCGGCAGAACTAAAAGAAGTTCACGTACCAGACATCGGTGGTGATGAAGTAGAAGTTACCGAAATCATGGTTGCCGTTGGCGACAGCATCGAAGAAGAGCAATCTCTTCTAACTGTTGAAGGCGACAAAGCTTCTATGGAAGTTCCAGCGCCATTCGCAGGTACTCTAAAAGAGATCAAAGTTGCAGCAGGCGATAAAGTATCGACTGGCTCACTTATCATGGTATTCGAAACAGCAGGTTCAGGCGCTCCAGCAGCACCAGCGGCAGCTGAAGCTCCTGCGGCAGCAGCTCCAGCAGCGTCTGCGGCAAAAGAAGTGAACGTTCCAGATATCGGCGGCGACGAAGTTGAAGTTACTGAGATCATGGTTGCGGTTGGCGACACAGTGGAAGAAGAGCAATCTCTAATCACTGTTGAAGGTGACAAAGCTTCTATGGAAGTTCCTGCACCATTCGCTGGCACAGTTAAAGAAATCAAGATTGCAGCTGGCGACAAAGTGTCTACTGGCTCACTAATCATGGTATTCGAAGTGGCGGGTGCAGCACCTGCTCCTGCAGCAGCTCCAGCTCAAGCGGCAGCACCTGCAGCTCCGGCTCCTAAAGCAGAAGCTCCGGCGGCAGCAGCTCCAGCAGCTCCAGCAGCGACTGGCGATTTCAAAGAAAACGATGAGTACGCTCACGCGTCTCCAGTTGTTCGTCGTCTAGCGCGTGAATTTGGCGTTAATCTTTCTAAGGTTAAAGGTTCTGGTCGTAAGAGCCGTATCCTAAAAGAAGACGTTCAAGCTTACGTGAAAGATGCACTTAAGCGTCTTGAGTCTGGCGCAGGTGCAGCAGCATCTGGCAAAGGCGACGGCGCGGCTCTTGGTCTACTACCATGGCCAAAAGTGGACTTCAGCAAGTTTGGTGAGACAGAAGTTCAACCGCTATCTCGCATTAAGAAGATCTCTGGCGCAAACCTACACCGTAACTGGGTAATGATCCCGCACGTTACACAGTGGGATAACGCAGACATCACGGCTCTTGAAGCATTCCGTAAAGAGCAAAACGCGATTGAAGCGAAGAAAGACACTGGCATGAAGATCACACCACTTGTGTTCATCATGAAAGCGGTAGCTAAAGCGCTTGAAGCGTTCCCCGCGTTCAACTCTTCTCTATCAGAAGACGGTGAGAGCCTAATTCTGAAGAAATACGTGAATGTTGGTATCGCGGTAGATACACCAAACGGTCTAGTTGTTCCTGTATTTAAAGACGTGAACAAGAAAGGCATCTACGAGCTATCTGAAGAGCTAATGGCGGTTTCTAAGAAAGCACGTGCTGGTAAGCTAACTGCGGCTGACATGCAAGGTGGCTGTTTCACTATCTCTAGCCTAGGCGGTATCGGCGGTACAGCGTTTACTCCAATCGTAAACGCACCAGAAGTTGGTATCCTAGGTGTGTCTAAGTCAGAAATGAAACCGGTATGGAACGGTAAAGAGTTCGAACCGCGTCTACAACTTCCACTGTCTCTATCATACGACCACCGTGTGATCGATGGTGCTGAAGGTGCGCGCTTCATCACTTACCTAAACTCATGTCTATCTGACATTCGTCGTCTAGTTCTGTAATAGAAATTAGATGAATGAGAGGCGGCAACTTAGCCGCCTCTGCTAATCATAATTACCGACAATTTGGTTATCAGCCTTGCTTCGTTCAGGGTTTTCACAATCGAATTGTTGTCTAGCTCACAGGCTAAATTGATTTACTTTTCACACCATTAACATCTCTGTAAACTGTTAGCGGTCTGAAAATAACTGTTTAAAACAAATCTCTCTTAAACATAAAAAATCGATACCCACTCAGCCTGTTAGGGATAATGACTACAAGAGGTCAAAATGAGCAAAGAAATTAAAGCCCAAGTTGTTGTACTTGGTTCTGGTCCTGCTGGTTACTCCGCTGCATTCCGTTGTGCGGACTTAGGTCTTGAAACTGTACTAGTTGAACGTTACAGCACGCTTGGCGGTGTATGTCTGAACGTGGGTTGTATCCCATCTAAAGCACTGCTTCACGTTTCTAAAGTAATTGAAGAAGCGAAAGCGATGGCTGACCACGGCGTTGTGTTCGGTGAGCCTCAAACAGACATCAGCAAAATCCGCATCTGGAAAGAAAAAGTTGTTAACCAACTAACTGGCGGCCTAAGCGGTATGGCTAAGATGCGTAACGTAACAGTAGTTAACGGTTACGGTAAGTTCACTGGCCCTAACTCTATCCTTGTAGAAGGCGAAGGTGAGCCAACAGTTGTTAACTTTGACAACGCAATCGTTGCGGCTGGTTCTCGTCCAATCAAACTGCCATTTATCCCGCATGAAGACCCACGTATTTGGGACTCTACTGACGCTCTTGAACTAAAAGAAGTGCCAGAAAAACTGCTTATCATGGGCGGTGGTATCATCGGTCTAGAAATGGGTACGGTTTACCACTCTCTAGGTTCTAAAGTTGAAGTTGTTGAAATGTTTGACCAGGTAATTCCTGCAGCAGACAAAGATATCGTGAAAGTATTTACTAAGCGTATCAAAGACAAGTTCAAGCTAATGCTAGAAACGAAAGTAACAGCAGTTGAAGCAAAAGAAGACGGTATCTACGTTTCAATGGAAGGCAAGAAAGCGCCAGCTGAAGCTGAGCGTTACGATGCGGTTCTAGTTGCTATCGGTCGTGTACCAAATGGTAAGCTAATCGACGGTGAAAAAGCGGGTCTAGAAATTGACGAGCGCGGCTTCATCAACGTTGATAAGCAAATGCGTACTAACGTTCCTCACATCTTCGCGATCGGTGATATCGTTGGTCAACCAATGCTTGCTCACAAAGGTGTGCATGAAGGTCACGTAGCTGCTGAAGTTATCTCTGGTAAGAAGCACTACTTCGACCCTAAAGTTATCCCTTCAATTGCGTACACTGAGCCAGAAGTGGCTTGGGTTGGTAAGACTGAAAAAGAAGCGAAAGAAGAAGGCATCAAGTACGAAGTAGCAACATTCCCATGGGCAGCATCAGGTCGTGCAATCGCATCTGACTGTGCAGACGGTATGACTAAGCTAATCTTCGACAAAGAAACTCACCGCGTAATCGGTGGTGCTATCGTTGGTACTAACGGTGGTGAACTACTTGGTGAAATCGGCCTTGCAATTGAGATGGGCTGTGATGCAGAAGATATCGCTCTGACTATCCACGCTCACCCAACTCTACACGAGTCTGTAGGTCTGGCTGCTGAAGTATTTGAAGGTTCAATCACTGACCTGCCAAACAAAAAAGCAGTTAAGAAGAAGTAAGCTTTTTCTGACTGAATGATAGAAGCCGCTGCATTGCAGCGGTTTTTTTATGCTTGTTATATAGAAATATAAATGTGTGCTTAGCTGACAGCAGACAATAAAAAGCCCACCAAACGGTGGGCTGACATATATTACGAGCTAAGCTTTAGTGTTCACGGTTGTAAATGCAAAGCATATCTAAGTATGAATTCACTAGATGTTTCAGCTCCGCTTCACCTTTAGCGCGGTTCGCTTGGACAAACAGTGAGTAACAAATACCGTGGAACAGGTTTGCCAAGTGTTCTGAATCGTGCTGGTCACACACTTCGCCACGTTCAATTGCTTTAATGAACATGTTTTGTACTAGCAACTGGTTAGTACGGTTAGTTGAAACAAACAATGGCCATACTTCGTCACGTGTTGAAGCACTCCACTCGAACCATACTTTTAGCCAGTGACAATCTTGGCTGACAAGCTCGATCATCGCATTAGTAATATTGGCGATGTTTTCACGTGCATGTAAGTCTAGGTCTATGTTATCCGATAGGAAGTTTGAGAACTGACGTACGACGTGATTGAGAACTTCATCCACCAAGTCTTCGCGTGTAGGGAAGTAGTTAAAAACAGTCGCTACAGAAACTTGAGCAATTTCTGCGATATCTGCGTGACCACCACGACCGATGCCGCGGCGCGCAAATACTTCCAATGCGATTTCCATTAACTGTTGCTTACGCTTAATTGGAGAAAGCCTAGTTCTAGGTCTCTTTGCAATTGAGTCCATATCCATTTTCCTTGCCATTTGAGTTGATATTGGGGGTAACCCCCTAATTGATTATTTTAATAGTTGCTTAAAGCAGTGATGAGTGTAATGGTGCATATGCACAAGGTCAACATCTGTAGAACAATTTATATACAGTAATGTCATTATTATTGATAAATTTAGCTATGAACTTTATAAAACTAAGACCTTCTTCCAAGATTTTTTGGCAACAGGATGCGACTTTCAACCCAATGAACGTGGTGATACACTACACGCCGTAAGATTAGGTGATCGTTTGCGTGCGACTTACCTCAACCCACAAATTTAGATTGAGCACAGTATGAAACATACAATAGAAGTCATGATTTCTGAGCAAGAAGTTCAGGAGCGAGTTCGTGAATTAGGCAAACAAATTACAGAGCGTTATCAAGGTAGTGAAGATCTTGTGTTGGTAGGCTTATTGCGAGGCTCATTTGTATTTATGGCAGACTTGGCACGTGCTATCGAACTGACTCACCAAGTTGATTTTATGACTGCGTCAAGCTACGGCAATACGATGGAAAGCTCACGTGACGTTCGTATCTTGAAAGATTTGGATGATGACATCAAAGGCAAAGACATTTTGCTTGTTGAAGACATCATTGATACAGGTAACACACTAAATAAAATCCGTGAGATTCTTTCGCTACGTGAGCCGAAGTCTATCGCGATTTGTACGCTCCTAGATAAGCCATCTCGTCGTGAAGTGAATGTTCCTGTGGATTGGATTGGTTTCGAAATCCCAGATGAGTTTGTCGTTGGTGTGGGTATTGATTACGCGCAGAAATACCGCCACTTACCATACATCGGTAAAGTTGTACCTCAAGAATAATCATTGAGAGCAGCATTAAAAATATAAAAAAAACGCCCATCTAAGATGGGCGTTTTTTGTTCAACTTTTAGATATGACTTAGCGACAAAGCAGCTTGTTATCTGTATTTAGAATCGTCGAAAGAGCTTTCTGGTAAGACGCTTCTACGGTTTCCTTAGAGTTAGAACGAATGCCTAAGTACTCTAAGCGACCATCTTCAATTCCGTATACCACACCATGAATTTCAACATCTTGTCCACGCTCCCAAGCGTTTTGCAGGATGGTTGAGTTACCCAAGTTGTACACTTGCTCTGCAACATTAAGCTCGCCTAGTTTATCCGCTCGATCTTGTTGCGGCATTTGATCTAGGTAAGTGCGGTGTTTGAAATAGATATCTCTGATATGTAACAGCCAATTATTAATAAGACCTAGCTTAGGGTTATCAATGGCTGCATTTACGCCACCACATCCATAGTGTCCACAGACAATGATGTGTTTAACCTTAAGAACGTCTACGGCGTACTGGACGACCGATAGACAGTTGAGATCAGTATGGATAACTTGGTTTGCAACATTCCGATGAACAAAGAGTTCACCTGAGTATAGTCCGGTTAGTCGCTCGGCAGGGACGCGGCTATCAGAGCAGCCAATCCAAAGAAAATCAGGCTTTTGCCCCTCAGCGAGTTTTGCGAAGTATTCAGGTCGATCAGATTTGATCTCTTGAGACCATTTCGAATTGTTTTCAAATAACTGTTTTATTTCCGGCATTTTGCAAACTACTTCCCTTAAAAGACAAAATCGCTGCCGCTGTTTGTGTGCACATGCAAGCGATCAGTGTTGTAACTATACACAATGTTACAATTTCGATCTCGTTAAATATTCGTCAGATTGGACTCATCTGACTAGTTTTCATTAAGAAAAAAGTAAAATCTGGTGAAACTATTTGTGGTGTGAATTTAGCCTTAATCTATTTATGGTTTAAATTTTCGCCTAGCTCGTTAAAGTAGTGATATTTTACTTTTTAAAATTGAATGCAGGGAAAATCAGCAGTGTTCGGTAGTCGTTTTGAAGATATCAATTTCAAAGGGGATGTATTTGGCGGGGTAACCACGGCGATTATCTCTCTCCCTCTGGCGTTAGCGTTTGGTGTTGCATCCGGAGCCGGTGCTGAGGCCGGCCTTTGGGGAGCAATAATGGTCGGTTTGTTTGCCTCGTTATTTGGTGGTTCTAATACGTTAATATCAGAACCGACAGGGCCAATGACGGTAATCATGACCGCAGTATTAACCAGTATGATGGCGAAATACCCAGAAACGGGCATGGCTATGACTTTCACGGTTGTCATGATGGCTGGCGCGTTCCAAATCCTATTGGGGACGTTAAAACTGGGTAAATACGTTACCTTAATGCCTTATAGCGTTATTTCCGGGTTTATGTCTGGCATTGGTGTGATTCTTATCATTCTGCAGTTATCGCCTTTGATGGGGCATGCTGCGCCTTCAGGGGGAGTACTCGGAACGTTATCTGCTTTGCCGGAGACCATTTCTAACCTTAAGTTCAGTGAGTTGTTTTTGGGACTACTGACTTTGGGGATTCTTTTTTTCTTCCCTAAGCAATATCGTAAATACGTTCCTGCACAGCTCGTGGCATTGGTCGCGGTGACTTTATTGTCTGTGATTCTCTTTGATACAGAAGATATTCGTCGTATCGGTGAAATTCCTGCTGGGTTACCTTCTCTCGTCGCCCCTTATATTGACACAGATATGTTTGTCGAGATGGTCATTGATGCATTAGTGCTCGGCACATTAGGTTGTATTGATACTTTGTTAACGGCGGTTATCGGTGACTCATTAACTCGTAAAGAACACGACTCAGATAAAGAGCTGCGAGGTCAAGGGTTAGCTAACATGATCTCAGGCTTGTTTGGTGCGCTGCCGGGGGCGGGGGCTACTATGGGGACGGTAACGAATATCCAAGTTGGGGCTCGTTCGCCATTATCTGGTGTGATTCGTGCACTAATGTTGGCGTTGGTTGTACTGGTTGCTGGCGGGTTAACAGAGCCAATCCCGATGGCTGTGTTAGCAGGCATTGCGGTGTATGTTGGCTTTAACATCCTAGACTGGAGCTTTATTCAGAGGGCACATAAGGTAAGCTTTTCCGGAATGGCGGTGATGTATGGCGTTATGTTGCTTACAGTATTCGTTGATCTTATTGTTGCGGTGGGTTTAGGCGTCTTTATCTCGAACATTATCATCATCGAGCGTTTGAGCCGAGAGCAGGCGCGACAAGTAAAAGCGATCAGCGACGCGGATGAAGATGATGTGCCGCTGACTGACAGCGAGCGTGGTTTGTTGGATCGTGCTAATGGTAAAGTGCTGTTCTTTTATCTTTCCGGTCCGATGATCTTTAGTGTTTCTAAAGCCATTTCACGTCAGCACTCTAGTATTTCGGACTATGACGTGATGATTCTCGATCTTACGGATGTACCAATGATTGATGTGACCGTCGGTTTGGCGTTAGAGAATGCGATTAAGGATGCTCTCGATGCCAATTGTGCCGTGTATTTATTATGCCCGAATGAGCGAACACGAGAACAGCTAGAGAAATTCCATGTGATTGACCTTGTCCCGGATGAAAATATGTACCAATTCCGTTACGAAGCATTGAATGCGGCGGTGGCACATGTTGAGGCAGACCAGTATCAGCGCATAACGGCGTAATCATTCTGACAGTTAAAAACGCAACAGTTTCCTGTTGCGTTTTTTTATGCTCTATTTTGTCTTACTTAGAGATAACCTTTACGAGGTAAGGGTTATATTTCCAATATTGTCGAAAGGTTTATTTGTAATCATCGTTATTCAACGATAGACTGATGGACCTCCAGTACGATACCCAAGGCGATTTTGTAGTAAACCGCTGATAAATATGAGTCGGTATTAGTAATCACAAACAAACGGCAATCAAGACCTTATGTACGCATTAGAAATTGAACAACTGCGCAAGACGTATGCAGGTGGCTTTGAGGCGTTAAAAGGTATAAGTCTCCAAGTGAAAAAGGGTGACTTCTACGCGCTTCTGGGTCCCAATGGTGCAGGAAAATCGACCACGATTGGCATCATCTCCTCCTTAGTGAATAAAACCTCCGGAACGACGAAAGTTTTCGGTTATGACATTGATACAGACCTCGAATTGGCCAAGCAGAATTTAGGCTTGGTGCCACAAGAGTTCAACTTCAACCAGTTTGAAACCGTTGAGCAAATTGTGATGCAGCAAGCTGGCTATTACGGTGTGTCTAAAGTATTAGCCAAAGAAAGAGCAGAAAAATACCTGAAAAAATTGGATTTATGGGAAAAACGCCAAGAGCGTGCTCGTAACCTATCCGGTGGGATGAAGCGTCGTTTAATGATCGCAAGAGCTTTGATGCACGAGCCGCAATTACTCATTTTAGATGAACCAACGGCTGGAGTGGATATTGAACTACGCCGCTCAATGTGGGGGTTTCTGAAAGAGATCAACCAAGAGCAAGGAATTACGATTATTTTAACGACACACTACCTAGAAGAAGCGGAGATGCTGTGTCGAAATATCGGCATTATTAATCGTGGTGAGCTGATTGAAAATACCACCATGAAGGCGTTACTAGGTAAGCTAAGCGTCGAGACATTTATCTTGGATATTGAGTCAGAAGTCGAGGTGCCTGAGCTTGAAGGTGTTAATCGACAAAGTATTGTTGATGGCTCTTTAGAGATAGAACTAGATAAGAGCCAAGGATTGAATTCGGTATTCAGTCAGTTAACAGAGCATGGCATTAAAGTTCTCTCAATGCGTAACAAAGCCAACCGACTTGAAGAGTTGTTTGTCAGCATTGTAAGAGAGGGGAGTAATTAAATGTACGGTTTATATTGGACGGCATTTCGCAGCTTGCTGAGCAAAGAAGTTACTCGTTTTACACGTATTTGGGTGCAAACCTTAGTGCCGCCAGCCATTACGATGACGTTGTACTTCATCATTTTCGGCAATCTTATTGGCTCTCGAATTGGTGAGATGAGCGGCTTTAGTTACATGGAGTACATTGTTCCAGGTTTGATCATGATGTCGGTGATCACTAACTCATACTCGAACGTGGCGTCGTCATTCTTTAGTGCAAAGCTACAGAAGAATATTGAAGAACTGCTGGTGGCACCGGTACCAAACTATGTGATTATTGCTGGCTATGTGATGGGCGGCGTGACTCGAGGTTTGTTGGTCGGTGCAATTGTTACTTGTGTGTCACTTTTGTTCGTTGATTTGCAAGTGGAGCACTGGGGCATTATTGTCGCGACTGTCTTCATGACGTCGGTTGTATTTGCTCTCGGTGGCTTGATCAATGCGGTTTACGCAAAAACGTTTGATGATATTTCGATCATCCCTACGTTTGTATTGACTCCTTTAACTTACTTGGGAGGAGTCTTTTATTCGATCAGTCTGCTGCCTGAATTTTGGCAAGGCGTTTCTAAGATCAACCCAATCGTCTACATGGTGAATGCGTTCCGCTACGGCTTTTTAGGTGTCTCGGATGTGGGCATTGTCACTTCATTTAGTGTACTTGCAGTGTTTGTTGTTGCACTGTATGCCATTGCGCATTATCTAGTAACCAAAGGGATTGGGCTAAGAAGCTAAGCCATTCTCATAAAGCAAAGAGCGGCGATTCACGCTGCTCTTTCGCGTGCATAACAATACATACCCATACAATTTTTCGGTTTTTATCATGGTAGGTTTCAATCATTTGTAATAAATGAGTGATCCTATGAATATTGTCCCGCCGCCGCCTTTCTCCTATCAGTTACTTAAGCCCAAATATTGGTCTGTATGGCTGGCATTTGGATCTTTAGCGATTCTTGTTAATGTACTGCCATACGTAGTATTGCGAATCTTAGGTAGAAGCATCGGCTGTATTGCGATGCATGTAATGAAGCGCCGACACAAGATCGCTCTGCGTAATCTCCAGCTGTGTTTCCCTGATTTTACGGATTGGCAATGTAAGGACGTAGTACGAAAAAACTTTCAATATACTGGAATGGCGATCATCGAAACCGGTATCGCTTGGTTTTGGCCAGATTGGCGGATACGTCGGATAACCTCTATTGTTGGAAAAGATCGTTTACTCGCTGAGGAAAAGAATGGACGTGGTGTGTTGGTGGTGTGCAGTCACCATTTAAACTTGGAGATAACCGCTCGTATTTTTAGCCAGTTTGCCCAAGGTTATGGCGTTTATCGCCCAAATTCGAATCCTGCTTATGAGTTTATTCAACATCGAGGTCGAACTCGTTTTGGACATCAAATGATTGATCGAAAAGACGTGAAATCAATGCTCAAAGTTCTGAAGAATGGTCATCGACTTTGGTATTTACCCGACCATGATTATGGCGTTAGCCATTCTGTTTTTGCGCCGTTTTTTGCTGTTGAACAAGCGGCGAGTACCGTCGGGTCTAGTGTTCTCATTGATGCAACAAAGTGCGCGGTTATATCTGGCGTTACAGTGAGTAAAAATCACCATTACACGCTGTACATTGGAAAAGACATTAGCGAGCGTTTCGAGAGACGTAATGCGGTTAAAGCGGCAAGCATCTTGAACCAAGAGCTTGAGAAAATGATAAAACGTGATATTCCAGCGTGGATGTGGCTGCACAAGCGGTTTAAAACTCGCCCTGAAGGGTTAGATTGCGTCTATACGTAGAGTATAAAAAAGGTCGACTAAGAGTCGACCTTTTTACTTTTATGGCTCAGAGCTTACTCTGCGTTCTCTGAGTTTGTATTGTTAGATTCAGCTTCTTCCTTCGTTTCGACAACCATATCTACCGTTTGGTTATCGATAAGACGAGCTTTGCCTAGGAACGCAGACATCAGAATAACAGCTTGTGTCGTTTCTGGTGTGATCACTTGTAATGTACGAGCATCACGAATGAAGATCTCATCAGGGTGCAGACCTGCAGCTCGAAGTTGGTCGCTTGCATCTTCGATGATCGATGCGTAGTCATCGCGGCCACCGCGAATGGCACTACTGATCCAACGCATTGTACGAGCAAGTACAGGAGCGCGTTGACGCTCGTCCAGCGTAAGCAAGCCATTGCGTGAACTCATTGCTAAACCGTCCATTTCACGTACGGTTGGTACACCGATGATTTCAATGTCCATTGCTAGGTCATCAACCATCTTGCGGATAACAGCAAGTTGTTGGAAGTCCTTCTCGCCGAAGCACGCGACATCCGGTTGTACGATGTTAAACAGCTTATTCACAATCGTCGTCACGCCACGGAAATGACCTGGTCGAGACGCGCCTTCGAGAATTGTTGATAGGGCAGGGACATCGACGAAGGTTTGCTTATCCAGACCTTCAGGGTAGATAACTTCTGGTGTTGGCGTAAATACCACATCGACCCCTTCAGAGGTTAACTTGCTTAAGTCTTCCTCTAGCGTGCGTGGGTAATTATTTAAATCGTCAGCACGATCAAACTGCATCGGATTAACAAAGATGCTTACGACAACGATATCAGCGTATTCGCGTGCTTTACGCACTAAAGTTAAGTGGCCTTCGTGAAGGTTGCCCATGGTAGGGACAAACGCCACTTTACGACCTTCACGTTTAAAGGTTTTAAGGTGTTCACGAACTGCTGAGATTTCCGCAAAAGTTTGCATGCATTTATCCTCTAGGCAATGGTATGAGCGTCGTCTGGGAATACACCGTTGGCTACATCTTCAATGTATTTAGTAACGGCTTTGCGCATATCACCTGTTTCAGCAAGAAAGTTTTTGGAGAATTTCGGCATGTAGTTGGCAGAAATACCGAACATATCATGCATCACGAGAATTTGACCATCTGTTACGTTACCTGCACCAATACCGATAACAGGAACGTCAAGCACTTGCGTAATACGTTCAGCAAGCTCAGCTGGTACGCATTCTAGTAAGACGATTTGAGCGCCTGCTTCTTGCAGCGCTAATGCGTCTTTTACCATGCGGTCTGCTTTTTCTTGATCGCGACCTTGGATTTTGTAACCACCAAAAATGTTAACAGCTTGAGGAGTTAAACCAAGATGAGCACAAACTGGAACTGATCGTTCAGTGAGCATTTTCACCGTGTCGACAAGCCAGTCACCACCTTCAATTTTTACCATATTGGCACCAGCACGCATCAGTTTAGCCGCACTTTCGCAAGCTTGCTCTGGCGTGGTGTAGCTCATGAATGGCATGTCTGCCATCAACAAACAATTTGGGCTACCAGCACGTACGCAACGAGTATGGTAAGCGATATCATCGACCGTTACTGGCAGAGTATCGTTGTGACCTTGCAAAACCATACCTAGAGAATCACCAACAAGAAGTACTGGCATTTCTTGGCTTTCAAACAGTTGGGCAAAGCTCGCATCATAAGCGGTTGAAGTAGCAAATTTACGACCTTCTTGCTTCCACTTGATTAGGTCGTTGATGGTCATTTTTTTCATGGTTTTATCCTTACTAGGAGTTGGCTATGACTGCCAGATACTGAGGCCGTTTCTATCTACTTGTTCCAGTAGTTCAGAGACCTCGGTCCCATCAGGGAGTTGTAAACTTGGTGCAATTTCCGCAAGAGGGTAGAGTACGAATTCACGCTCTTTCATTCCATAATGAGGAACGATCAGCCTCTCGGAATTAATCACCTCATTGCCATAAAGCACAATGTCGAGGTCCAAGGTTCTTGGTCCCCAGCGTTCGTCTTTACGGACACGCCCTTGTTCTTGCTCTATAGCTTGTGTGCAATTGAGCAATTCAATAGGCGTCAAACTGGTGTTAATAGACACAACCGCATTGATGTAATCCGGTTGGTGTTGTGGCCCCATTGGCGTGCTGCTGTATAGCGAAGAAGCTTGAACAAACTCTGATTTAGGCAGCGTTTTTAATGCTTCAATCGCTTGCTTCGCTTGGCTGACAGGATCCGCCAAGTTACTGCCTACCGCAATGTACGCTGTAATCATGATTTGGGCTTACTCTTTTTCTTGCGATAAGTTTTACGGCGGCGCTGGCCTGTTTTCGGTGATTGACCGTCTAAGTCGGCAGCCATTGCTTGACGCATTTCTCGGCCTGCATTTTGAAAAGTTTCCCACCACTTGGCAAGCTTCTGAGTGTCACCACCTTCAATTTCACCGCGCATTTCAAGAAAATCAAAGCCAGCTCTAAATTTATTGAGCTCCATAAGACGGAATGCACGTTTACCGTTACGTCGTGGAAGACGAAGCTGTAACTGCCAAATCTCGCGAATGGTTGCGGTGTGGCGTCTTGGAATGGCAATTGTGCGAACTTGCTCGTCAAGAATGACGTTGCTCGCTTCCATAATGGCGTCGTAATGGCCTAAGTTGCGCTCTTCCATCAGTTCATCGGCTTTCGCACACAGTGGGTACCACAGCATTGCAGCAAACATAAATGCTGGATTGATGCGTTTCCCATCTTCGATGCGCATGTCGGTAGAATCTAGGACAAGATCCAACATCTGCTCAGTGTGAGAGGAGTAATCTTCTGTAAAGTGCGCTGCAATCGTCGGGAATAGTTGCTGGAATAGGTTGTACTCACGCAGTAGGTGGTAGGTTTCTAAGCCATGACCGGATTGCAATAATTTGAGTGACTCTTCAAAAAGACGCGCTGACGGAATGTCACCGAGCAACGGTGCCATGTGTTCGATTGGCGCTGCGGTGTCTTCTTCAATATCAAAGTCTAGTTTTACCGCGAAACGAACCGCACGCAGCATGCGCACAGGGTCTTCACGGTAGCGTGTTTCTGGATCACCAATCAGTCGAATTAGGCGATCTTCTAAATCTTCAATACCACGTGCGTAGTCGTGAATCGAGTAATCTGCGATGTTGTAGTACATCGAGTTAATCGTGAAATCACGGCGCTCAGCATCTTCATCGATGGTGCCGTAGACGTTGTCACGCAGCAGCATACCCTCTTTTGATTGCTGAGAAATGCTCTTATTCTTTTGCTCTTGGTGGTGACCACGGAATGTCGCAACCTCAATGATGTCTCGGCCAAACATAATATGAGCCAAGCGGAAGCGGCGACCAATCAAACGGCAGTTACGAAATAGCTGTTTGATCTGTTCCGGAGTTGCGTTGGTCGCAATGTCAAAATCTTTTGGTTTTTGTCCAAGCAGTAAGTCTCGAACCCCGCCACCCACAAGAAAAGCATCGAAACCAGCACCATTTAGGCGGTACAGTACCTTCAGCGCATTATCACTGATCTGCTTACGCGAAATGTTGTGCTCTTCACGAGTTATTACATTGAGAGCGAGCTCTGGAATTGTGGCAGGTTCGCTTGGTGTATAGTCGTTTGTATTCATGTGCATCTGGCAATAACTGGGTTTAATCCAATCTTGCTTTGGTTAGTTTTATACGCCTCTAGGGCCTAATTTGCGGCTAATGATAGCCTACACAATGCCATTTGAGAATCACGGTGTGATCTCGATCTCTGCTGGAAGCTGTTCCAACCGCCAGTTTTCGCAGCCCCAACGAAGAATATCTTCTATGTTGGCCGCCCTTACGGTTTCAGGTATCTCGAAACCTAAAAATGTCATGGCGCGCAATAGAGTAGGTTTTGGTGTATCTATATCAATAGCCGTCGCGTGATTTTGTTTCGACAATTTATTGCCGTTGTTGTCCATCGCCAATGGTAAATGCAAGTAGCTAACTTCTGGCTGACCAAGTATTTGGTACAGGCTAATTTGACGCCCTGTCGGCTCGATTAAGTCTGCACCTCGCACGACTTCTGTGACGCCTTGGTCGATGTCGTCCAATACTACCGCAAGATTATAAGCAAATAATCCATCTCGACGTTTAATAATGAAATCTTCATTAACGAGTTGCTCTGGAATCGTAATGGTTCCCCGCTTTTGGTCGAGGAAATGAGCGACAGGCTTGGTCATTTTTAGGCGAATCGCGCCTTCTTTCAAGTTTTTATCGCGGCAAGTGCCAGGATAAAAACCGCCATGCTCTTTAATTTGCTTACGAGTACATTGGCAATAATAGGCTTCTCCATTTTCGAGCCATTTGTTTATTTGAGCTTGGTAAAGGTCGTGACGTTCGCTCTGGTATACCACTTCTCCATCCCAATGCAGCTGATAGGCCTTGAGTGCCTCTAGGATAAGTTGCGCTGCACCTGGCATTTCTCTTGGTGGGTCTAAGTCCTCAATACGTACTAACCAAGCTCCATTTTGTGCTTTCGCTTGAAAATAACTGCCAAGAGCGGCAATCAGTGAACCAAAATGCAGTGGACCAGAAGGAGATGGGGCGAATCGACCTACATAGCGTGTCATGCGTGTATCTCGAATTTAGTAAACAAATAGGGTGCGAAGGTAGCCAAAACAAAAAGGGAGCCTGAGCTCCCTTCAACAATCATAATGCTGGGTGATTAACCTTGCATTTGCTTCTCTTTGATTTCTGCAAGTGTTTTACAGTCAATACAAAGGTCAGCGGTTGGACGTGCTTCAAGACGGCGAACGCCAATCTCTACGCCACAAGACTCACAGAAGCCAAAATCGTCTTCTTTGATTTTATCCAAAGTCTTTTCAATCTTCTTGATCAAACGGCGTTCGCGGTCACGGTTACGCAGTTCTAGGCTGAACTCTTCCTCTTGAGAGGCGCGGTCAACTGGATCTGGGAAGTTTGCTGCTTCGTCCTGCATGTGGTGAACAGTACGATCCACTTCAGCTCTTAGCTGGTCGCGCCAAGCTGTTAAGATTTTCGTAAAGTGTTCAACCTGCTCTGGTGACATGTACTCTTCACCAGGTTTTTCCTGATATGGCTCCACGCCGGCAATGGCTAGGATGCCTATCGTTTTCTTCTTTGATTCTGGCATACAGCATCTCCTACTTACACCTAGTCAACTGCTACGCAGTCAATTTAAGGCGGGTATCTATAGCAAAAAGAGGCGGTGCAAGCAAATACTGAATCGCAAAGTTATCGTCAATGTGAAGACGACATCATTTTTTCTCTTAATTGATAAAATCAATAGCGGAAATCAGCTTCATTCCAGTATCGCTCAGTTCAGCTTTGTAGCAGAGAACTTCCACTCCAGCGTCTTGTGCTTGTTTGAGTAATAGTGAATATTTCGCGTCTATATGGTGCGCCGCGGATACTTTTTCAATACCTGAATGTAAAACAGTGAATAAAAGTATGGCTCTACTTCCATTTTGTGCCATTTCTGTGAGCTCTCTCAGGTGTTTTTGTCCCCGAGTCGTGACCGCATCTGGGAAGTATCCTTGTCCAGTAGAGTCGGTCTCATCAAGAAGAGTGACGCTTTTCACTTCTATATAGCACTTTGGCTTGTCGTCTGCGCTGAGCAAGATATCAATTCGGCTATTTTCATTGCCGTATTTCACCTCAGTTTGAAGTGTGTCATAACCATAAAGCTCTGAAATGACATTATTTTCAATAGCCTCTACGGCTAATTGATTGGCACGCGCGGTGTTGATACAAATACGGTGGCCTTGTTCGGTCTCACTCAACTCCCAACTATTGGGGTATTTTCGTTTCGGGTTGTCGGAAGTAGAAAACCAAACTTTGTTTCCGGGCGTTGCACAACCCGTCATTGCACCTGTATTTGCGCAGTGGATTGTACGGATTTCACCAGTATCGAGCTCGATATCGGCAAGAAAGCGTTTATAACGTTTGAGTAGAGTGGCGGACTCTAAAGCGGGTGTAAAATGCATTTGCTTATTTAGACAAAAAATTTTTTATGTACAATGTTGCCACCATTACACCATAAGGTATTTCCTTTGTCACAATTGCCGATTGAAGCCGTGATGCCTGAGTTGCTGACGGCGGTCAAAAATCAACATCAAGTGATCTTAAAAGCGGCGCCTGGTGCCGGTAAGTCGACTTACTTCCCTTTGCAGTTACTCTTAAATCATTCGGTTGCTGGAAAAATCATCATGCTTGAGCCAAGACGACTCGCGGCGCGTAACATTGCCCGTTATCTTGCTGAGCAATTGGGAGAACAAGTTGGTCAACGCGTGGGTTATCGAGTTCGTGGCGAGGCAAAGGTAAGTTCTGCAACGCAGCTGGAGATCGTGACCGAAGGGATCATGACCAGGATGATCCAAACTGACCCTGAACTGGATGGGGTTGATCTACTGATCTTTGATGAGTTTCATGAACGCAGCATTCATGCCGATACCGCTTTGGCATTCAGTTTAGAAGTTCAAGAGGCATTGCGAGACGATCTCAAGCTGGTGGTAATGTCGGCAACGCTTGACCAACAAGCATTACAATCGTTGTTGCCGGAAGCCAGTTACATTGAATCTGAAGGGCGCAGCTTTGATGTGGCAATGCGCTACCAGCCGTTAGGTGTGAACGAGCATTTACCTACGAGTATGGCAAAAACAATAGAAAGTCTTATGAACAAAGAGTCCGGATCTTTGTTAGCTTTCCTACCGGGTGTTGGTGCCATAAAACAAGTTGAAGAGCGGTTGTCTCATTTAGCGGATGATATCGACATATGCCCACTTTATGGTCAACTGAGTTTTGCAGATCAACAAAAAGCGATTACGCCAGCAGAACAAGGTAAGCGTAAAGTCGTTCTAGCGACCAACATTGCAGAAACTTCACTAACGATTGAAGGCATTCGCCTCGTGGTTGATTCTGGGTTAGAGCGTATTGCCCGCTTTGATTTGAAAAACGGTTTAACACGCTTAGAGCAAACACGCATTGCACAGTCTTCAGCGATTCAGCGTGCAGGACGAGCGGGACGAATAGAAGAGGGCATTTGTGTTCGTCTTTATTCTGAAAACCAGTTCAAGCAGCAACCGCTGGTTCCCCTACCCGAAATTTTGCATTCCGATTTGGCTAGTTTAGTTATGGAGCTTGCCTTTTGGGGAACGGGTGATATCCACGATCTAAAGTGGCTTGATGTTCCCGCTAATGCGTCATTGGAACAAGCGAAGCAGCTATTGGTGTCATTGGGACTACTGACGGAAAAAGGGCAATTAACGTCCGAAGGAAAACAGGCGCATGAACTAGGCGTTGAGCCTCGTGCGGCTGCGATGCTAATTAAAGCGCAATCTTACAGTGATAAGATGTTAAATGCTGCTTTGGCGGCGGTCGCACTGATTGAAGAGCCAGAGAGAAATGTTACCAATATCTCTTATAGCTTGCATCGTTGGCTTGTTGGTACTCATCCAAAAAAGTCGATGTTGTTCAAGCGTGCTCAATCTCTGGCGTACAAATTGGATACGGTATTTGACCTGAAAGGCGTGGATGAAGATGCATTACCGCTGGTGTTAAGTTTGGCATTTCCAGATCGCATTGCGCAGCAGCGCACAAATCAATTTGGGCGATTTACTTTGGCTAATGGTCATGGTGCAGAATGTCATCAGGAAGACATGCTAGGTGGCTGTGAGTATTTGGTTGCCGTTGACTTAATGCGTTCTCATTCTAACTCAAGTCAAATTCATTCGGCATGTGAATTGGATGTCAATATATTGCGAACGACCTTTGATACGCTATTTTCGTCTGAAGAAGTAGTGGACTGGGATGAAAAAAGAGGCCGTCTAATAGCTGAGCGACAAACAAAACTCGGTCTGCTGGTCGTTGAACGCGAGCCGTTGCCAAACCCTGGCAAAGAAAAAATGACACAAGCTTTACTCACGTATGTCCGCCGCCAGGGCTTACAGAGTCTAAACTGGACACCGGCAGCGGAGAGCTTGTTGGCTCGGATTCGTTGTGCGGTGGAATGGTTACCTGAGCAGTCATGGCCAATGTTTGATGAAGCCAGTTTGTTGGATTCATTAGAGGAGTGGTTAGAGCCATACATGACGTCTGTCAGCTCGGTTAAAGACCTGAGCAAGATAAACTTGGTCGAAGCGCTTAATGCTCGATTAGGTTGGCCACTCAATCAACAACTGGATGAATGGTTACCTGAGCATTACCAACTGCCCACTGGTTCAAAGAAGCGTATCCGTTACCAATATGGCCACGAGCCGATATTATCGGTGCGTATGCAAGAAGTATTTGGGGAGAGTGGTTCCCCAACGGTGGCTCTTGGCCGCAAGCGTTTGGTGCTTGAACTGCTTTCACCGGCACAACGTCCATTGCAAGTAACGTCGGACTTGGCGGCTTTCTGGAACGGAAGCTACAAAGACGTTCAAAAAGAGATGAAAGGGCGCTACCCAAAACACGTTTGGCCAGATGATCCTGCCAATCATGTAGCAACAACGAAAACAAAAAGACAATTGAATAATGACTGACAGCAAGAAGCCTAGCGCGAAAAAAGCGCCAGCGAAGAAAAGTACAACCAATAAAGGAGCCGCAAAACAGACTCGACGTACGCCGAGTAAAAAGCCGACTAACGAGAAACGTTCGTGGTTGAAAGTTCTGTGGTCGTTTAGCTGGAAAGCTGGCGTTGCACTTGCCGCTGTTTTGCTGTTTGTTGGGATTTACTTAGATAGTGTGGTGAAAGAACGCTTTGAAGGCCAGCTGTTTGAGCTGCCAACGGTGGTTTATGCCCGTATCTTGAATCTAAGCCCTGGTGAGAATATCACCATCCAAGAACTGCGCAACGAGCTAGATGTGTTGAATTACCGTAAAGTGAGTCAACCTCGTTACCCAGGCGAATATTCCTCTTCTTCCACTCGGATTGAATTGATTCGTCGTCCATTCGAGTTTGCCGATGGTCCCGAGCCGGATCGTCACATTATGCTGCATTTTTCTGATTCCGGCTTGCAACGTATTCAGTCTTTAGAATCTCGAGGAGACCTTGGTTACTTGCGCCTAGAACCGAAGATGTTGGGCATGCTGGAGAAAGACCGTGATGAACAGCGCCTTTTCTTACGTCGTGATCAGTTCCCTGAAATTTTAGTGGATGCGCTGCTTGCGACCGAAGACCGGGATTTTTATCAACATGACGGGGTGTCACCGCTCGCGATTGCACGTGCATTGGTTGCGAACATTAAGGCCGGTCGTGCTGTTCAAGGCGGTAGTACGTTGACTCAGCAATTGGCAAAAAACCTATTTTTGACTCGTGATAAAACACTGTGGCGTAAAGTTCGAGAAGCGTATATCGCGCTAATTTTGGATTACCGTTATAGCAAAGATCGTATCTTAGAAGCCTACCTAAACGAAGTGTACCTAGGTCAAAGTGGAGGTGAAGCGATCCACGGGTTTGGCTTGGCGTCGCGTTACTATTTTGGGCAGCCAATCCAGGAGTTGCGAATCGATCAGCTGGCGATGTTAGTTGGGATGGTAAAAGGACCGTCTTACTACAACCCAATTCGTTACCCTGAGAGAACGAAAGAGCGTCGTGATCTCGTTCTGCGCCTGTTAATGCAGCAAAACATGTTGACTTCAGAGCAGTATGAACAAGCTGTAAGTCGTCCACTCGATACGCAAAGCAAGCCACGTATTGCGAGCCGTCAGCCAGCTTATTTCCAACAATTGAGCATTGAATTAAAAGAAAAAGTTGGGGAGCGATTTAAAGCAGAGACCGGACTGCGCGTATTTACGTCTCTGGACCCAGTATCGCAAAGCAAAATGGAACAAGCTATCGCGAAAAAGCTCCCAGAACTAGCTAAACGGGGTGGTAAAGAGTTAGAAGCCGCAGCTGTGGCCGTTGATCGCCATAGTGGTGAAATCCGTGCGATGGTTGGTGGTAAACGTGTCGGTTATGAAGGCTTTAACCGCGCGCTCAATGCCAGTCGTCCAATTGGTTCTTTAGTGAAACCAGCGATTTACTTAACGGCTCTAGAACAACCGGATAAATACAACCTAGGCACGACGCTACACGACACGCCGTTAAGTCTGAAGAGCAGTAAAGGTAACGTGTGGACGCCGCGCAACTACGATAGAAAATATCGTGGTGATGTGCCACTTTACATTGCTTTAGCGAAATCACTTAACGTACCAACCGTGCGCTTAGGTATGGCACTTGGCATTCCTGAAGTGTCCAATACTTTAGAGCGTTTGGGCGTGAACAAAGACGAAATTCGCCCAGTGCCTTCGATGTTTTTGGGTTCGTTTTCTTTGACGCCATTCGAAGTCGCACAGATGTATCAGACTCTGACGAATTCAGGTAAGCGTGCAAAACTGACCGCTCTGCGCTCAGTCATGGATATGGAAGGTAATGTGCTGTATCAATCCTTGCCTCGTTCATCAAGAGCCGTGGATGAACAAGCTGCATGGCTAACGACCTACGCGATGAAACAAGGGGTTGCTCAAGGCACTGGCCGCTTCTTACAAAGCCAGTTTGGTTGGGCTGCATTGGCAGGAAAAACGGGTACCAGTAATGACAACCGCGATAGTTGGTTTGTCGGTGTTGATGGTCGTGAGGTGACGACAATTTGGCTAGGCCGCGACGATAATAAACCCGTGAATCTAACGGGGTCGAGTGGTGCATTACGAGTGTACGCAGAGTACTTGAAGCAGCGTATTCCTGAGCGCTTAGAGCTCCCATGGCCAAGAGAAATCACCACATTAGGGTTCAAGCCTACATCTGATGGAGGTTTAGAAATGAACTGCCGTAGTGATTACAAACTGCCGGTTTGGGATAAAACCGGTCAGATAAAGCAACAGTGTGAGAAGAAATCAAACTGGTTAAATAGCATATTTGATTGGTAGCATCGCCAAATCAACAACATTAGCTTGTTTATCTGATTAATTCTTAGTACATATTAGGGCGTGTTAGTACAGTACTGCTAGCACGCCCTACTTGATCAGATATTCAATAAAGGAAGAAGTGAATGTTCAAAAAGCTGTTATCAAGCCCATCGGTTCGCAACTTTGCGCTTTGGGTTAGTACCTTTTTGATGATCACTCCTTCTGTTTCCCTCGCAAACTCTCTAACAAAAACGGATGACTTGGAACCTCGACCAAAGGTGGCGGTTGTGCTCGCTGGTGGCGGAGCGAAAGGGGCGGCACACATTGGGGTTTTAAAAGCATTGGAAGAAATGCAGATCCCTGTCGATATTGTGACCGGTACCAGTATGGGCGCCTATGTGGGTGGGCTCTATGCCACGGGGATGAGTGCTGATGAAATCGAGAGTTTTATCTACACCGTCGATTGGGGCAGCGGTTATCGAGATCGTGTTGACCGTAGCCAACGTCGAGTACGTGACAAAGAGTATGAAGACCGCTATCAAATTAATACCGACCTCGGCTTAAGGTTCGGTGAGGTACGAGCACCAACGGGTGTGGTGCAAGGCCAGAACATGTTGCGAGTATTGCGTGAGACTACAGGGAACTTAGGGCGATTCGATTCTTTTGATGATCTTGCCATTCCTTATCGTTCTGTTGCGACTGATATTCTTGCCCTAGAAGAAGTCGTACTGGGTAATGGTTACCTTGTGGATGCCATGATGGCTAGCATGTCTGTACCAGGAGCACTTCCTCCCTATAAGCTCAATGGTCATATGCTTGTTGATGGCGGCGTCGTCAATAACATGCCTGTCGATGTGGCTCGCGCCATGGGGGCTGATGTCGTTATTGCCGTCGATATTAGCACCGATTACAAAACCGAAGATGAATTTACGGGGCTGTTTACTGTCGCGGATCAACTCTCTAACTATCTCGTTCGTCGTAGTACACAACAGCAAGTGGACGAGCTTGAACCTCAAGATATCTATATTCGTCCCAATGTGGGCACCATGGAAACCGTCGAGTTCGACAAAATGCCTTGGGCTTTTCAAGCTGGGTACGATATTACCAAGCAGTTAAAAGACAAGCTGAAAGAGTTACGCTTGTCCAACGCGGACTATCAAAAATACATCGATCGCAAACAAGAAGTTCGTAAAACTTTGATTTATGGCGATCAGCGTGTGGTTGATGACATTGTGATTGTAAATAACACGCACTACAGCGATGTGCTATTGACGAATCGTATTGAATTAGAAACCGGACGTCGTATTTCAACGGCCGAAATTGAGAAAGCCGTTGAAAACCTCTACGCGTTAGATCGGTTCGAGCTCATCACTTATCACTTTGAAGAGGTGGATGGTGAGACATTGTTGGTTTTTGATGTTAACGAGAAGTCGTGGGGGCCTAATTATCTCAACTTCCGATTTTTTCTTGAAGATGACTTCGATACAGATAGCCAGTACGGCATAGGGATATCAACCAACTTTACCAACTTGAACTCTCATGGCGCGGAGTTGGCGTTCAACGTAGAAATGGGCACAGATAAGCTGATTGAAGCTGAGTTGTATTCCCCTGTTTTATCTAGCCAAGAACTTTTTGTATCGGGGCGTATTTCCTATGGCAGTGAGAGCCGAAACTTACCTTTAACAGAGCCTCAAGCACCAGATTTAGAGTCAGTAAATGATTTTTTTCCGGTCACTTACGATGATTTTACAACAGAGTTAGCGATAGGTATCCAACCCACATTGTGGCAAGAACTTCGATTTGGCGCTCGCTACTCTACCGGAGATATTGAGCTTTCTACTTTGGCTTCTGCTGGTAAATTGGATTTTGAACGTCGTGGACTGTTTGCCAATTATCGTCTAGATACACTTGATGATTTCGCATTTCCGACTCGTGGACTTTTAGTCGATCTCGAATATTTAGTGTCTCATGATCAAAGTCCTCAGGGCGTTAGCCTTTTAGAGACTGACAAAATTATTGAAGATACCGTTTATGAAATCTCTGCACGATTTAAAGGTGCAGTGAGTCATCAGCGTCATACTTTAGTCGGACATGCTGAATATAGTTTTGTAGAGAGTAAAAACTCATCTTTACCGCTTGATCCCAGAGAGTTGGGCGGCTTCTTAAGCCTATCGGGAATCCCAAGAAATAGCCTGATCGGACAGAACTTATTTTTCAGCAGTTTGGTGTACCGATATAAGTGGTTTGATAATGATTTCGGATTGTTTGAAGCTCCAGTCTACCTGGGCGCATCGGTCGAATATGGCGGTGTTTGGTCTGATAATGATCTGAAACTAAACGAAGCGCCGCTTTACAATGCTGGCTCCATCTTCTTTGGTGTTGACTCACCAATAGGACCAATAATGTTGGCATACGGTCGTACCGAGCAAGATTTGGATGCTGTGTATTTGATCGTAGGAACATCGTTTAATTAATCGGGTATGAGAAAGCAAAAACTTGGCATATTTGGTCAAAATTAGCAGAACTTTAGTCGTAAGTTGCTATGTTGGTCAAAATGATAAGATTTTAATTTAAGGTTAAATTTGCTATTATTTTGCCCACAGTTTGGCCTCTACGGCGCTGTTTCTCAATCATAATTGAATGAAAACAAGGGCAATGGAGAGCCAAGTTTCCAAGGATGTTCACTCCTTTACTTTAACAATAGTAATAATAGAGGAGGAACCGCAATGAGAGGAAAAAGTCGTGCTTGAAGCCTACCGTAAACACGTCGAAGAGCGTGCTGCTGAAGGAGTTGTTCCTAAACCGCTAGACGCAGAACAAGTTGCTGGACTTGTAGAACTTCTGAAAAATCCCCCACAAGGTGAAGAAGAAGTCATTCTTGACCTACTTGAAAACCGTATCCCTCCAGGTGTTGATGAAGCTGCTTATGTAAAAGCGGGTTTCCTAACAGCAGTAGCAAAAGGTGAAGTTAAATCACCATTAGTGAGTCGTGAAAAAGCGGCTGAACTGCTAGGCACTATGCAAGGTGGTTACAACATCGAACCGCTAGTTGAGCTATTGGATGATGAAGCACTGGCAGAGATCGCAGTAAAAGCGCTGTCTCATACGCTGCTAATGTTTGATGCTTTCTATGACGTAGAAGAGAAAGCAAAAGCAGGCAATGCGCATGCACAGAAAGTACTTCAATCATGGGCTGATGCGGAGTGGTTCCTTTCTAAGCCTAAGCTTGAAGAAAAAGTCACTCTAACCGTATTTAAAGTAACAGGTGAAACGAACACGGATGACCTTTCACCTGCACCTGACGCTTGGTCTCGTCCTGATATCCCAGTACACGCACTGGCGATGCTTAAAAACGAGCGTGAAGGAATAAACCCTGATCAACCGGGTACTATTGGCCCGATCAAGCAAATTGAAGAGTTAAAAGACAAAGGTCATCAATTGGTTTACGTTGGTGATGTTGTTGGTACTGGCTCTTCACGTAAATCGGCAACCAACTCAGTGCTTTGGTTTATGGGTGATGATATCCCTTACGTTCCAAACAAACGAGCTGGTGGGTATGTGCTTGGTGGCAAAATTGCCCCTATCTTCTTTAACACAATGGAAGATGCTGGCGCACTACCAATTGAAGTTGACGTAACTAAGCTCAACATGGGCGATGTTATCGATGTTTACCCATATGAAGGTAAAGTTTGCAACCACGAAACTGGTGAGGTTCTAGCTGAGTTCTCGCTAAAAACAGAAGTACTGATTGATGAAGTTCGTGCTGGTGGTCGTATCCCATTGATCATCGGTCGTGGTTTGACAGACAAAGCGCGTCAATCGCTAGGTCTTGAGCCTTCGGACGTATTCCGCAAACCTGGTGAAATCGCAGATTCTGGCAAGGGTTACACGCTTGCACAGAAAATGGTTGGTAAAGCATGTGGCGTAGAAGGCATCCGTCCTGGAACCTACTGTGAGCCGAAGATGACGACAGTAGGCTCGCAAGATACTACAGGCCCTATGACTCGTGATGAACTTAAAGACTTGGCGTGTCTCGGCTTCTCTGCTGATCTTGTCATGCAGTCTTTCTGTCACACATCGGCTTATCCAAAACCAGTAGACGTTAACACTCACCATACACTTCCGGACTTTATTATGAACCGCGGTGGTGTATCTCTTCGTCCTGGTGACGGTATTATCCACTCATGGCTAAACCGTATGCTACTACCGGATACTGTCGGTACGGGTGGGGACTCACATACTCGTTTCCCTCTGGGTATTTCATTCCCAGCAGGCTCGGGCTTGGTTGCCTTTGCAGCTGCGACAGGCGTTATGCCGCTAGACATGCCAGAGTCAATCTTGGTTCGTTTTAAAGGTGAAATGCAACCGGGTATTACACTGCGTGATCTTGTTCATGCCATCCCTTACTACGCGATTCAGCAAGGTCTACTAACGGTAGAGAAAGCGGGCAAGATCAACGAATTTTCTGGCCGTATCCTTGAGATTGAAGGCTTAGAAACGCTAACGGTTGAGCAAGCATTTGAGCTTTCTGATGCATCTGCAGAGCGTTCGGCGGCAGGTTGTACTGTGAAATTGTCTCAAGAGTCGATCGAAGAGTACTTAAACTCTAACATCGTGATGCTGAAGTGGATGATCTCTGAAGGCTACGGTGATCGCCGTACTATCGAGCGCCGCATTACTGCAATGCAAGAGTGGCTAGCAAACCCTGAGCTGATGCAAGCAGATAAAGACGCTGAATACGCACATGTGATTGAAATCGATATGGCTGAAATCAATGAGCCAGTACTATGTGCACCGAATGACCCAGATGACGCTCGTTTGTTGTCTGAAGTACAAGGCACAGCGATTGATGAAGTGTTCATCGGTTCTTGTATGACGAACATCGGTCACTTCCGCGCAGCAGGTAAATTGCTTGATAGGTTCAATGGCCAGTTAGCGACGCGCCTTTGGGTAGCGCCACCAACAAAGATGGATAAAGACCAACTGATTGAAGAAGGCTACTACGGTATCTTCGGACGTGCAGGGGTGCGTATTGAAACGCCAGGGTGTTCACTTTGTATGGGTAACCAAGCACGTGTTGCAGATAAATCAACAGTAATGTCGACTTCAACGCGTAACTTCCCGAACCGTCTGGGTACTGGTGCGAATGTTTACCTATCGTCAGCTGAGCTAGCTGCAGTAGGTGCAATCCTAGGTAAGATTCCAACCAAAGAAGAATACCTAGAATACGCGAAGCAAATCGACGCTACGGCAACGGATACGTACCGCTACTTGAACTTCCATAAAATGGATCAATACACCAAGAAAGCGGATGAAGTGATCTTCCAAGAACCGGCATAATCAGAAATGCACAATTCGAAAGCACCTCATATGAGGTGCTTTTTTTATGGGAGCAATTCGCTATACTCGCACCAAATTGATACGAAATAGGCAATCTCGGTGGAATTTGAATTCATTCGTAACACGTTGATGGGCGAGTACTACGTAAAATGTAGCATGGGACATGAGATTGTAGGGCGCTGGTTGCAAGAAGAAATTGGCAAAGATCCGATGAAGATTGCACAGGTTGAAAAGCTAATTGAGCGGTCATTTTCAGCGCCTTCTCAGGAGCATAACCTAACAGGCACGGAAATTAGCTTGATGATTCAGGGCGACGAAGTTCTTGTACAAGAAAACGCATTAGCCCATGAATATGATGTCGAGATGGAAAGTGAGTTCGACTTCTACAATGCAGAAAGTACAGCAAGTTGTGGGATAGAGGATTTCATGACACTTATCGAACAATGGAAAGACTTTTTGAATATTTAATGCACAGTTTTGGGTAACTTCTCTGCCGTTGCTTTAAATTTGTGAAAAGGGCGCACCGATATGGTGCGCTCTTTTTGTTTATAGATATGTAAATTGAGGTTAGCTTTTATTATTCAATGACTTAAAAACTTGGCACGTAGATTGGATTATAAGAAGTGTTTCAGGATGAAAGCTTCGGAGATAACTCAATGAAAATAATCAATGCCATTATTAAGCCGTTTAAATTAGACGATGTACGAGAAGCATTGGCTGATGTCGGTATCGAAGGGATGACAGTATCAGAAGTTAAAGGGTTCGGTCGTCAAAAAGGTCACACGGAATTGTATCGCGGTGCAGAGTATCAAGTTGATTTCCTACCAAAGGTGAAAATTGAAATCGCGACTCACGCAGACAATGTAGATCGTGTTGTTGAAGCAATTACAAAAGCTGCGCAAACCGGAAAAATCGGCGACGGTAAAATTTTTGTTTACGATCTGAACCAAGCGGTGCGTATCCGAACTGGCGAAATGGACGCAGAAGCACTTTAAGAATTCAAAGGATTGGAGATACTTATTATGGAATTAACAACAACAGTAACCGAGTTACGTTACGCACTTGACACCTTTTTCTTCCTCATTTCCGGTGCGTTGGTAATGTGGATGGCAGCAGGCTTTGCGATGCTAGAGGCTGGCCTTGTGCGCTCTAAAAACACAACAGAAATTCTTACGAAGAACATCTGTTTGTACGCCATCGCATGTACGATGTTTCTGATCGTCGGTTATAACATCATGTATGTCGATAATGGAGAAGGAGGCTGGTTACCTTCATTTGGTACGCTAATTGGTACTCAAGGTGAAGGGGCCGACCACTCTTTAGAGTCTGACTTCTTCTTCCAAGTTGTCTTCGTTGCAACTGCCATGTCCGTCGTTTCTGGTGCGGTAGCTGAGCGCATGAAGCTTTGGTCTTTCTTGATTTTCTCTGCGATTTTAACTGCGTTTATCTATCCAATGGAAGGTTACTGGACATGGGGTGGAGGCTTCCTAGCAGAAGCTGGATTTAGTGACTTTGCGGGTTCTGGTATCGTACATATGGCAGGTGCTTCTGCTGCTCTAGCTGGTGTGTTACTGCTTGGCGCGCGTAAGGGTAAGTACGGTAAAAATGGTGAAATTTATCCGATTCCAGGTTCTAACATGCCTTTGGCAACGTTGGGTACTTTTATCCTTTGGTTTGGTTGGTTTGGATTTAACGGTGGTTCTCAGTTGATGGTTTCAGATTTTGAGAATGCTACAGCGGTAGGTCAGATCTTTCTAAACACTAACGCAGCAGCGGCTGCCGGTGCAATTGCGGCGCTATTCGTTTGTAAAACTACTTGGGGTAAAGCCGATTTAACGATGATTCTCAATGGCGCGCTAGCTGGCTTGGTTGCCATCACTGCAGACCCTCTATCGCCATCACCACTGTACGCGGTTGCGATTGGTGCGGTGTCGGGTGCACTAGTAGTATTCAGTATCATTGCTCTAGATAAACTTAAAATTGACGATCCAGTAGGTGCTATCTCAGTTCACGGTGTGTGTGGTTTCTTCGGCCTAATGGTAGTGCCACTGAGCAACGGTGATGCAACGTTTGGTGCACAGCTTTTAGGTGCCGTAGTTATCTTTGCTTGGGTATTTGGTGCCAGCCTAGTTGTGTGGGCAATCTTGAAAGCAACCGTTGGGATTCGCGTTACAGAAGATGAAGAAATGGAAGGTATGGACATGCATGATTGTGGTGTTGGTGCTTACCCAGAGTTTGTTACGGTGAAATAATCATTAGCTTGTAATAAATGGTTACACACTTAACACAATAAAACCTGCTCCGATGAGCAGGTTTTTTAATATTCGTCATTGTCTTCTTATTGAACATACATATAATAACGCAACTGATAAACGTTATCATTAGCATGGTAAAGGATTAAACAATGAAAAAACTGCTAACTCTTTCAGCACTAACTTGCGCTACTCTAGCTCCAACAGCAATGGCTGCTGAAGAAGTGAACGTCTACTCTTACCGTCAACCTTTCCTAGTTGAACCTATGTTCAATGAGTTCACTAAAGAAACTGGTATCAAAGTAAACGTAAAATTTGCTAAAAAAGGCTTAGCAGAAAAGCTAGCTCAAGAAGGTGAGTACAGCCCTGCTGACGTTATTCTTACGACAGACATCAGCCGTCTAGCTGAACTGACAAACAAAGGTTTAGTTCAGAAAGTCGATAGCAAAATCATTGAAGAAAATGTACCTGCTCAATACCAAGATAAAGAGAATGAGTGGTTTGCTCTAACTCTACGTTCTCGTAGCGTTTATTCATCACGTGATCGCGTAGGTAAACTAGGCGCAGATTTCAACTACGCAGACTTAGCTAAGCCAGAGTTCAAAGGTAAAATTTGTACTCGTAGCGGTAAGCACCCGTACAACGTTTCTCTAGTTTCAGCAATGATTGCTCACAATGGCGAAGCAGAAACCAAAGAGTGGTTGGAAGGCGTGAAAGCAAACCTTGCTCGCAAACCACAAGGCAACGATCGTGCACAAGTTAAAGCGATCAAAGAAGGCCTATGTGATGTTTCTCTAGGTAACAGCTACTACCTAGGTAAAATGGTTAACGACAAAGAGCAAAAAGCTTGGGCTGATGCAGTTTACATCAACTTCCCTAACCAAGAGACTACAGGCACTCACGTGAATATCTCTGGTATGGCGATGGCGAAGTACTCTCCAAACAAAGACAATGCTGTGAAGCTAATGGAATTCCTAACGGGTGACAAAGCGCAGCAAATGTACGCAGAAGTTAACTATGAGTACCCAGTTAAAGAAGGCGTGAAGCGTTCTGAGCTTGTGGAATCTTGGGGTGACTTTAAAGCAGACAAGCTTTCTCTAGACGATATTGCAGCCAACCACGAAGCGGCAATTAAGCTATTAGACGAAGTGAAATTTGACCTTTAATTCCTTGTGGGGGTATAACAGTACCCCCATTTGATTAAAGGATATGAGATGTATTTGCAACAGCATTTGTATTTCATACAGCCTTGCAGTAATTAGGCGATGAAAGATAAACACTCTTTATGGAAAACCAGTAGTGGGGTAATAACTCTGCTACTGGTTTTGCCGATCTTAGCGATCTTCTACACCGCAATTGGTGAAACGGATGATTTGTTTGCTCATTTAATGGCAACAGTCATGCCGACTTATATTTTTAACACGGTTGCGCTAACTGTTGGCGTAATGGTGCTGTCCTTAATTCTTGGTATTCCAAGCGCTTGGATAATGGCCATGTGTAAACTGCCGACCGAAAAATGGTTGCAGTGGGCATTGGTGCTACCTCTTGCGATGCCAGGTTATATCATTGGTTATATTTTTACGGATTGGTTTGATTTTGCTGGTCCAATTCAAATCTTTTTGCGTGATGTAACCGGATGGGGACCTGGCGAGTATTGGTTCCCTGACATTCGTACGTTGCCTGGCGCGACCTTTGTGTTAGCTTTGGTGTTGTATCCTTACGTGTATTTATTGTGCCGGGCTGCGTTTATGGAGCAAAATGTCTCTTTATTGCAAAGCGCGCGTTTGCTCAAGTGCTCTCCATGGGAAAGCTTTTGGCGCATCTCGATGCCGTTAGTAAGACCCTCTATCGCAGTGGGTTTATCATTGGTCGCAATGGAGACCATCGGTGACTTTGGTACGGTAAGTTACTTCGCGGTGAATACGTTAACCACAGCGGTCTACGATACTTGGTTGGGGTACTCTAATCTTAATGCGGCAGCCAAGATCTCTGCCATGATGCTCGTCATTGTAGTACTGCTTCTTAGTGCCGAACGATACAGCCGCCGTAAACAAAAGCTTTTTCAAAGCCAATTTAACAGTCACGAAGATTTTCGTTACGAGTTGACGGGCTGGAAAAAGTGGACCGCACTGGTTTGGTGTTGGGGCTTGGTTTCAGTCGCTTTTATTTTGCCGCTACTACAGCTGATTGATTATGCGATCACTTATTTTGCGCAGAGTTGGACCTCAGAGTTTCGTGAATACGCATGGAATAGCTTAGTTGTGTCTGTTATTGCTGCGATTATTGGTGTTGCTGTCGCACTGATCGTTAACTTTACCCATCGAGTCAGTGGTAAACGAGAAAGCTTGGCATTTATGCGTCTTTCTTCTATGGGCTATGCAGTACCAGGAACGGTACTAGCCATCGGTGTGATGGTCGCTGTGCTGTTTATGGATCATCGTGTCAACGATGTTGCTAAAGCCATGGAGTGGGGAAGGCCGGGACTTATCTTTTCTGGTTCCATGTTCGCACTAGTATTTGCCATGGTTGTGCGCTTTTCCGCGGTAGCGATTGGTAGTATCGAAAGTAATTTAAATAAAATTTCTCCGTCGTTAGATATGGCATCGCGCACTATGGGTTGTAAGCCCAATGCCATGCTGTGGCGCGTGCACTTTCCGCTGGTTAAGCGCGGTGCACTGATTGCGGCTTTATTAGTGTTTATCGAGTCGATGAAAGAGCTTAATGCGGCTTTGTTACTTCGTCCGTTTAACTTTGAAACACTAGCCACATACGTTTATAACTTCGCCTCGGATGAGCATTTAGAATTGGCCGCTTTGCCAGCGGTTCTGTTGGTTCTTGTTGGGTTGATCCCGCTTGTTGTTGTTAACCGTTCACTGGAGCAAAATCACTGATGAGCTGTGCATTATCAATTAAAAACCTAACGTGCCAATATGACGATCAAACTGTACTCGAATCATTGTCTCTTGAGGTAGAACAAGGGCAGATTGTCTGTTTGCTAGGAGCCAGTGGCTGTGGGAAAACAACACTATTAAAGGCCGTTGCGGGATTATTGCCGTTAACGTCAGGCGAAATGAGTCTAAATTGCGTCACAATTGATGATGGGGAAAACTGGTTGCCGCCAGAACAGCGTAATATCGGGATGATTTTCCAAGATTACGCACTTTTTCCTCACTTGACGGTGGAGCAAAACATTGCCTTTGGCTTAAAGCAGTGCTCGACAAAAGAGAAAAATGCCAAAGTTCAAGAGATGTTAGAACTCGTGCATCTTCAAGGTTATGGCGATCGTTATCCTCATCAATTGTCTGGTGGACAGCAGCAGCGTGTTGCGATTGCTCGCTCATTAGCTTACAGCCCAGACTTATTGTTACTTGATGAACCGTTTTCTAATATTGATACGCAAGTTCGCCATGAGTTGATAAGTGAGATCCGTAAGATTTTTAAGGCCCAAGGTGTGACTGCCATTTTTGTTACGCATAGCCGTGAAGAGGCTTTTGCTTTCGCCGATAAAATGGCAGTGATGAACAATGGAGTCATCGAGCAATATGGCACAGCATCTGAGCTTTACTACCAGCCTTCAAGTAAATTTGTCGCTGATTTCTTAGGTGGTGGCAGTTACCTTGCTGCTAAACGGGTTTCGAATTCAGAATATGAAACCCACTTGGGCGTGGTTGAAGCCACGGCTCAACAAGATATTCCAGTACAGGCGGAGTGCTCTTTACTGCTAAGACCGCAGCATGTGCAAATTCAATCCGATGAAGATAGTTCGGTAACCGTATTGGAACAGCATTTTATGGGTGATCACTGCCGTTATGTGATTAACGCGAATGGTGACCGTTTGTTAGCTACAGCTTCGCAAGCATTAAATATAGGTGAGTCCGTCGCGGTGAAAATTGAAACGCAAGGCGTCCTGGCATTTGCTTAACGCTCCTGAGTATCTTTTCTATCTCGTTTACGACTTCCCAACATACAATAAAAAAGCCCGGCTGTGGAGCCGGGCAAGTGCTCTTCTCCTGTTGATGAGCGCCTTTTCAGACAGCGTTGACTCTCATCATAGTGCTCGAAGCGGGCACAAGGTTCAGTTATAAAGACAAGAAGTCTTTAAACTGTTGAAGAACACGTTCCGCAGTGTCCTTATCTTGCATCTCTGCAAAAATTCGTAGCAGTGGCTCAGTGCCAGAGAAGCGAGCGATGATCCAACCGCCGTTCTTGAAGTAGACTTTCGCACCATCTTCATAGCTGACTTTTTCGATTTCAAACTCAAACTCAGGCAACTGCTTTTCAACATAAATCTTGTTGAACAGTACGTCTTTTTGCGCTGGTTTGAACTTGCAATCGCCTTCTGCCATGTAGGCATAGCCGTACTTGCCGTAGATTTCATCCAGCAACTCAGACAGCTTCTTGCCGGTTACTGAAATCATTTCTACCAATAGGCTTGATGCGAATACGCCGTCTTTACCTTTGATGTGGCCGCGAATGGTTAGGCCACCAGAGCTTTCCCCGCCAATCAGTGAGTCATCCGCTTCCATTTGGGAGCTGATGTGCTTAAAGCCTACAGGAACCTCAAAGCATTTCTCGCCATGATCTTCGGCGACTTTATCGAGAAGGTGGGTGGTTGCGATGTTACGTACCACGGAGCCTTTCCAGCCTTTGTATTCAAGTAGGTAGTAGTAAAGCAGCAGTAGCACTTCATTTGGATGAATGAAGTTACCTTTTTCGTCGATAATACCAAGACGGTCCGCATCGCCATCAGTACCGATGCCAATATCGTAACCTTGCTCTTTCACTAGGTGCATCAAACGGTAGAGTGTTGCAGCGCTTGGCGAAGGCATTAACCCACCGAAGTCTGGGTTTTTGCCATCGTTAATCACATCAACGTCACAGCGGCCGTTGATTAATACGGTTTGCAGTGCGTTTTTCGCGACACCAAACATTGGGTCGATCAAAACACGTAAATTCGCCTTCTTGATCGCTTCGATGTCGATAAAGTCGATGATTGAGTCAACGAATTCGTTCATCGGATTGATGATTTCAATCAGCTTATCTTCAACCGCTTGTTCAAAGTCGACGCTTTTTACATCTTGCGCAGTGAGCGCGTCTATTTGTGATTCGATTTTTTGGGTGATGATTTCATCTGCGTCACGACCACCTTCAATGAAGACTTTAATGCCGTTGTAATCGGCAGGGTTGTGTGATGCGGTAATACATGCCGAGTATGCGCAGCCCATTTCTTTCGCTTTAAACATTACGATAGGTGTTGGGACAAATTTGTCGATAAAGCTAACCATAATGCCGTTTGCTGCTAGAACTTCAGCGAACCAACGACCTGCTTTATCGGAAAGAAAACGACGGTCATAGCCAATCACAAAACCGCGATCAGCAACCGATTCGTTATTCGTGATGTTTGCAACTGCTTGGGCAACCAAGCGTACGTTATCTTTGGTGAACTCCTCACCAATAAATGCACGCCAACCGCCTGTACCAAATTTGATCATGATTCGATCCTCGATAAGAGCGGCATCCCACCGCGTCTTAAATCTTTGCTAGCGAACCGATGCACTTCTCAAACTCAAGTGCATCGGATAAATCAAAAGGGGAAAAGCTCTCCCCCAAAAGATGATTAACCTAGAGTAACGATAACTTCGTTTACTGAACCTTCCGCTTGAACTGGTACAGAGGCACCATTCACCGCTTCACCGTTCACAGTAATCGACTTAACGCCTTTGCTTACTGAGTCTGGGTTAACGACTTTGATGTTGTACGTTGCACCTAGCCATTGACGAGTCACTTCGAAACCAGGCCAGTTCGTTGGGATACATGGATCGATAGTTAGGCCATCGAAGCCTGTACGCACACCAAGGATAAAGTTGGTAACAGCGAAGTAAGCCCAGCCAGATGTACCTGTTAACCATGGGTGGTTTGCACGACCGTGGTCTTGGTGGTCACGACCCATGATGAACTGCACATAGGAGTACGGTTCTGCGATACGTTTTTCGATGATGTCGTTCTGGTTGTATGGGTTTAGTGCATCGTAGAACTTCATTGCACGATCACCACGACCCAGTTTCGCTTCAGCTACCCAAGCCCATGGGTTTGGATGCGAGAAGATCGCCCCGTTCTCTTTTACGCCTTGGTAAACACGAGTTACGAAGCCGATATCATCATTCGGTGTTGCAAAAGATGGTGAGTTTAGGTGAAGGCCGTATTCAGAGAATAGGTTCTCATCGACAGCGTCCATCGCTTTTTCGCCGCGCTCTTGAGATACCGCACCAGAAAGTACCGCAAGTGTGTTTGACTCTAGGTGTACTCGGCCTTCCGCTTGTTGCGCAGTACCGATCTTGTCGCCATTCTTCGTCAGACCACGGATGTACCAACCGCCTTCGTCATCCCAAAGGTGGGTTTCACACGCTTCACGAACGTTTGCTGCCATCACCGTGTATTTTTCAACGTCGGCTTCCTTACCTAGGTATTTCGCTAGGTCGATGAACTCCTGCAGTGCCCAGAAATGTAGGAACGACACCATTGAAGATTCGCCACCACCTAGGTTCAGACAGTCGTTCCAGTCTGCACGCAGACCTTTACAGATACCGGTTTGACCTACGTATTCAGCCGAGAAGTCTAGTGCGGCTTTCATGTGGTCATAAACCGTTGCATCGCCACCGTCGGCGTAAGGGATCACTTCGTCAAAGAAGCTGTGCTCACCGGTTTCCATCACGTACTTACAGATGGTTGGAACTAGCCATAGGTGGTCATCAGAACAGGTGTCTTCGATGCCGTGAATCTTGTCTTCATCAGACGGTGTTGGAACCACGGTTGGGGATTTCGATGGTTTAACGTCAGCTTTTTCTGGATCGAACCAATCTGGATCAAATAGGTGTAGACCGTAGCCCGCTTTTACTTGGCCGCGCAGTAGGTCAACGATACGTTTGCGCGTCATTGCAGGGTTAGCGTGAGGAACTGAGATTGCATCTTGCGCTGTATCGCGGTAACCAAGACCAGTACGACCACCCACTTCGATGAATGAAGCAAAGCGAGACCACACCACACAAGTTTCTGCTTGGTACAGTGTCCAAGCGTTGATCATGGTATCTAGACCTTCGTTTGGTGATTTCACTTGGAACTTGCCACAGCGCTCATCCCAGTGTGTTTTGATACCCGCAAATGCGTTGTCGACTTCTGCAAGGTCTTGGTACTTAGCACGTAGACGCTCACCGTTGCCTTTACCGATACCTAGAATGTAAGCAAAGCGAACTTCTTCACCCGGCTGAATAGTAAATTGCTTATGCAAAGAGCCACAGTGGTTGTAACACGTTTGTGCTGTATTGAAACACTTACCTTGTTCTACCGCTAACGGGTTTGCTTCGTCACGGTATAGGCCTAGGAAGCTGTCACGTTGGCCGTCGTATGAATCTGGGTCAAATGTTGAAGCTAGGTAGTAGAAGCCTTCGAAATCGTTGGTGTTGTAGTACAGGTCGTACTCGATCACGCCTTCGTTGTAAGCCGTACCTGCCGAGTACAGAGACATCTGATGGTTTTGGTTATCAGATTGAATGTGGCTGAATGAGAACTCAACAAATGAGAATGCACTGATCGTACGTGGTTTGTCAGAGGTGTTTTTAATCACTACATCCCAGATTTCAGCGTCTTCGCCTTTTGGTACGAATAGCGTCTTTTCAGCTTCAATACCGTTGTACTCACACTTAAATTTAGAGTAAGACAAGCCGTGACGAACTTCGTAGTTTGCTTCGTCTAGGCTCTTCGCAACTGGTTGCCAAGAGATTGACCAGTAATCACCTGTCTCATCATCACGCAAGTAAACGTAGTGTCCTGGGCGATCGAATGTCGCATTTGGACGGAATTTAGTAACACGGTTGTATTCTGGAGAGTTGTAGAACGAGTAGCCACCCGCGTTGTGCGAGATAACCGTACAGAACTTCTCAGTACCTAGGTAGTTGGTCCATGGTGCTGGTACGTCAGGGCGAGTGATGACGTATTCGCGATTCTCGTTATCGAAATAGCCGTATTTCATTTGTGTCTTTCCTTTTTACGAAGCTGCATCAGCAGCCAAAATTTAAAAACTCTTCAAGCGTGATGTTTCGACATCAGTTTTGTATTACTTCCACGGTTTACGGTAATTCACTCCCTGCAAATCAAGCAGAGGTAGATGGCCTTTCAAGCGTGATAAATAGTCGGTCCAATCTCGGTGTTGTTTGTCTGTCCAACATGCTTCTGCCATTGCAGTTAAACGAGGGAAGATCATGTAGTCCATGCGAGGTTGGTTATTGATAATTTCGCACCATAATGCTGTTTGAATGCCCCAAATGCGCTTACGTATTGGGTCGTCGGCAGGCACTTCAGCGAGCGGCTCGTAGTTGTAAGCTTTTTCTAGTGGCAGTGGGTTTGCCCAGTCCACGCCCGGTTCTTCAGGTGCGTAGTCTTGGGTCATATCTAGGTAAGTGGTTTGTGCTGGTTGCAGCACCACATCAAAGCCTTGGCGAGCACAGTTCAAGGCCGCTTCTTCGCTTAGCCATGAGTAGATCACCGTATCTTTACTGACTTTGTCGCCGTGTTGAGCTTCTTCCCAGCCCAGCATGCGTTTGCCCAATTTACGAAGTTTGTCTTCGGCATAACGTAAGAAGTGTCCTTGCAAATCTTTGTAGTCGCTGTAACCCAGTTGTTCCATTAGTGCTTGGCATGCTGGGCTTTTTGACCATACGCCGTTAGGTACTTCGTCGGCACCAATATGAACGTAAGGCGCAGGAAAAAGTGCAGAGACTTCTTCTAGCACTTTGTCGATAAATTCATAACTCCCCGGCAGAGCAGGGTTAATGACGTTGTCGTTGTAATGCTGAATACTGCGGTATTCGGTGGTATCTTCCGCTTCTACCAATAGGTGTGGTAACGACTTGATGGCGGCTCGGCAATGACCAGGTACATCAATTTCAGGAATGATGGTGATGCCGCGTTGCGATGCAAATTCGATAACGTCTTTGATGTCTTCTTGCGTGTAGAAGCCGCCGTAACGTTCATCAAAGTGCGTGTACTGTGGTTCATTGATCTCATCCAATCCGCGCCAAGCACCAATATCGGTCAGTTGAGGCAGTGATTTGATTTCAATTCGCCAACCCTCATCGTCGGTAAGATGCCAATGGAACGTATTGAACTTGTAATGAGCCAGTTGGTTGATCAAGCGTTTGACTTGCTCAACGGAGTGAAAATGACGAGCACAATCGAGCATCATACCGCGGTAACGAAAGCGTGGCCTGTCCTTGATTGAACAGCAAACTACTTCCATTGAGTTAGGTTGATCGCCAACTTTGACTAGTTGTAATAACGTTGCACAAGCATGGGTAAAACCAGACGAAGATCCTGCTTCAATTTTGATTGACTCTTCGGCTACTTTCAGTTTGTAAGCGCCTTCATCCAAGGTTGGGTTGCCTTTGAAGATGATCTGACTGCCATTGTCTGATGCGAACTCAAATTGGTGAATGCGCTTAAGCTCTTCAAGTAGCCATTCTTTAGCTGAATTGGCCAGGCTTGAATAAACCGCGACGCCAGCATGATGATCAAAGCTAAAATAGTGATCGCTGACCTCAATATGGTTTGGTTTTGGCAGCAAGGGCTGTGCATGGGTTAAACTTGCCGGAATCTCACTGCGTTCACGGTATGGTGAAGCTAATACGATAGGCGTGACATCCACTTGTGCGCGCTGTGGGTTTCCATCAACGACAAAGTTGATCATCGCTTCGTTAAAGCCATCCGAGTAATAACGGAATGGGTTCGAACCAATACTGAATTCACAGTAATAGTGATGGTTGGCAGCCAGTACCACCCCTTCTGGTTTAAGTGTGCAAAAACTACCAATTTGAGTCAGTTGACCATTTGAAACGCTGTCTGGAAGAATGTAACGATCGAAAGCGAAAGTTAAGCTCCAGCTGTTTAGGTCTTGGTCGCTCAAGTTATGAAAGGTGAGGCCAAAGCGGCAGTTTTGTTTCTGCTCAGAAAGGACTACGAGATCAACACGATATTCCATATCTACTCCTACGCCGCACTGAGCGAGTAAAGGTTATGTTCTGGTTTGCCAGCAAACATAATTGCGCCTTCAATCGCGTCAAACTGTGGCTCAACAATCCATTGCTGAACTGGTGGTGAAAGCCAACGTACAATGCGTTCAGCTATGCTGCCCATTAAACAAATACGTGTTGCGCCGCGCTTGTTTAATGCCACGAGAAACATTTCTATATCCGCTGCGGTTTGCTTCAGCATTTCAATGGCCAGTGCATCGCCTTGTTCCGCATGTTGGAAAATAGCCGGAGAAAACTGCCCATAATCACGAGGAAGCGCCTGTTTTGACCACGCCACCACGTTGTCGACCTCATTTTCGAAATGCGTCATAACGTGTTGTGCTAGGGGCGTTTTTTCTCTGATGCCATCTTCAGCTAACAAAACTTGCTGAACTAGGCGTAGCCCCATCACTGCGCCGCCACCTTGATCCGAAATAGGGAACTCACGACCACCGACAACGTGTTGCTCCAATCCGTTAAGGTAGATGCCACAAGAACCGGTTCCCGCAATCATGATTGCGCCATCTTCGCCATTGTGCGCACCAACGCACGCACCGTAGGCATCGGTATTCAGAGTCATACTGGCAAATGGATGAGGAAGAGACATGAAGGCTTGCCAAGATGCTTTGTGCTCTGCGCCAGCAAGGGCTAAGCCGACGTGCATCGACGCGAAATCTTGTTGTGTCAGACCGCCTTGCTCGGTAGCCGAAGTGATGGATTCAAGAATCGAAGCCATTGCTATTTCAGCACCTAGCATGATGTTGGCACTGCCGCTTTTGGCCTCGCCAAGAAAATTACCTTGTGAATCTTTAATCCTGGCTCGACATGACGTGCCGCCACCATCGATACCGACAAAATACATTCCCATGATTATTCTTCCTTCATATTTTTAGAGGTCGCCAACTGAGAAACATGCTGAGCTTGACTCATTATCGCGAGTAAGTACCAAGCGCCATGCGGGATCCACTGTTCGCCCCAGCGCCAGTTTTGTAACACGTCTTCTTTTTGTGCTGGTGGGTTAAATGCAATGTCTTCCTCGTCTTCAAAGCCGCCAGTGATTCCGTTACACACGCCACCTTTTGCGTTGAAGAAACCATATTGAGGGAGGTAATCAGGGTTGTTACGACCATGGCCATCTAGCATGCACATGTCGTATGGGTTTAAGCCTACAATCCAGTTCAATGCATCTTGAGCAAACACAGAAAGTTGTTGCTGTACTTCTTGCGACGCTATATGCGGTTGAGCAAGGTACGCCATGGTCGCGAGTGAGCCCAGTCGAGCATTCTCGCCTTGCCACCAATAGCCAGATTCATTGTTGTGTGCGACAAAAAATGCCTCGCGTTTTGACTCATTTACGCCTTTAACATATTGGCGAGGGTAACCGAATGGGTTGATCACTTTATTCGATATTGTGATCTCAAACTCACACGCTAGGTTGACGATACGTTTTACCGATTCCGCTCGTGCTGAGTCGTCTTCAATTGATAGATATTCGCATAGGGCAATAACTGGTAGACCAGCTTCGGCTGCGTGAAAATATGGACGGCTGCCGTCTTGGTTTGCTGACCAAAAGTGTTGAATCTGCTCGTCGCTCATTTGGCGTGCAACTAAACGTTGCGCCCACAAACGGCTCTCTTCCAAGTAGCGAGTTTCTTTGGTTGCTTTAAACAGTTCTACACAAGCCAGTAGCGCACAGTATTCGTCGATAATGTTTTCTTCCCCATCATTGAGGTACTGCGTATTGTGCTCTTTTAAGTGCCAGTAACCATTTTCGGCAGCGTTGCGGTATTTTTGTTGATCGTATTCACCGTGAACACTTAAACGCGATGCTGCCGCTAGCGCTGCAATGGCGACACCGCCACCTTGTCGAAAGCCTGCTTGATAGTCGTCAAATTTGTGACCAAGTTGAGTTTCGTACGCGCAAATCTCGCGTTGCGCAGTATCTTTGCTCCACTTGTCAAAGACCGTCATGTAGAAAAAGCCTTTTTCGTTTTGCATACGCACAAGAAAGTCTGCACCGAACAGGGCTTCTTCAATCAGACGTGTACGTGTGAAAGCTGCAATGTCTTCGCTTCCTTCAAGCAATGAAACCCCTTTTAGGATGTTCCAAACCACCATTGGGGTTTGTTGAGGATTCAAATAATTCGCGTATGAAAGGTGACTTAAATACTTGCTAACGTCTCCTGATGCGTCGTACCAGCCGCCGTGTACATCAACCTTTTTATTGGAGTTTAGTACTGGAAGTTGTCGATCTTGTTGATCGAAGATCCCGCCGCAACGTTGCGATTTGAAGTAGTGGATCACATCTGACAAAGTTTGATCCAACAGAATGTGTTCGCCAACGATGAAAGAGGAAGAGCGCGTATCTTCTACTTGCAAGAAATAGTCACCTGACGTTGTGAAAGAGGAAAAGTCGATGAGGTAGAAATAGCCCTGATGCCAGTTCGCCACTTTACCTTGTTCTTCAACCGCAAAAGTTGCCACGGTTTGCTCGCTAGTGGCACAAATCAATTGAGCAGTGTAAGAAGACAAGTGTGGTTGTTCGGTCTGGATAATGGCTTTCTTTGGGCCCAGACGTTCATAACCAATGTGGTTAGTCAGTAGCAGCATTCAATGTCTCCGGGAAACGATAAAAACAGGAATGGGCCAGGCTGAACCTGACCCTCGTTATGATTAATCTTCAAATAAGTAACAGCGGACAAAGTGGTTGTCGGACAGTTGAGTGACGCCCGGTAGTCGTTCGCGACATTTGTCGGTAGCGTGTACACAACGTCCAGCAAATGGACAGCCGACAGATTCTGGTGTCCAAAGTGGGATTTCCCCTTTGTTGCCTTTCAGTTTCTCGTGAATAGACTTCGATGGATCTGGAACCGCAGATACCAACAGTTGCGTATATGGGTGTTGAGGATCGTGAATGATTTCTTCAGTATCGCCCCATTCAACCATGTGACCTACGTACATGACCGCGAGATCTTCAGCAATGTAACGCGCTGTTGCGATGTCGTGAGTGATGTAAAGCAGAGACATTTGTTTCTCGAACTTCATCTCTTCCATCAAGTTCAGAACACCGGCACGGATTGATACATCGAGCATCGATGTTGGCTCATCCGCCAATACCACTTCTGCACCAACTGCGATGTTACGAGCTAGGTTTACACGTTGACGCTGACCGCCAGATAGCTGGTGCGGGAACTTTTGCGCCGTTTCTTTTGGTGGAATAAGACCAACTTGTTCAAGTAGGTCGTACACACGCTCTTCCAGTTCTTTCTTGTTGCCCGGTGCTACTTTCTTATGAATCAGCAGCGGGCGCGCAATATGGTGGAAGATATTGTGCGTTGGGTTTAGCGAGCCAAACGGGTCTTGCCACACCATTTGTACACCTTCACGGTAGGTCATTAAATCGTGACGAGAGGTGATGTCTTGGATATCACGACCTTTGTATTCAATGATGCCATCGGTTGGTGCGTACATTTTTGCAATCATTTTTGCAGTAGTAGACTTACCTGAACCAGATTCACCTACCACTGACAAGCCGCGGCTCTTGTACATTTTGAAAGAGACGTCGTTGATTGCGCGCATCTTAGATTGTTTGATTGAGTTACTGTTTAAAGGGAAGTCCTTAACGACATTTTTACCCTCAATCAGCAGTTCGCCGAATTGTTTGCTCATAATTCTCTCCAGTGTAATTTTTGTTCTTAGCTAACGTTTTTTTGTTGTTAAACCTTAGCTTGAGCAATGGTGTCGCCGTACAAATGGCAATTTGAGAGGCGACCTGGTTCAATTTGACGTAATTGGGTTGGTACACGTGTACATGCTTCATGTACGCGATCGCAACGAGCTTGGAAGCGGCAGCCCCGTGGTACTTCTAGCAAGTTCAACGGGTTACCTGGAATACCAGTCAATTTGGTCTTTGGTCCAGTTAGTGGAGGGAAAGAGCTACCCAAACCTTTGGTGTAAGGGTGGTAAGGACTTTCCAGAATTTGCTTAGAAGGCGCGACTTCAATCAACTCACCTGAGTACATGATGCCGATACGATCCGAGAACTCGACCATCAATGACAAGTCATGTGTGATGAACAGAATTGAGAAACCAAACTCTTCTTTAAGCGCGTAAATTTTTTGTAGAATTTCACGTTGAACCACTACATCCAATGCGGTAGTCGGTTCGTCCATGATGATCATTTTTGGGTTCAGAGCCAAAGCGATTGCGATTACTAGACGTTGACGCATACCACCAGAGAACTGGTGCGGGTAATCACTCAATCGGCTAGGGTGGATATCAACGATTTCCAGCAGACCTTCAGCGCGTGTTTTTGCTTGAGCGCGAGTCATATTGGTATGACGCATGATGACGTCACAGAACTGCTCTTCCATGGTTAGAACAGGGTTCAAAGCGTTCATCGCACTCTGGAATACCATCGACATTTCACTCCAGCGGAACGCTTGCATGCGATCATCGCTGTACTGAAGGATATCTTCACCGTTGAAGATAACCTCACCACCTGTGATAAACGCTGGTGGCTTATGAAGGCGCATTAGTGAGAAGGCAACAGTGGATTTGCCACAGCCAGATTCACCAGCCAGACCGAATACTTCACCTGGTGCAATGTCGAAGCTCACGTTGTTACAGGCGCGGACATCGCCCGCGTCTGTGATGTAGTCTACGCATAGGTTACGGATGGAAATTAGTGGTGCAGTCATGATTATTTATCTCCGCTCCATAGTGCATTTTGTGGTGCCAGTTCAGGCTCACGCTCTTTCTTGTCTTTTGCTGCTAGTTTTTTCCAGCGTTTCATGCCTTTGTGAGAACGAAGTTGAGGGTTCGCAATTTCGTCAACGGCAAAGTTCAACAGAGCAAGACCAGTAACCAGTAGTGTTAGGGCAATACAAGGTGCTAGTACTTCCCACCATGCGCCAATCAGCATGGCTGATGAGGTTTGCACGTTGTAAAGCATGATGCCCCAACTGATCGTGTTGGCATCACCCAAACCTAGGAACGAAATGACCGCTTCAGTGTTGATCGCCAACATTACTGAGCCAATGAAGCTCGCACCGACAATTGGGATAAGGTTTGGTAAAATCTCAACGAAGATGATGCGGAATGAAGACTCTCCCAATACTTCGGCAGCTTTAACGAACTCTTTCTCGCGTAGTGCCATAGTTTGAGAGCGGACAACACGTGCACCCCATGCCCAAGAAGTACCAGCGATAATCAAGGCAATGGTGAGTGGGCCTGCTTCACCGATAAAGGCCGCCAACACGAATAGCAATGGATACTGCGGGATTACTAACATGATGTTCATCGCGGCACTCAATACGTCATCCACTTTACCGCCGAAGTAACCTGCCGATATACCAATGACTGTTGCTAAGAAACACACGATGATGCCAGCACCAAAGCCTACACCCAGTGATACTCGTGCACCGTAAGCCACCTGCGACCAGATATCGCGACCCATTCGGCTAGTACCTAATACGTGGTCGGCCTTTTTAGACATAAGCAGTGTACGACGATCGTCTGCTAGGTTTTTAGCGACCCAACCATCAGGGTTGTTTTGTGCCTGTTTTACAACAAAGCTTGGGTATTCGTGTGGGTTACCGGTTCGCTTGTCTGGCGCATGCTTTGTAAGTAAAGGAGCGGCAATCGCAACGAACACGAACAGCGTAACAATGCCAAGACCAATGCGAGCAAATGCGTTACCTAAAATAAGTTTGAATAGTTCTTTCATGATTATTTGCCTCCCGTACGTAGGCGAGGGTCTAGAATCATGTACAGCATGTCAGCCATTAAGTTGAAGCACAGCATGAACATCGTCATGATAATTAACTGACCTTGAAGTACTTGGTAGTCACGAGCGTGAATTGCGTTCAATAGAACAGTACCTAGGCCTGGGTAGTTGAAAATCATCTCGATGATTAATTGACCTCCAATGGCCATACCTAAAGACATAGACAGTGCGGTAACACTTGGAAGTAGTGCGTTACGTGCGGCGTAATTAAAGACGACGCGGTTTTCACTCAGCCCTTTACCTTTAGCCATCGTGATATAGTCTTCGGCGAGAAGGTTGATCATGTTGTTACGCATGTTAACTAGGAAGCCACCAATTTGAACGATGGTTGCACAGAATAGAGGTAATACAGCGTGGTAACCCACGTTCTTGATGAACTCCCAGCTTGTCCAATCAGGAATAGTACCTGGCGTGTAAGCATAGCCAGATGGGAACCATTTCAGGCCAATCGCAAAGGTAAACAGCGCTAACATTGCGATAACCATTTGTGGAATAGCTTGAATGATCAATGTACCAGGCGTTACGAATGCATCGTACTTACTACCGCGCTTCCAGGCGGCAAAAATACCAAGGACAGAAGCGATGGAGAAAGAAAGTACAACCGCAGTACCAGCTAGAAATAGTGACCAGCCAAATGCACTACCTAGTAAAGAATTAACTGAAAGTGGGTAGAACTGGATTGAGGTGCCCAATTCCCAACTTAGAATGTTTTTAATGTACGAGAAGTACTGAATGTAAATTGGCCCATCAACGAAACCGAGCAGTTCTTTCATTGCTGCGATTCGTTCTGGAGTCACCTGTACTGAAGCATTAGCAAACATCATGGTAACTGGGTCACCAGGCATTGCTCGCGGAATAATAAAGTTTAACGTCGCTGCAACTAAGAGCGCGACAAGATAGAACGACAAACGTCTTAAAAAATAACCCATAACTCACACCTTACTCACCCAGATTTTTTCCCTGTTTCTGGTTTCAGGTCGCTCCTAGCGAAATTTAGAGCGAAAAATCCCCTGACGACGAGCGCCACATATTGGTTTCGTTAACAAGGGATTTTTATAGGCGGCACACGGGATGTATGCCGCTTGAAATGAACTTCTACTTATTTAACTGGTTTTAGGTCCAGTACGTGAAGTAGACGCTCTGGGATACCTGCCCAAATGTTTGGACGGCCCTTAGGGTTTTCTTCGTTCCACCAACCAGTGAAGCGAGTTGTGTTGTATTGGTACATGTACGCGCCAGATAGCACAGGAATAGTTACTTGGTCCTGAGCAATGATCTTCTGAATGCCATGAGCGATCTCTAGCTGTTCTTGCTTATCTGCTGTCTTGTAGAAGCTGTTAAGAAGACCGTCTAGCTTATCGTTCTTGTAGAAGTGCATTGCAAAGCGAGGCATGCCGTCACCAGCTTGTAGCTTCGAGTTGTAGCCACTATCCCAGTACAAGTGTGGATCTGCACCGTGGAAGTAGTTGGTGTAAGCAACGTCGTAAGTACCTTCTAGCATAGCTTGGTTGTATACCGAGAAGTCCGGTGTACGAGCACGAGCTTTAATGCCCACTTCTGCTAGTTGCTCAACGGCTAGTTGTACCGTGTTGTTGAAGTCAGTCCAACCGTTTGGTGATTGAATTAGAAGCTCGAAAGACTTGCCAGATGGTGTATCCACAAAGCCATCTTTGTTTACATCTTTGAAGCCAGCTTTAGCTAGAAGCTTTTTCGCACCTTCCGCGTTGTATGTGTTGTAGCCTTTGTACTTGTTGTGCGTCTCTTCATCAGACCAAGCTTCAAATGCGTAGCCAAGGCCAGATGCGAAGTCGTTCACTGTACCGCCGCCGTAGAAAGCGATATCAATGATAGTTTGACGGTCTAGCGCCATAGAGAACGCACGACGGAAGTCAACGTTAGTTAGTGCTTCGTTTTTCGCAGCGTCTGGGTTTTTGAAGTTCACTACAAATGCTTGAGTACCCGCTGGTGGGTACCAGTAGTGGTGATTCGGACTTGCTGCAGCGTACGTACGGTCGATGTCTGGTACGAATGAAGACGTCCAGTCCATTTCGCCGTTAACGATTTTGCCCAAGAATTGGTCGTTGTTCGCGATTTGTGGCACACGCAGACAATCTACATCTAGGTTGTCAGCATCCCAATAATTCGGGTTCTCACACTGGATATATAGCTGCGGTGTGAAAGTGTCGATTTCAGTAAATGGACCACTGCCTACTGGATTTTCGTTTGTGAATGTTGCTGGATCTTTTACTTTGCTCCATACGTGCTTAGGTACGACTGGTACTTTCGCAATTTCGTAAGGAACGTTTGAGTTTGCTTCGCTTAGACGGAATTTAACTTGGTAGTCGTTAACTTTTTCTACGCCAGTCACCCAAGAGTTGATACCAGATTGGTCTAGCTCTGGCTTCTCTTTAACTAGGTTGAAAGAGTAAACAACATCATCAGCGGTAAACGCTTTGCCATCAGACCATTTTACGCCCTTACGGATATCGAAGGTTACGCTCATCAGGTCATCAGCCATGGTAAAGTTTTCTGCTAGACGAAATACAGGCGTGTTACCGTGCATTTCGTTAAAAACAACGAGCGGCTCGTAAATAAAGTCGGTTGTTGTGTGCAGGTTAGTTGCACCCAAGAAAGGGTTAAAGTTACGAACGAAAGTTGTAAACTCTTTAGGGTGGATAGTCAGTTCACTGCGTTCAGCCGCAGTAGCTACCGATGCAAAACCTGTAGTAGCCGTTGCAATAATTGCTGTTGCTAGTGCTGTTTTTTTAATATTGGCAAGCATAGCTGTTCCTTACTATTTGCTTTCATTTCACTAAATGGAATTGAATGTCATCAATTGATAAACACTCTCTAAGACCTACCTCTTGTACATGCCTTACTCATTACAACATTGAGTTTCGCCAAGAGTGGCCTGTAGGCCTTAGGCAGGAGTAAGAAAACACCTTATCCATAAAATAATCAAACTTGATTCCCGTTAAAAACGTTAAAATCTCTGAGCTCTCCGTTATAAACGTTATTTTGGCTAATTTTAACCAGTAGAGGGACAAAAAATAAACGTTGATATGCGTCGCAGTTTATATCCTTGTTAATAATGAGTGTTGGTGATTACTAACCTGGTGATCCATTTAAAATATACGTTTCTTGCTTGGTTTCTAGGTTCGGAGATCTCGCTCACATGCAGAAATGGTGTTAATTAATCAGCTAAAAATTAATCTGCCGTTCTGTTGTGATTAAGTTCGCAATCTCTATCAATAGTTCGTCAAAATCCGCTTGTTATCTGAAAAATGGCCTTTTTTATCGACAGTTTTCTTCCGTTTGTCGTCCTTTTTTTATTGTATGAATGAAGTTTTTTGGTTGCTCGAACTTACCTAATTAAGGCCAGTTAAATGGATAAGATCGTACGTTTTGAAGACCAACAATAGATAGTGATGTCTAACCGAATGTTCGTTATTGGAAATATGTTAATGGGGTAGGAAGAGGCGGTCTCTTTTATCTCTAGGAAGGGAATACTCGAATAACAAAAAAGCCCAGCATGCACGCTAGGCTAGTTTTTTTGATAAATATTAGCTGGTCAATAGTCGCTGTAGTTTATCTCGTTGTGCTTCTATGTATGCTCTCTCGGGGCTCTGTTCTTTGCAGTGTTCGAGAATGAACTCTATCGAGCTTAGCACCGTTCTCCAACGTGGTGTTTTGGGTAATGTTTCTATACGCATGTATTTATCTAAAGTGCGTGTTTGCAAAGTACTACGGTCTAGATAAACGCGCCACAAGCCACTTTGCTCTGCAAATGCGAACTTACTTTCACCCGTTACAGATTCCCAATACTCTAAAGCATGTGTCATTGCGTCTACTAGAACTTCTCGCATAAGTTCTTGCTTGTCTTTTTTATTACCGAGCGCTTTGTCTGCAAGGCGCGTAAATTCTCCGCCAAGCTCTTTTAGCTTTTGCAATTGGTCTTTGTCACCATCAAATGCATAACTTGAAAGCACTTCTACGGCGGTTTCTAGATTATGTATGCGAGCGGCACTGGCTCCACCGCCGACATTAAAGATGTACATGATATCTAACCCTGAACCTTCAGGGAGCTTAAGAATGTCTGCTTCGATGTTCTGACGAATATCTTCAATATAGATATCAATCTTGCCACAGTAATGAGGTTGTTTGACGGTCAGATATTTAGGGGCAATCAGCTCATCAGCAGATGAACGCTTTAGCTGTTCTAAGCTGCGCTTGAATAGCTTACAAGCAGCTTCGTTAGCAAAGCGAATACGCTTGTCTTCACGTAGACAGATGATAGCTTCAGGAGCCGATTCTAGCTGTTCCAACAAACGACCTTGAGTCTCAAGTAAGCTTGCTTCAACGACTGCACGCTGTCTAAGTTCAGACTCTAGCACTTTGTTTTCCATATGGCGCATTTCTGCTTTACTTGCCGTTAAATGCGCTTGGATACGTGCCGCCAACTCTTGTTTATTAAATGGTTTCGATAAATAGTCGTTGGCTCCTGCCTCAAAACCTCTTACACGATCTTCTGTTTGACTGAGTGCGGTGAGCATAATGATTGGCAACTCGGCATGATCATAGGTTTCACGTAGTTCACTACAAACTTGGTAGCCGCTCATGCCTGGCATCATGATATCCAATAACAGAAGTTCCGGCTTCTCTTGCTCGACGAGCGCTAACGTTTCTGGCCCATCGGAGACAGTACGCACACGATAGCCCTCTAAACGTAAAAAGCTTTCAAGCACGCGTAAGTTTACTGGTTCATCGTCAGCAACATACAGTAACGGGCCGTCTGGGTTCTCTGGAAGTGATAAGTCTTCACTGTTCTCTACATTAACTTCAGGAATTTGGAAGTGCCCGTGCGCAGCTAGAGTCTGGGTTGCTTGGATTTCTTCTTCACTGGCGAGCGGTAAAGTGAAACTGAAGGTAGTTCCGACCATTGGTTGGCTACTGACGTATAACGAGCCTCCCATTAATTCGATCAATTGACGGCTAATGGAGAGCCCAAGTCCTGCACCTTGACGATAACGGCTCGCGTCTTGCCCTGCTTGGATAAGTGGTTCAAAAATATGTTCAAGTTGTTCTGCGGGAATTCCTTGTCCAGTATCCACGACTTGTACGCGTACATGATCATCTACCACATTAGCGGAGATAACAATTTTACCTTCTGAGGTGTATTTAATCGCATTGCCAATCAGGTTATATAGCACTTGTTCAAGGCGTTGCGGGTCAGCTGACACTGCTTTTAAATCCGCTGGGACTTGGTTGATGATGCGGATGGTTTTACTTCCAAGTAAATGGCTAGAAAGCTCTAAAACCAATCGTGTTGCACTGCCCAAACTCACTGCTGATTTCTGGATATCCATGCTTCCATAACGCATTTTATGATAATCCAACAAGTCATCGACTAGATTAGCGAGACGCTGACCACTTTTAATGATGATATCAAGCTGATATTTCTGGCTAGCGGGGATCGCGCCATTGGCGCCGGACGCTAAGGTTTCAGCAATCCCGACCATGCCGTGTAACGGTGTACGAAGTTCATGAGAAGTCGTGGCTAAGAACTCATCTTTTAATTTATCGGCCAATTGCAGTTCTTCATTCTGTTTCTGAATGATCTGTATGTTGCTTTCTAGTTCTTCATTTTGCTTCTTAATGGTTTGAATCTTCTCTCGAATAGAGCGTTGCATTCGTTCAAAGCTTAACGCAAGCCGACCAATTTCATCTTTACGAACCGTATTAAAAGACGTGTCATCAAGATCCCCTGCAGAGACCTTTTCGGCAACCCAAGTCAATTTCAGCAACGGAGAAGTGATAAAGTTTGATAAATAGTGAGAAGCGATCACCACAAGGATAATGGCGATCAACATAGCGATAACGAATAGTTTTTCGAGTTGATGTATACGAGCGAAAGCTTCGTTTTCTGGTAACTGTACGACGAGCGCCCAAATCACACCACGAGTTTCAATCGGTGCATAAGCCGCGATGATCTCTTCACCTAAACCGTTTGTGTAAGTGCCGACACCAAATGCACCAGAGAGTGCTTTATCGATCACTTCTAAACTGTTCTTAATGTCGTCTTGTTTCGTGTTAATTGTGCGAGGTTGGTGATCATTTCCAACCAGCAAGGTGTTAATTGATGACTCTCGGTTGGCGTCTGCGGCTAACTTAGTGATGCCATTATTTGGCAAGCGGAACATGGCATAGCTGTGTAGATAACCTTGCTGAACAATTGGTGCACCTAGCCAAGCGACTGATTTCCCCCCTTCCAGCTCGAAGTCAGACACAATCACAGGAGTGTAGTCTTCGTTTACTTTTCGACGTTCAGTCACATCATCGGCGAGACGCTTGAAAGTTTTGCCAAGTGCCGAGTCTTTGTAGGGGCCTGATAACAAGTTCGTTCCGTAGTTATCGTCTTTGTTGATCGAGTAGGTGACGTTACCATTGATGTCTACCAGCAAAATGTCATTAAAATCAGAGCGCTTGAGGAGCTCTAAGTAGGCCCAATGATAGCGTTTATGTAAAAGCCGGTAACGTTCACTTCCTACATAGTTGGATGACTCGGGTAACGTTGAGGTTTTGATTTGGTCTCCGCTGCCCTCGATGTAGCGCTGTTGGGCGTTTTTACGAGACTCTTCAATATCATTGCCTAAACGACTAAAAGCATTGACGAGACCGTAGAATCGGCCACCACTGGCGTAAGCCAACTCTGAGCGCACAAAGCCCATGACTTCGGTTTCTCGTGCCTCAAAGTAGTCGATGATTTGCTGCTGTTTTGTATCTCGAACAGACAGTAAGTGTGAGGTGCTTTGTTCTTGCAGATCTTTACTGTGGGACTGCAAGAAAAAGATCGCAGTAATGGTAAGAGGTGTGATACTGAGCACCAGAAATGCGGTCATCAGTGTACTCTGAAGGCGCTTAAATTTCTGTTTTTTGTAGAATTTAAACATGGATAAGATTACAACTCATAATGGGCAGTTCTAAAACATACTTCGCTGCCGAGGTTCTCGTTAAAAACGGATAAGATGTTCAACTAGATAGAATTAACAAAATTAACGAGTTTTTTTTCTTTGACAAGAAAGTTAGTTGTAAAGCGTGCAGGGTGACGCAGTTTTTCTTATGAGTGTTGAATTTATGAGAAAAAATCGCGCAGGTTTATGCCTGCGCGGGGGAAGTTATGATTTTTTCGCGTAGTAGATAGAAAATTTATTGGTCTTATTTAGCGTCTCGCAATTATTAAACGCCCGCTCGATAATTGGTGGGTATTTTAAGAAGCTATTCGCGACAATCACCATTTCGCCATCTTTGGTTAGATATTGTGGTGCCTGACCCAACAAGGTTTCCGCTGCGTTGTAATTTGTGTCTAAACCACTGTGGAATGGCGGGTTGCTGACGATAAAGCGGTAGTCTTTTGCGGTATCCGAGTATATATCTGATGCAAATACGCGTCCGGATAAACCATTCGCTTCTAATGTGGCTTGGCTAGAAGTGATCGCATAAGCATTAATGTCACACATCTCAATCGCGATCTCTGGATTCGCTTTCGCCATAAACGCACCGAGTACACCTGCACCACAACCAAAGTCGAGCACTTTGCCCGACAGCTTAGGTAAGGTTTCAAGCAGCAATCGGCTACCTAAGTCGAACTCGCCATGGCTGAATACGCCAGGTAGGCTCTTAACCGCTAGCGACTGCTCACCGAGTGTAACAGTGTAAGACTTAAACCAATCTGCTTGGTTGAAAGGTTTTGGTTCATTGAGGCAATTACCCCAGTAAAATGAGCAGCGACGAGCAGAGTCGTACTTGTTCACAGGGCCGTATTCTTGGAACATCTTCTCGATGCTCTTGATGCCGGAGCGGTTTTCACCAACGATGACGATTTCGGTGTTAATGCCCAGTTTCGCCATCAACATCGCCAGCAAGTATTCTGCTTCGGCTTTTGCTTTTGGCCAGTATAAAAGGACCATGTCTGCTTTTGTTTCGGCATCAAACACAGAGCCAAAATGACTTTTCACTTTGTCAGAGGTTTGAATTTGGCGGTAGTAGCTATAGTTGGAAGTAAACACTTCAACAGACTCACAATGAGCCACTAACTCAAGAGGAAATAGGTCTTCAACTTCACCAGCGACTAAAACGTGTTTTCCGTTGAAGTATTCAAGTTGGCGCTGAGCTATTTGGCTAGGAGCGATATAAGCAGACATAAATTTGGTTCATCAGAAATAATTTGGGGCAGATTTTCGCACAATCTGCCCCAAGCTTGAAGTGATTAAGCGGTGACTAGCTGTTGTCTTGTTGGTTAAGGAAGTCTTTGAATTCTTCCTCGTAGATATTAAACAGTACCATGGTCACGGCAAAAATAAGTGGGCCGTAGATAAGACCAATCAAACCAAACAGATGCAGACCACCCAGTAATGAGAAGAAAATCATAAGGGTATTCATGCCGGCGCTGCCTTGCATTAGCAACGGACGTAATAGGTTATCTATAGAGCCAACGATAACTACACTCCACACCGTCAAGAAGATAGCCCAAGTCATATCGCCTGTTAAGAACAAGTACGCTGCTGCAGGAATCCAGATTAGCGCGGTTCCTACCACTGGAATGAATGATGCAAAGCCCATCATTGTTCCCCAAAATAACCCAGGGAAACCGGCGAGCCACATACCGATACCGCCAGCCAAACCTTGAGCAATCGCTGTCATGAATGAGCCCATTACGGCTGATTTAGAAACTTGCTCTATCTCTGTCAATATGCGGTCTTCTTGGCTACGTGAGAGTGGCAGGATATGACGAATCGCAGAGATAATTTTGTCGTGGTCACGAAGCAGAAAAAACAGCACAAACAGCATCAGGAAGAAGTTCATTAGGAAGTTGGTTGCGTCTCCTAAAATCTTTGCGCTGATAGCAACTAAGTTAGAGCCAAACGATGTGGCAAATTGACCAATTTTCTCAGCAATGGCTTTGGGCTCGATTTTATCAAAAGGTAAGTACTCATTAACAATCGCTAAGCCTTTGATAACGAAAGGATGCTGGAATATATCTTGGATACCACCATTGGTAACCCAATTATATGTATTTTGTGAGAAAACAGAGCCTTGCTGAACAATGGCGGCAAACACAAATAAAAGCGGGATAACAATAATAAATGTCAAGACGACACATGACAGCAGTGCCGCCATATTGGGGTGCTTGGGAATTTTCTGCTCAAACCATTCGTGTATCGGAAACATGAGCAAAGAAATGATAAAAGCCATCACAATGGAATTGATATATGGCTCAACCAATAAGTAGCAAGCAAAAGCAGCGGCGAGTAAAGCAACCATTAGTACTCGGTGACTCGACGTTATTTTTACATTATTTGGCATGGTATTAGTCCAACTTACAGGTGACGTTTACGGTTTATGCCTTCAATGATGGCGTGTAACCTTTATTACTTTGCACTCTTAACTCTTTCAAGCTTATGACAATGCCGAATTAGAGCAGGGCGATGTACCTTGCTATAATGACTACAAATCAGTTGGTTATCAATCAAGAGATGAGCTATGGGTTGTTGCAACGGTGATAAAAAGTGTCAAACCGAGAAAAAAGCTAAGCGAATACCGTGGTTTGGCATTGTCGTTGGGGTATTAGCGATATTGGTTATTTTGAATTGGCAATAAAAAAGGACCGTTACGGTCCTTTTCTAAATGCGTTATCGCCGTTTTTAGCGATTATTTCGCTTCTTCTGCAAGAACAGCAAAACAGCGGTCAGCCGCTTCTAGTGTGGCATCAATCTCTTTTGAACCATGAGCGAGTGAAGTAAAGCTCGCTTCAAACGCAGATGGCGCAAGGTAGACACCGTGTTTTAGCATTAAGTGGAAGAAACGCTTGAAGCGTTCTACATCGCACTTCGTTACGTCTTCGTAGCAAGTTACTTTTTCTTGGTCAGTGAAGAAGAAGCCGAACATACCGCCCACTTGGTTAACAACTAGCGGAATACCGTGTTTTTCTGCTAGAGACTTAAAACCTTCAGCAAGTTGTTTCGTTTTAGAAGCTAGGCGCTTTTCGTTGCCTTCTTCTTTTAGAAGGTTCAAACATGCGTAGCCTGCTGCCATTGCGACAGGGTTACCGGAAAGGGTACCAGCTTGGTAAACTGGGCCTGTAGGTGCAACGTATTGCATCACTTCTTTACGGCCACCGAAAGCACCTACTGGCATACCGCCACCAATCACTTTACCCAGTGTCGTTAGGTCGGGTTTGATGTTGTAGTGTGCTTGCGCGCCGCCTAGAGCAACACGGAAGCCTGTCATTACTTCATCAAAAATTAGTAGCGTGCCTTCTTGATCACAGATTTCACGTAGCCCTTCGTGGAAGCCTTCCACTGGTGGAATACAGTTCATGTTGCCTGCTACTGGCTCAACGATGATACAAGCAATTTCGCCTTTGTTAGCAGCAAATAGCTCGCGTACAGAATCTAGGTCGTTGAATGTTGCTGTTAGCGTGTGCTTAGCAAAATCTGCAGGAACGCCAGGAGAGCTTGGTTGGCCTAGAGTTAGTGCACCAGAACCTGCTTTTACTAGCAAGCTGTCAGCATGGCCGTGGTAACAACCTTCAAATTTCATGATCTTGTCGCGACCGGTGAAGCCACGTGCAAGGCGAATCGCGCTCATCGTAGCTTCAGTACCAGAACTTACCATGCGGATTTGCTCCATTGATGGAACAAGCTCAGAAACTAATTCTGCCATCGCGATTTCAAGTTCTGTTGGCGCACCGAAGCTAAGACCGCGTTGCGCTGCATCAATTACTGCTTCGCGGATAACTGCGTGGTTGTGGCCAAGAATCATTGGACCCCAAGAGCCAACGTAATCAATATACGCTTTACCATCGGCATCAAAAATCAGTGGACCGTCTGCTCGTTCGATAAATAGCGGAGAACCGCCAACGCCGTTGAATGCACGAACTGGTGAATTGACACCGCCAGGGATGGTTTGCTGAGCTTTTTGATACAGCTCTGATGATTTGGTCATGGGGTTATCCTCTTTTGATTGCTCGGACCAAGTGGAGCGCATTGTACCTAGCTATAATCAAGTTAGAAACGTTTTGCTTAATTTATGTGTTGTTTCGCAGTGTAATCTTATATATCCGCATCTGTTATAAAGAATCGGCGGCGAATACTTGAACGAGTTTGTCAGGTATTGGATAATCGTCTCAATTAGCACAAATTTGACGTCTTGCTTCAGGCTTGACGCATTACACGAGTGAGAGAGGTCTTCGTGAGCGAAGTAAACGTACCATTATCTTTTTCTGACGCAGCAGCATCTCGCGTTAAAGCATTGATTGCTGAAGAAGAAAACCCAGCATTGAAACTGCGCGTATACATTACTGGCGGCGGCTGCAGCGGCTTCCAATACGGCTTTACTTTTGATGAAAATGTAAACGAAGGCGATACGACAATCGTAAACAGTGGTGTAACACTGGTTGTAGACCCTATGAGTCTGCAATATCTCGTTGGCGGTATTGTTGACTACACAGAAGGGTTGGAAGGAGCGCGCTTCTTCGTAAATAACCCCAATGCAACGACAACATGTGGTTGTGGTGCATCGTTCAGTGTGTAATTAACACCTAACAGGCAGCTAATGGCTGCCTGTGCTTTATGTAGAAGGATGTCACGTAAAGCACACGCTCGCAGATATGCAGAGAAATAATAAAAAGGACTTTATATGTCTGGACTTTCTTTTGGACGCCGAATTGTCGAGCGCCCTTGGCTAGTATCTCTTATCCTCGTCTTACTTCTTGTTGCATGGCTAACCATCGGCCAACTCAAAGCACAAGATGATCATCCTAACTCTTCAACATCCACGAACACGACACCACTTGCAAAGGTGATGTTTGATACTTTTCTTGCCGAACCTACCAGTAAAACCATTGAATTGTATGGACGAACAGCGCCCAATCGTCAAGCGCGTCTTGGCGCCGAAGTTGCAGGTAAAATAGTCAGTCTTAACATAAAGAAAGGCCAAGCGGTCAAACAGGGACAAGTGATCGCAAACATCGATAAGCGCGACCTTGGCATTCAACTTAAACGGGCCCAGGCGATGCTGTTGGTTAAAGAGAAAGAGTTTAATGCAGCTAAATCGCTAAAAAGTCGTGGACTGCAAGGTGAGGTTGCATTTGCGACAGCGCAAGCAGCGTTGGTAGATGCACGTGCGAATTTGAGTAACGTGCAAACGGCTTTAAGAAATACTGAGGTTAAAGCGCCATTTGATGGCATCGTAGATCACCACTTTGTTGAGTTAGGTGATTTTGTCGGGATTGGCGATCCTATTGCGACGGTCATTGATTTGGATACTTTAGTGATTGAAGCCGATGTCAGTGAACGGCATATACAATACCTTAAGGAAGGCCTAGAAGCCGACGTAAGAACCATTAACCAACAGCATCATCAAGGTCGTGTGCGCTACATTGGACGTGTTTCTTCTGCTTCTACTAATACATTTCCAATTGAAATCGAAATTGATAATCAAGACGCAAGAATTCCTGCCGGTATGAGCGCAGAAGTACAGCTGCCTTTGAGTGAAGTGTTGGCAGTAAAGATTACGGCTGCCATGTTAGCACTCGATGAAGAAGGTAACTTAGGTGTCAAGACACTGCGTAATGAGTATGTTGAGTTTGTTCCAATTCAACTCGTTAAGGCCGAGGATGATGGTGTGTGGCTCTCTGGGTTAGGAGAGCGTGCAGACATTATCGTGCTGGGACAAGGTTTTGTGCGAGATGGTGATCAAGTACTGGCCAATAAAGTTGATGACGTAGTTATTGAAGCGGCTAATGAGCAGTAAGGAGCACCTATGTACACTCTGATTGATGCTGCGTTATCTCGCGCTCGCACTATGCTGACATTGTTGGTGATGATATTAATTGCTGGTGTCATTACTTACGTCACAATCCCCAAGGAATCGAGCCCTGATATTACCATTCCGATCATTTATGTTTCTGTTGGACATCAAGGCATTTCTCCTGTCGATGCCGAACGTTTATTAGTTCGGCCAATAGAGCAAGAGCTGCGTTCAATTGAAGGCGTAAAAGAGATGACCTCTGTGGCATCAGAAGGTCATGCTTCGGTGACGCTGGAATTTAGTGTCGGAGTGGATCTTGATAAAGCGATGGCAGATGTGCGTGATGCGGTTGATCTTGCGAAGCCAAAGTTACCAGAGGACAGTGATGAGCCGACGGTAAACGAAGTCACGTTTGCATCTGAAGAGCCTGTTTTGACCGTTGTGCTCTATGGCACCGTACCAGAGCGAACCATTGTTCAGATTGCCAGAACGTTACGTGATCGTTTGGAAAGTTTCCGTCAGATTCTTGAGGTTGAAATCGCAGGAGATCGCGAAGACATCGTGGAGATAGTTGTCGATCCGCTATTGATGGAAAGCTACGGTCTCGATCAAGCGGATATCTATAATTTAATCGCCTTGAATAACCGAGTTGTGGCAGCGGGGTTTGTCGATACTGGGTATGGACGCTTTTCGGTAAAAGTCCCATCGGTTTTTGATTCACTGAAAGATGTGCTTGAACTACCGATCAAGGTGAATGGCAAAGAGGTGATCACTTTTGGCGATGTGGCGACAGTACGACGTGCATTTCGCGATCCTGAAAGTTTTGCTCGTTTAGATGGCGAATCTGCCATCGTTTTGGACGTAAAAAAACGGGCAGGGGAAAACATCATTGAAACGGTTGAGCTGGTAAAAGAAGTACTGGCTCAGGGACAGAAGCGCGCCGAGTGGCCCGACAATTTGCAAGTTAAATACACTTGGGATCAATCCGACGATGTCAAATTGATGCTCAGTGATCTACAAAACAATATCTTATCCGCAATTATCCTCGTAGTTATCGTCATTATTGCCATATTGGGGGTTAGGACCGCGCTTCTCGTGGGGATTTCTATTCCAGGATCGTTCTTGACTGGGTTGTTGGTGTTATCGGTATTTGGGCTGACGGTCAATATCGTCGTACTGTTTGCTTTAATTATGGCAGTAGGCATGTTGGTGGATGGTGCCATTGTGGTGACAGAGTTTGCAGATCGGCGCATGCAAGAAGGAACGCCACGTAAAGAAGCCTATCGAGATGCAGCAAAGCGAATGGCCTGGCCGATTACCGCATCCACAGCAACCACATTGGCTGCGTTTGCTCCGTTACTTTTCTGGCCAGACATCACTGGTGAGTTCATGAAGTACTTACCACTTACTTTAATTGCTACTTTGGCCGCTTCACTGATGATGGCTTTACTGTTCGTTCCTGTCATCGGTGGGATCATTGGCAAGCCTCAAGTCGTCAATCAGAAAGCTCAGCGAGAAATGGTGGAGCTGCATAACGGCAACTTTGAAAAAGCGACAGGCATTACCAAGCTTTATTACCAGACTCTGTCGGTAGCGATTCGTCATCCATGGAAAGTCTTACTCAGCGCGATACTGCTAGCGGCAGGTGTCGGCTTCACTTACAACAAAGCTGGCTTGGGTGCAGAGTTTTTCCCTGAGGTGGACCCTGCCTTTTTTACCGTTAAAGTTCGTTCTTATGGTGACTTGTCTATTCACGAAAAAGATGTTGTTATGCGCGAAATCGAGAAGGTGATGCTCGGTCATGACGAGTTTGAAAGTGTCTACACGCGCACGGGGTCGAGCGATAATGGGGACGAGATTGGCCAGATTCAAATAACGCCTGTGGATTGGCAGTATCGACGCAAAGTGAAAACCATTATTGAGGAACTAAAAGAGACGACAGATCGCTTTTATGGTGTTGAACTTGAGTATAAATTCCCGGACGCAGGACCGCCTGTCGAGCATGATCTCGTGATTGAAGTATCATCACGAAACTTGAGTGTTAGTGCGTTAGATGAAGCGGCCAAAAAAGTACGACATTGGGCTGATGGTAATCCTGCACTGACCAACTTGAGTGATACCACTAATAAGGAAGGGATTGATTGGCAAATTGATATCCAGCGAGATGACGCCTCTCGCTTTGCAGCGGATGCTACCTTAGTCGGGAATACCGTCCAGTTTGTTACGAACGGCTTGAAAATAGGCGATTATTTGCCTGATGATGCAGATGAAGAAGTCGATATTTTGGTGCGCTATCCGCAAGATAAGCGCGACATAGGTCGATTTGATCAGCTGAGAGTGAAAACGGCAGCTGGTCTAGTACCGATTACGAATTTTGCTCAAATCAAACCAGATCATAAGCAAGACACCATTCGTAGGGTCGACGGTCATCGAGTTATCAATATTAAAGCGGATATGGTGGAAGGTTACAATTTAGCGCTTGAATTACCTAAGATTGCCGCTGGAATGGAACAGCTCGAGTTACCGGAAGGCATTGAATATAAGATTCGGGGGCAAAATGAAGAGCAGGAAAACTCATCAGCATTCTTGCAAAATGCTTTTATTGTCGCGCTTGGTGTGATGGCTTTGATTTTAATTACGCAGTTTAATAGCTTTTATCAAGCTTTCTTAATCCTTAGCGCAGTGCTGTTTTCTACTGTTGGTGTCTTCGCTGGGTTACTTATTTTCCAAAAGCCATTTGGCATCATTATGTCGGGAATTGGAGTGATTGCGTTGGCTGGTATCGTGGTAAACAACAATATTGTTTTAATCGATACTTATAATCAGATGCGTAAACGTGGCTTAGAAAAATCTGAGGCTATTTTGCGTACGGGTGTGCAGCGTTTAAGACCCGTTTTACTTACGACGGTGACCACCATATTAGGCTTATTGCCAATGGTGTTAGAAATGAACATCGACTTAGTTAATCAGAAAGTGGAGTTTGGCGCACCAAGCACTCAATGGTGGTCTCAGCTTGCGACCGCTGTCGCGGGTGGTTTGGCGTTTGCGACTTTGCTAACGTTAGTTCTGACACCGTGTTTGCTTATGCTCGGGAGAGAGCATCACTCCGAACAGTAAGCTTTATCGTGATGATATCGACAAAACAAAAAGGGCAGCGAAGCTGCCCTTTTCAATACCTTGCCTTACTTCATTGCTAGCAGTTTGCTGTAGCGTTCAAGCTTGTCCATGCTAACTTTCGCGTTTGCCATGAAAGTTTGTCTCGCTTTTCCTGTCAGGGATTTAGATTGTGGCAAATTCACCGTGCGCGGGTTTTTATGGACACCATTCACAAGGAACTCATAGTGCAGGTGAGGGCCAGTTACACGGCCAGTTCCGCCAAGCGTACCGATGGTTTGGCCTTGCTTAACGCGTTGACCAGCTCGTACAGTACGTTTGGTTAAGTGCAGGTACTTGGTAATGTAAGTATTACTATGTTTAATGAAAACGTAGTTACCATTAAATTTGTTGTAAGACGATTTTTGAACAACACCATCACCAGCCGCCCAAATCGGGGTGCCCACTGGTGCTGCATAGTCCGTGCCTCTATGAGGACGAACGCGTCCCGTCACTGGATGTAAGCGGCGTGGGTTGAAGTTAGACGAAACTCGACGGAAATCCAACGGCGCGCGTAAGAATGCTTTTTTCATTGCACGCCCATTTTCGTCGTAATACTTGCCACTTTTCTGATCCAATATTGCGGTAAAGGTATCGCCTTGGTTTTTAAAGATCGCAGCAATGATTTTTCCACGGCCGATTACTTCACCTTCTACCACTTCCTCTTGGTAAAGTACTCGGAAGCTGTCTTTTTTACGAATATCTAAAGCAAAGTCGATGTCCCAACCAAATATGCCAGCCAGTTCCATGATTTGGTTACCATTTAATCCAGAAGATATTCCTGCATTCCAAAAGTTTGATTTGATGGTGGCTTCAGCGTAGTTGTACTGGAAGTCGACTTCTTTCTTATCAACTTCAGAAACGTACTTGCCGTCTTTTAATGTGATACGAAAAGTCTCGAACGCGCTTAGTGTTCTTCTTAGCTGCACCAAGTCGTTATTTTCGTCAAAACCAAATTGCAATCGGTCACCAGGTCGAAGCCGAGTTAACTGTTTTTCCACTTCTTTGTCTGATGACACCAGTTCATGTAATAGACGAGCAGAAAGCCCTACGCGACTAAATAAGATGGCAGCACTCTCGCCATTTTTTACCTTGTATGTCTCCCAGCGCAGCACGGCGGGAACCGCAGGCGATGAACTATTTAGTGCACTGAGTTCGAGGGAAACTGGCACAGGATAATGTTGACCAACTTTTAATCGGCTCTGCTGCGGGTCTAGGTCTTGCGGATCAGGTAAAAAGAAGAGCGCGAAGATAATCAGCGCACTAAAAAAACCGATCAATACTTTGTGCAAGAGTGGAAGTCGGACAAAAATCGAATGCATGAGGTACTTGATTGCTAAATTAAACGGAAAAAGTGACAACTACCTAGTCTAACGTGTTTCAAAATGCATCGCTATTCAAGTAATATGTTCAGCTATTATATTTTTGCCAAATCTGTGGGAGTGAACAAGAATGGCGAGCATTGAAGCTGCACTAGCCGAGATTAAGCGCGGTGTTGAAGAGCTGATTCCAGAAGAAGAGCTAATCGCAAAACTAAAAGAAGACCGTCCTCTACGTATTAAATTGGGCGCTGATCCAACAGCACCTGACATTCACCTAGGCCATACGGTTATTTTCAATAAGCTTCGCTTGTTCCAAGAACTAGGTCATGAAGTGACGTTCCTAATCGGTGACTTCACTGCAATGGTTGGTGACCCAACAGGTAAAAACACAACTCGTCCACCGCTAAGTCGTGAAGACGTATTGCGTAACGCTGAAACGTACAAAGAGCAAGTGTTCAAAATTCTCGATCCTGCAAAGACTAAAATTCAGTTTAACTCTGAGTGGCTGTCTGAACTGGGCGCAGAAGGTATGATTCGCCTTGCGGCAAACCAAACCGTTGCTCGTATGCTAGAGCGTGACGACTTTAAAAAGCGTTACGCGGGTGGTCAGCCAATTGCTATTCATGAGTTCATGTACCCACTTCTACAAGGCTGGGACTCAGTAGCAATGGAAACGGATGTTGAATTAGGTGGTACAGACCAGAAGTTCAACCTTCTAATGGGTCGTGAACTGCAAAAGTCTCACGGTCAAAAACCTCAGGTTGTACTGATGATGCCGCTTCTAGTGGGCCTTGATGGCGAGAAGAAGATGTCTAAGTCAGCAAACAACTACATCGGTATCAGCGAAGCGCCAAGCGAAATGTTTGGTAAAATCATGTCTATTTCTGATGACCTAATGTGGAGCTACTACGAGCTGCTCTCTTTCCGTCCTCTGGAAGAGATTGCTCAATTCAAAGCTGATGTAGAAGCGGGCAAAAACCCTCGTGACATCAAAGTATTGCTAGCAAAAGAAATTATTGCTCGTTTCCACAGTGAAGCCGATGCCGATGCAGCAGAGCAAGAATTCGTAAACCGTTTTGCGAAGAACCAAATTCCTGATGAAATGCCAGAGTTTGACTTTGACGCAGGTCGCCCAGTGAGTAATCTGTTGAAAGAAGCAGGCTTATGTCCATCATCGTCAGATGCGATGCGCATGGTTAAGCAGGGCGCTGTGAAGATTGATGGTGAAAAAATTGCGGACAGCAAATTTGCTCCAGAAGCGGGTACTTACGTGTTCCAAGTCGGCAAACGTAAATTTGCTCGTATTACTATTCAGTAATTCATAATGACTGCAAATGAAAGCGTCTGAAGGGCGCTTTTTTTGTATGAAAATTTAGCAAAAACGGCAAAGTAAAACTTCCATACCTGATGAACTTTGCTACTATACTTGCGCTGCCAATAATGGCAGCGCTATCGGAGATTTACATGAACAATACCGACCATCCTCCCAGTCGTTGGGTGAGTAAGATTAAGGGAGCGAAATAACCCGCTTCGGTATTGGCGATCTCCGCCTTACCTAAGTGGTGAGGCATCTTTTCTAACTTTCTTCTCGTTATTTCCTTCATACATTCTGAATAGACAGTGCATTCGCATTGGTTTTCTCTGTGCATCTTAATTGTTGTCTGACTTTTAGCGTGCGAGAGTGGCTTTTTCATGCTTTGTCGATGGTCGTTACCAATGCCAATCGGGAGATTCGCCATGACGGTAATGAACAACACTTTTATTGAAACAACACCAAACTTTTCTGAAGTAGAAATTGGTGCAGCTCGCAATGCATTCTTGCAGTACGAGCAAGAGCAACAAGTCCATTTGCTTACGGTTATGCCGATTGATGAGGCTGTAGGTATTTTACAGCATTGCTCTGTCGGCTATGTGAATAGTCTTATTGCTCAACTTGAGCAAGCAGGTCATGACAAACGCGCACGTCATTATGCTCACCAACTGGGTCTGCATATGTCTGAAGTTGATACACCCGATGGTTATTTATCAACTAGTGTTTTAGGGCATGTAAAACAGCGTATTGGATGGATCATTGCGCTGGCTCTTTTAGGGATAGTGTCAGGCTTGATCATCGCTCAGTATGAGGACACCCTTAGTCAGCTTGTTTTACTTGCAGTGTACATGCCAGTGATTGCAGCTGCTGGTGGTAACACAGGAACACAAGCAGCAACTTTGGTGATTCGTGCTCTTGCTACTGGAGAGTTAAAAAAACGCCAATGGTTAGAAGTTTTGTGGAAAGAGAGCCGAGTCGCTCTATTTATTGCGCTAGCGATCGCTATCGTGATGATTGGACGCATTATGTTATTTAGTGCAGGACAATCAACAGGAGGCTTTGAACTGACCGATATCGCACTGGCAATAGCAGTTGCGCTGTTCATTCAAGTCACCATTTCTACAACATTGGGCGGGCTGTTGCCAATTATTGCACGAGCTTGCAAGTTGGACCCAGCCGTATTGGTGAGTCCAGTTCTTGCGTCTATCGTCGATATTTCAGGAATGTGGATTTACTTTAACGTGGTGAACTATTTCTTAGGTATTGCCTGACTAAAGTTCACAATGTCATTGTAAAAAAGCTGCTCAAAATGTGTAATCGGGGCGATGACAGGTGTGTTGTCGTCCCGTTTTTCTGGGAAGTAGTCTGAAACAAACTGAACAAAAATGGTGTTAGGTTGACCATTTTTATCCAAGCCATATCCAGCCATATTGTAAGTCCCGTAGATAGAGCCACTTTTCGCGATCAGCTGTCCTTTAATTGGAAGTTTTCGCATACTTTGTCGGTACTTTAATGTGCCGGATTCACCTGATTTCGGCATGATGGCAATCAATTTGAGTTCGTTTTCATGCTTCCAAATATAGCGCAGCATTTCAGCCATCTTGGTCGCGGAGATCCGGTTATTTCGCGAAAGTCCTGAGCCGTCTTCTAGGCGCGCATTACGAATATCAATACCAGTGTTGGCGAAAATGATCTGCTTGATCGCTTCTGTACCGTTAGTAAAACTGCCTGGCTGAACGAAAAATTTAGCACCAAGTGTTTTGGTTAATGTGTCGGCAATCAAGTTGTCAGAGTTTTTGAGCATATCTTCAAGAATGTCTGGTAAGGCCTTTGATTGATGCATTGCGATGAGCTTTCGCTGCTTTTCTGGCGCCGTACCGACCCTAATCTTTCCTGATACCCCAATGTTGAGCTCCTTGAGCAAAGTCGCCAACCTTTGACTGGTGTAACGCTCAGGGTCTTGAACCGCAAATTTCAGTGGCAATGGTTTGTCTCTTTCAACCAAGCACCCTGTTAGCTTGTAGTTGTTATCGGGATTTGCAACTAAACCTAAGTCACAATGACGACTTTTCTTAATGGTTTTAGAAACTGTTTCTACGGTACTTGTGACACGAATAGGTTGATGCTCTGGTACGTAGACCCGCGTTCCACCATCTTTTTGTGTATAGATAGAGGCTTGTACACAGTTGTTATTGAGTGTGATGGTCGATGCCGGAGCGCTGTAGCAAACTCCCAAGATATCCCACGGCCAGCCCACCGCACGGTTATAACCAGTGAATGCGCTGTTATCGAGCCATAGGTCACCGTTAATCCGTTTTAAGCCATTTTTCTTAGCTAGAGTGAGAAGTGATTTTAAGTCGTTGGTTTGGAGTGTTGGGTCGCCGACAAAGTAAATCACTGCATCTGAGTTCGATGTTTCCAGCTTGGTTCGAAACCGGAAGTTATCACCCAGTTCTAACTTCGCGGCTAATGCGGTGACGATTTTTAATGTACTCGCTGGTGGGAACAGTTGTTCGGTAGGATGAACACCGTCAAGCTCAGCATTTTCACTGAGTTTTTCCGCAACTAAACTGATGCGGGCGCCTTCAGGCAACACCTCTTGATGAGGGTACGCTTGTGAAAAAGCAGAAAGTAATGAAGAGAATATGAGCAAGGGCCAACGTAAACGCATAATGATACTTTCTAAGGTGAGTTATGTGATTGAGTATACGCAAGTCCTTTCAATATGCTAGGTAACTAAAGAAATGCTTCAAATGTCTTCATGAATGAGACACGAGAGAAAGGCGCGCTGCTTAAAATGAAGTATAAAAAATGCCCGCTTAAAGCGGGCATTCGATATTCTAGTCAAAGACCGGAATTAGAAGTCGTAACGTAGACCTAGAGCTAGCTCGTCTTCAGCATCGATCTTAGTTGCAACTGTTTTGCTAGTGTCAGTTGAACCAAACTTGTCACCTGCATCAATCAGGTTGAAGTTGTAAGAAATGTAACCACGGAAGTTAGGCTTGAAGTAGTAAGAAGCATCAACAGCAAAGTTGTTTGCAGAAGTTTCGTTGTTAGTTTCTGCATTGTTGTATGATGTTGTAAATACTGTTTGGCCTAGAGTGTAAGCACCCGCTAGCTCGTAACCAGTGTAATCAACTGTGTTACTGTTGTTTGAATCTTCCATTTTCTCGCCGTCAGTGAATACACCAGCGAAGTAAAGATCAGACATTGTGTAAGATGCAGCTAGCATGTACTCGTTAGCTTTGTCTTGATCTGCGTAACCAGCACCTAGCTCAAGACCAGTGTCAGCTAGAGCGTAGATTGCAGATAGAGAGTAACCGTCTTGTTTGTTGTCGTAGTACTCACCAGTGTTTTCGTTTTCCATACGATCAGCGAAGCGGTAGCTTGCTTTTACGCTTAGGTTTTCAAACTGGCCTTTGTAAGCCATCATGTTGTCTGTACGGTCTGATACAGCTAGTTTGTCTGCTGCAGAGTTACCGTGGTAAGCCATGATATCTGTGAAGTCAGTGATAACGCCTAGTGCACCTTCAGTTTTACCGTATGCGAACTCACCGTAAGCACCGCCAAGACCAGCGTAAGCAAGACGAGTTTCTAGATCGCTCTTGTCGTCGCCGTCTACAGTACCGTTTTGAGCAGTCTCAAATTCACCTTCCCAGAAACCAACACCGTATAGGTTGTCATTGATTTCTTGTTTACCAAGGAAGTTTAGACGGATGCGAGATTTGTCTTGAGCGTCGCCATCTTTCATAGATAGACGTGCTTCAGCACGGCCGCCCATTTCTAGAGAAGTACCGTCTTGGTTGTAAAGTTCAGCTGCGTTTACGCCAGTTGCCATAGCTGCTGCAGATACAGAAAGAGCAATTAGAGTCTTTTTCATCTTATTTGTCCTAGTTAGCTGTCCATAATCATTGTTGTATGGGGGAGAGGTGATCTCTCACAAGTTGTTGGTCCAAAATTGGCTAATTGAGCGATATAGTTCGCACTTGTAAGCCATTGATCTAACAACTCGCTGGACATGTTTTACTGCTAAAGTTTCCGTATGAGTTAGTAAAATGATATAAATCTCACTGATGAACACTGTTCAATTGTGCGTTGTTTTTATTTAAATTGCTGTTTTTTATTGAAATTATTGGCAATGACATTGACCTGACATTGATTAGTTTTTATCTTTTTTGAGGTTTTTGGTGTAATGAACAGTGTTGTTTTTCAATAAATTGAGAAGGTGATTCGCCCTAGAACCGCTCTAAAAGTGAGTTATATCATTATGCCGAAAAGGCATAGTCTTGCTGCCTTTCGAATTAAGATGATTTCGTCCGGGAGTTTGTTTACACTAAACGAAATACATCTTTAAGCGCACTACCCAGTCCTATGACAGGGTGGGCTTTTTTTGTCCAAAGACCCATTTGGGCTTGAGGTTATAAAATGGAAAAAGTTCCAATGACACTACGTGGCGAGCAAAAGCTACGTGCAGAACTCGATCGTCTACTTAAACTACGTCCTCAGATCTCAGAGGCAATTGCTGAAGCTCGTGAGCTAGGTGATTTAAAAGAGAATGCTGAATATCACGCCGCTCGTGAAGAGCAGGGCATTTGTGAAGCACAAATCCGTGACATTGAATACAAACTGTCAGTTGCTCAAGTTATTGATGTAACGAAGATGGAGAACACGGGTAAAGTTATTTTTGGTTCAACCGTAACCTTGATTGATATCGACACCGAAGAAGAAAAAACGTACCAAATCGTTGGTGATGATGAAGCCGATATCAAAGCAGGTCGCATTTCAGTGAGCTCACCTATTGCTCGTGGCCTGATTGGTAAGATGGAAGGTGATGAAGTTGCTATTCAAACTCCGGGTGGCGCGAAAGACTTCGAAATTGACCGAGTAGAATATATCTAAGTCGTTTGGAGTAGCATTACTGCCCTGATAAAACGCAAAAAGGTCGCCTCAGGCGACCTTTTTTCTTCAGCAACGTAAGTAGAGTTACTTACGAGGGATTTCGATTTTACGCTCTTCAGACTGGCGGTATAGCACAAGCACTTTACCAATAGTCTGAACTTTTTCAGCGCCCGTCTCACGTACGATAGCGTCGATGATTAGCTGTTTTGTTTCACGATCTTCCGAAGCAACTTTTACTTTGATAAGTTCGTGATGGTTAAGAGCGATTTCAATTTCTGCTAGCACGGCTTCTGTAAGTCCATTTGCGCCCATTAGCACAACAGGTTTTAAACTGTGAGCTAGGCCTTTAAGGTGCTGCTTTTGTTTGGTGCTTAGGTTCATTACGCGGCCAATTTTCTTTAAAATAAGGGTTGAAAAAAGCTATTTTAACGCCATCTATTGCTGAAGACTATAATTTATTGATTAATAGGTAGCGCCTATTAAAACAATAGCTCCAATTTGTGCCTTGTTGGGATTAAAATGAGTAAACAAAAACATTCGGCTAGTTCTGGTCGTTGGTTGAAAGAACACTTTGATGATAAATACGCGAATGAAGCCCGAAAAAAAGGCTACCGCTCACGTGCTTATTTCAAGATCGATGAGATTCAAACGAAAGATAAATTGTTAAAGCCTGGAATGACAGTCGTCGACTTGGGGGCTGCGCCGGGCGGATGGTCTCAATATGCTGCTAAGATAGTAGGGGACAGTGGTCAGATCATTGCGTGTGACTTGCTTCCTATGGACCCGATTGCTGGCGTTAGCTTTTTACAAGGCGACTTTCGTGATGATGCAGTATTGGAAGCTTTGCTAGAAAGGATCCAACCTTCCATGGTAGACGTAGTAATGTCTGATATGGCGCCTAACATCGCGGGAAACAATTCTGTTGATCAACCTCGCGCTATGTATTTAGTTGAATTAGCTTTAGATATGTGTCGACAAGTTCTAGCGCCTAATGGTAGCTTTGTCGTAAAGGTTTTCCAAGGGGAGGGCTTCGATCAGTATGTGAAAGAAGTCCGAGACATGTTTAAAGCCGTAAAAATTAGAAAACCAGACTCATCGCGAGCTCGCTCTCGAGAGGTCTTCGTCGTAGCCACTGGTTACAAAGGTTAACCATTTTGCTCTCTTGAGAGCGTGTTAACACTATAGCTACAGTTAATGAACTGTAGTACCCTACCTTTAATTACAATTAGTTATCGAGAGGCTTACACCTTGAGTGACATGGCAAAAAATTTAATTCTGTGGCTTGTTATCGCCGTCGTATTGATGTCGGTATTCCAGAGCTTTGGCCCTGGAGAAAGCAATGGCAGAACCGTGGATTACACCACGTTTGTACAGGAAGTTGGCCAAGGCCAGATTCAAGAAGCAACTTTTAAAGACGGTGAAATTAGCTTTGTTCGTCGTGGCGGCGGTGCCAAAATGGTCACTTACATGCCAGTGTATGACCAAAAGCTTCTAGATGACCTAATTAACCAAAACGTGAAAGTACAAGGCACGCCTCCAGAAGAGCAAAGCTTGCTTGGTACAATCTTCATCTCTTGGTTCCCAATGATCTTACTAATTGGTGTATGGATTTTCTTCATGCGTCAAATGCAGGGCGGCGGTGGTAAAGGCGCCATGTCTTTTGGTAAGAGCAAAGCTCGAATGATGAGCGAAGAACAAATCAAGACAACTTTTGCTGACGTTGCTGGTTGTGACGAAGCAAAAGAAGACGTGAAAGAACTGGTGGACTACCTACGCGATCCAAGCCGCTTCCAAAAACTGGGCGGTAAGATTCCAACGGGTGTTCTAATGGTTGGTCCTCCTGGTACGGGTAAAACGCTTCTAGCGAAAGCCATTGCCGGTGAGGCGAAAGTACCATTCTTTACTATCTCTGGTTCTGATTTCGTAGAAATGTTCGTTGGTGTTGGTGCATCTCGTGTTCGTGACATGTTTGAACAAGCAAAGAAAGCCGCACCTTGTATCATCTTTATCGATGAGATCGATGCGGTAGGTCGTCAACGTGGCGCAGGTGTTGGTGGTGGTCATGATGAACGTGAACAAACACTAAACCAAATGCTCGTTGAGATGGATGGTTTCGAAGGTAACGAAGGTATTATCGTTATCGCTGCGACTAACCGTCCGGACGTGCTAGACCCTGCGCTACTGCGTCCTGGTCGTTTTGACCGCCAAGTGGTAGTTGGTCTTCCAGATGTACGTGGCCGTGAACAGATCCTAAAAGTTCACATGCGTAAAGTCCCTCTAGCGGGTGATGTAGAGCCTTCTCTCATCGCACGTGGTACTCCAGGCTTCTCTGGTGCTGACCTAGCAAACTTAGTTAACGAAGCAGCCCTGTTTGCTGCGCGCGGTAACAAGCGCAACGTTTCTATGGTTGAGTTTGAACTGGCGAAAGACAAAATCATGATGGGTGCTGAGCGCCGTTCAATGGTGATGTCCGAGGAAGTGAAAGAGTCAACAGCATACCACGAAGCGGGTCACGCGATTGTTGGTCGCTTGGTTCCTGAACACGATCCAGTGTACAAAGTGTCTATCATTCCACGTGGTCGTGCGTTGGGTGTAACAATGTACCTTCCAGAGCAGGACCGCGTGAGTATGTCTCGCCAACACCTAGAATCAATGATTTCTAGCTTGTACGGTGGTCGTTTAGCAGAAGAGCTTATCTACGGTGCTGACAAAGTATCAACCGGTGCTTCTAATGATATCGAGCGTGCAACAGATATTGCTCGTAAGATGGTTACTCAATGGGGTTTCTCTGAAAAGCTTGGCCCTCTGCTGTATGCAGAAGATGAAGGCGAAGTCTTCTTAGGGCGTAGTGTAACTCAGACTAAACATGTGTCTGACGATACAGCGAAGTTGATTGATGACGAAGTTCGTCAGATCATTGACCGCAACTACGATCGTGCGAAGAAGATTCTTCAAGAGAACATGGATATCATGCATGCGATGAAAGATGCGCTGATGAAGTATGAAACCATTGATGCTCGCCAGATTGATGACTTAATGGAGCGCAAAGCTGAAATTCGTGAGCCTGCGGGCTGGAGTGATAACTCAGCAAGCAAACCAGAAGACAGCGACAAGCCTCAAGCAAAGCAAGAAGTTAAAGAAGAAGCAACGGAGACTGCGAAAGATGCAGAACAGCCTAGCTCTTCTGAAACAACTTCTAACGAAGCGCCTGAAAAGAAAGACTCTGAGTAAAGAGTATCGATAATATTAAACCCCGAGTTATCTCGGGGTTTTTGTGTTTATGATGATGATTACAGCAAATAACAAATCTTTGGACCTTTCGCGTCCACATGTCATGGCCATTCTAAATGTGACACCGGATTCCTTTTCGGATGGCGGTAAATACAACTCAATTGAACTTGCTCTTGCTCAAGTTGATAAAATGATAAAGGCTGGTGTAAGTATTGTTGATGTTGGTGGTGAATCGACAAGACCTGGTGCACCGGATGTGTCTTTGGAAGAAGAGCTTAGGCGTGTTGTCCCAGTAATCAAAGCCATTCGTGAAAAGTATGATGTGTGGATTTCCGTTGACACCAGTAAAGCAGAAGTGATGCGTCAAGCAATTGATGCTGGGGCTGATTTGATCAATGACATCCGCTCGCTGCAAGAGCCTGGTGCTCTGGAAGTCGCAGCAGAAGCAAACCTTCCAATTTGTCTGATGCATATGAAAGGTCAACCTAGGACCATGCAAGTTGACCCTCATTATGATGATTTAATGGGGGACGTGTCGGCTTTTCTAGAAGAACGTATCGCGGCGTGTGAAGCTGCAGGGATTGATAAATCTCAACTGATTCTCGATCCTGGGTTTGGCTTTGGCAAAACAATCGAACACAATTATCATATGCTTGCTCATCTTGAAAAGTTTCATGAATTCGGCCTGCCTATTTTGGCTGGCATGTCTCGTAAATCCATGATCTTCAAACTGTTAGACAAGCCAGCGGCAGAGTGTACGAACGCAAGTGTTGTTTGTGCTACGATTGCCGCGATGAAAGGCGCGCAGATCATTCGCGTGCATGACTTTGAAGAGACAATCGAAGCAATGAAAGTTGTTGAGATGACGAAAAACAATATTTAAAAATAATAAAGGAAAGTTTATGTCGAATGAAAGACGTTACTTTGGTACTGACGGTGTGCGCGGTAAAGTAGGACAATACCCAATCACTCCAGACTTCGTACTTAAGCTTGGCTGGGCTGCTGGTCGTGTACTAGCGAAACAAGGCACAAAGAAAGTTATCATAGGTAAAGATACACGCATTTCAGGTTATATGCTTGAATCTGCACTAGAGGCTGGCCTTGCAGCTGCGGGACTTAAAGCAACATTTACTGGTCCCATGCCAACTCCAGCTGTGGCATATTTAACTCAGACTTTCCGTGCCGAGGCTGGTATTGTGATTTCTGCATCACATAACCCATATTACGACAACGGCATTAAATTCTTTTCTTCTGAGGGTACTAAGCTACCTGACGATATCGAATTGGCGATCGAAGCTGAGTTAGATAAAGAAATTGAATGTGTGGAGTCGGCTGAGCTTGGTAAAGCAACCCGCCTAAATGATGCAGCTGGTCGTTACATCGAGTTCTGTAAGAGTACTTTCCCATCTGAGTTGAGCCTTGCGAACTTTAAGATCGTAGTAGACTGTGCGCACGGTGCAACGTACCACATCGCTCCAAATGTTTTCAAAGAACTTGGGGCAGAAGTTATCGCTATGGGCGTAGAGCCTAACGGCATCAACATTAATGAAAAAGTGGGCGCAACAGACGTACGAGCTCTTCAACAGCGTGTTGTTGAAGAGCAAGCGCATCTTGGTCTCGCATTTGATGGTGATGGTGACCGCATCATTATGGTCGACCACCTAGGTAACAAAGTTGATGGTGACCAAATTGCTTATATCATCGCTCGTGATGCACTTCGTCGTGGTGAGCTAAAGGGTGGTGTTGTTGGTACACTAATGACTAACTTGGGTATGGAAAATGGTTTAAAGCAGCTAGGCATTCCGTTTGTACGTGCTGCTGTTGGTGACCGTTATGTCATGGAGCAACTGCTAGAAAAAGGTTGGAAAATTGGTGCTGAAAACTCAGGCCATGTGATCTTATTAGATAAAGTCACAACCGGCGATGCGATTGTTGCTGCACTTCAAGTACTTGCTTCTGTAATTGGCAGCGATATGTCTTTATATGAACTATCGCAAGGAATGACATTATATCCTCAGGTTTTAGAAAATGTCCGTTTCTCAGGAGAAAGTAACCCTCTTGAAGCTACAGCTGTATTAAACGCTGTCGCTGAAGTAGAGGCGACACTTGGTGATAAAGGGCGTGTACTGCTGCGTAAGTCTGGCACTGAGCCTTTGATCCGCGTTATGGTGGAAGGCGAAGATGGTGAACTAGTTCAACACTCAGCATTGAAAATCGCTGAGGCTGTTAAAGCAAGTTGTTAATCATTGCGTTAAAGCATGTCTTGAATGAAAAGGGCATCTTTTGCCCTTTTTTTGAGCGCTTAACGCATTGGCATTGATTTTTTACTAATTTTCCCTTGTCAGCGTTACTGGCTTTCGCTAGTATTGCTCCGCCTCCCGTTAGGAGGTCGCTAGCCTTGTTCATTATGATTTGTTCTTTTGAACGGCGCTGGCTCAACAATTTGGAACATAGGTGGAAAAAATGTTTTCAGTTCTACTTGTGATTTACCTGTTGGCAGCGCTTGGTGTGATTGGCCTTGTGTTGATTCAACAAGGTAAAGGCGCAGATATGGGAGCCTCGTTCGGTGCTGGTGCTTCAAACACAGTGTTTGGTGCTGGCGGCTCAGGTAATTTCTTAACCCGAACAACTGCTATTTTAGCAACCGTATTCTTTATCGTTAGCTTGTTACTTGGTCGTATGTCTACGCACCAGACTGAATCACAATGGGTAGACCCAACGTTAGGTCAACCAGTTGTTGAACAAGTTAAGGATGCAGCGAGTGAAGTTCCTGCCCCTGCGGGTGATGAAATTCCTCAATAAGCTGTAAGGTTTTGATGCCGAGATGGTGAAATTGGTAGACACGCTAGCATGAGGTGCTAGTGCCTTAGGTGTGAGGGTTCGAGTCCCTCTCTCGGCACCATGTATTTACAAACTTGTAAATCACTTGTTTGCGAGTATAATGCTCAGCAAGTCGGACGCGGGGTGGAGCAGCTTGGTAGCTCGTCGGGCTCATAACCCGAAGGTCGTCGGTTCAAATCCGGCCCCCGCAACCAATCTCTTTCTTTAAAAGGAAATCGTAGATTGGCAAGTTTGCGTAGTGCTAACCACACTACGAGTTAAGAAAAGCAATTGTTGGCTATTCTTAACGTATCAGGGTCCAGCAGCATAAAACCCCGACTATCGGGGTTTTTTGTTATCTGAGCTTTTTGAAATAGCTCAGATACTGCTTGGTTTTTTGATTGGGCTCTGAGCCCTTTTTTTGTTTCTGGAGTGGTTAAATGACTGGTTTAGAAAGACAACTTACTGAAATGCTTGACGCGCCAGTAGCGGCATCAGGTTATGAGTTAGTTGGATTAGAATTCATTCGTGCAGGCGCGCACTCAACGTTACGTATCTACATTGACCATGAAAATGGTATTAACGTAGACGACTGTGCAGAAGTTAGCCACCAAGTTAGTGCAGTTTTAGACGTTGAAGATCCAATTTCTGTTGCTTACAGCCTAGAAGTGTCTTCTCCAGGTTTAGAAAGACCACTTTTTAAAGCAGCACATTACGAGCAATTTATTGGTCACGAGGTCAGCATCGTATTGAAAATGGCTGTAGCAAACCGTCGTAAGTGGAAAGGTATTATCCACGGTGTTGATGGCGAAACAGTGACAATTACTGTAGACGGTCAGCAAGAAGAGTTTGCTCTAAGTAACATTTCCAAAGCTAACCTGATCCCTAAATTTTAGTTCCCTAAAAAAGTTTAAGCTTAGAGGCTAAATATAATGAGTAAAGAAATTTTAGCGGTAGCAGAAGCGGTATCGAACGAAAAAGCGGTACCTCGTGAGCGTATCTTTGAGGCTCTTGAGATTGCTCTAGCAACTTCTACAAAGAAAAAATACGAAATCGAAATCGACGTACGTGTTGCCATTGACCGTAAAACCGGTGAGTTTGTCACTTACCGCCGTTGGTTAGTTGTTGATGACGTTGAGAACCCTACAAAAGAGATCTCACTAGAAGCAGCGCAATACGAAGATGACTCAATCGAGCTTGGCGACTACGTAGAAGACGAAATCGAATCAGTAACGTTTGACCGTATTACGACTCAAACTGCTAAGCAAGTTATCGTACAAAAAGTTCGTGAAGCTGAGCGCGCACAAATCGTTGAACAGTTCATCGACAATGAAGGTGATCTAATCACTGGTGTCGTGAAAAAAGTAAACCGTGACACAATCGTGCTTGATCTTGGTAATAACGCTGAAGCGGTAATCCTGCGTGATGACCAACTTCCTCGTGAAAACTTCCGTCCAGGCGACCGCGTACGTGGCCTTCTTTACAAAGTCGCGCCTGAAGCACGTGGTTTCCAATTGTTCATCACTCGTTCTAAGCCAGAAATGTTGGCAGAACTGTTCCGTGTTGAAGTGCCTGAAATCGCAGAAGATATTATCGAGTTGAAAGGCGCGGCACGTGATCCTGGTTCTCGCGCTAAGATCGCTGTCAAAACAAATGACAAACGTATCGACCCTGTAGGTGCGTGTGTTGGTATGCGTGGTGCACGTGTACAAGCTGTTTCTGGCGAACTTGGTGGTGAGCGTATCGATATCGTTCTTTGGGATGATAACCCAGCTCAATTCGTTATCAACGCAATGGCGCCAGCTGATGTTGCTTCTATCATCGTTGATGAGGATGCACACTCAATGGACATCGCAGTTGAAGCTGACAACCTAGCGCAAGCTATTGGTCGTAACGGTCAAAACGTGCGTCTAGCATCTCAACTAACCGGTTGGGAACTGAATGTTATGACAGTTGCTGATCTTCAGAAGAAACACGCTGAAGAATCACAAGCATCTATTGAAAACTTCATGAAGTACCTAGATATTGAAGAAGACTTCGCTCAACTTCTTGTTGAAGAAGGTTTCTCAACGCTAGAAGAAATCGCATACGTGCCAGTTAACGAGCTACTAGAAATCGATGGTTTGAATGAAGAACTAATCGAAGAGCTTCGTGGACGTGCAAAAGATGCACTAACGACGATCGCACTAGCACAAGAAGAGTCTTTTGAAGGTCTAGAACCAGCTGAGGACCTACTTGCACTTGAAGGTCTTGAGCGTGAGATGGCATTTAAATTGGCAGCGAAAGGTGTAGCGACACTGGAAGATCTTGCTGACCAAGGTATTGACGATTTAGAAGGTATCGAAGGCCTGACCGAGGAACGTGCAGGTGAGCTAATTATGGCCGCACGTAACATCTGTTGGTTCGGCGAAGAAGCATAATTTTCGGCAAGGAGGAAGCGGCATGACACAATTAACAGTTAAAGCACTGAGTGATGAGATTGGTACGCCAGTCGACCGCTTGATTGAACAACTTGCTGACGCTGGCATTAAAAAGGCGAGCTCTGACAATGTTACTGATGAAGAGAAGCAGAAGCTTCTCTCTCATTTAAAGAAAGAACACGGTGATAAATCAGGTGATTCAGAGCCGACTCGCCTTACGCTTCAGCGTAAAACTCGTAGTACACTTAGTGTGAACGCGGGTGGTGGTAAGAGTAAGAATGTTCAGGTTGAGGTGCGCAAAAAACGTACATACGTGAAGCGCAGCACAATTGAAGATGAAGCGAAACGTGAAGCTGAAGAAGCAGCACAACGTGAAGCAGAAGAAGCAGCAAAACGTGCAGCAGAAGAAGCTGCAAAACGTGAAGCTGAAGAAGCTGCAAAACGTGAAGCTGAAGAAGCTGCAAAACGTGAAGCGGAAGAAAAAGCGAAACGTGAAGCTGAAGAAAAAGCGAAGCGAGACGTAGATACGAATGCACAACGTAATGCTGAAGAAAAAGCAAAGCGTGATGCTGAAGAGAAAATTAAGCAAGAAGCAGCGCGAAAAGAGGCCGACGAGCTTAAACGTCGTCAGGAAGAAGAAGCTAAGCGTAAGGCTGAAGAGGAAAGTCAGCGCAAGCTTGAAGAAGCTCGCGAATTGGCTGAAAAGAATAAAGAGCGTTGGTCTGCTGCAGAAGAGAAAAAGGGTGATATGGAAGATACAGATTACCATGTAACGACTTCACAATACGCACGTGAAGCCGAAGATGAAGCAGATCGCAAAGTAGAAGGCGGTCGTCGTAAGAAGAAAAAAGCAGCTTCGGGTAAAGACGACCAAGCTCGCGGTGGCCGTAACAACCAACGTGGCGGTAGAGGTCGTAAGGGCAAACTTGCTAAGCCGACTTCAATGCAGCACGGGTTTGATAAGTCAGCAACGGTTGCTAAGCAAGACGTTGTAATTGGCGAAACGATCGTTCTATCAGAACTTGCTAACAAGATGTCGGTTAAAGCGACAGAAGTTATCAAAGTAATGATGAAGATGGGCGCTATGGCGACTATCAACCAAGTGATCGACCAAGAAACAGCACAACTTGTTGCTGAAGAAATGGGCCATAAAGTAGTTCTTCGTAAAGAGAACGAACTGGAAGAAGCGGTACTATCTGACCGTGACACTAACGCGGAAGCAGTTCCACGTGCTCCAGTTGTTACTATCATGGGTCACGTTGACCACGGTAAAACGTCAACACTTGACTACATCCGTCGCACACACGTTGCTTCTGGCGAAGCGGGTGGTATTACTCAGCACATTGGTGCGTACCACGTTGAAACAGACAACGGCATGATCACGTTCCTTGATACTCCTGGACACGCAGCGTTTACTGCAATGCGTGCTCGTGGTGCTCAAGCAACAGATATCGTTGTTCTTGTTGTTGCAGCAGACGATGGCGTAATGCCACAAACAGTAGAAGCGATTCAGCACGCGAAAGCGGCAGGCGTTCCTCTAATTGTTGCTGTGAACAAGATCGATAAAGAAGACGCGAACCCAGATAACGTTAAGAACGAGCTTGCTCAATACGACGTTATTCCTGAAGAGTGGGGAGGTGAGAACATGTTCGTTCACATCTCTGCTAAACAGGGTACAAACATCGATGGTCTTCTAGAAGCAATCCTTCTTCAGTCTGAAGTTCTTGAACTTACAGCTGTAGCTGAGGGCATGGCATCTGGTGTTGTTGTTGAATCTCGCCTAGATAAAGGTCGTGGTCCAGTTGCAACAGTACTTGTTCAATCAGGTACACTAAACAAAGGCGACATCGTTCTTTGTGGTCAAGAATACGGCCGTGTTCGTGCAATGCGTGATGAGCTAGGTAAAGAAATTACTTCGGCTGGCCCATCTATCCCTGTAGAGATCCTAGGTCTTTCAGGTGTACCATCTTCAGGTGATGAAGCAACAGTAGTTCGTGACGAGCGTAAAGCGCGTGAAGTAGCTAACTACCGTGCTGGTAAGTTCCGTGAAGTGAAACTTGCTCGTCAGCAGAAATCTAAACTAGAGAACATGTTCTCTAACATGACTGCTGGTGAAGTTGCTGAACTTAACGTTGTACTTAAAGCAGACGTTCAAGGTTCTGTAGAAGCAATCGCTGACTCACTAGTTAAGCTATCTACTGACGAAGTTAAAGTGAACATCGTTGGTTCTGGTGTAGGTGGTATTACGGAAACTGACGTAGTACTAGCGGAAGCTTCAAACGCAATCATCCTTGGCTTTAACGTTCGTGCAGATGCTTCTGCTCGCCGTGCTGTTGAAGCCGCAGCTGTTGACTTACGTTACTACTCAATCATTTACCAATTGATTGATGAAGTGAAACAAGCAATGGGCGGTATGCTTGCTCCAGAATTCAAGCAAGAGATCATTGGTCTTGCTGAAGTTCGTGACGTGTTTAAGTCACCGAAACTGGGCGCTATCGCTGGTTGTATGGTTACAGAAGGTGTGATCAAGCGTAACAACCCAATCCGTGTACTACGTGATAACGTTGTTATTTACGAAGGTGAACTAGAGTCACTACGTCGTTTCAAAGATGACGTTCAAGAAGTTAAGAATGGCTACGAATGTGGTATCGGCGTTAAGAACTACAATGATGTTCGCGTTGGTGACCAAATCGAAGTCTTCGAAATCGTTGAAATTAAACGTACTCTAGACTAATTGACTAAAATTACTAATATTGTCTTTGAAAGATAAGTAGTAATTGGTTGTTGAATACACCATGGGGGGCTGGCTTTGACCAACCCCCCATTCTTTCTATATAAGAGTAAAGATATGTCAAAAGAATTTAGCCGCACGCAGCGCGTTGCACAGCAGCTGCAAAAAGAACTAGCGATGATCCTTCAACGTGAAGTTCGTGACTCTCGCCTTGGCATGGTGACGATCTCAGACGTAGAAGTCTCTCGTGACCTAGCTTACGCAAAAGTATTTGTGACCTTCCTGTGTGTGGGGGAGCAAACACCAGAATCATGTCTAGCAGCGCTACGTGAGCACGAAGTGCACATTCGTATGATGTTAGGTAAGCGTATTCGTCTACGTTTAACGCCAGAAATCCGCTTCCACTATGACAATACGCTGGTTGAAGGTATGCGTATGTCTAACCTAGTGTCTGAAGTCGTTAGTTCAGACAAACAAAAGCAAAAAGATTCTGGTCGTGAGGACGAAGAATAATGGCTCGTCGTCGTAAAGGTCGTCCAATTAATGGTGTTATACTGTTGGACAAACCAACAGGTATCTCTTCCAATGATGCACTGCAAAAAGTAAAGCGAATCTACTTTGCCGAGAAAGCAGGCCACACTGGAGCCTTGGACCCATTAGCGACAGGCATGCTGCCAATTTGCTTGGGTGAAGCGACAAAATTTTCTCAGTTTCTTCTTGATTCTGATAAACGCTACCGCGTGATCGCAAAGCTGGGTGAACGTACCAATACATCTGACTCGGATGGTGAAGTTGTAGAGACGCGTCCAGTCGATGTTACGTTAGACAAGCTAGAAGCGTGCATCGATCAGTTCCGTGGTGAATCTGATCAAGTGCCTTCCATGTTCTCTGCGTTGAAGTATCAAGGTAAACCCTTGTATGAATACGCTCGTAAAGGCATCGAAGTTCCGCGTGAATCTCGTAAGATCACGGTATATGAGATTGTTCTTCACCGTTTTGAAGGCGATGAAGTAGAGATGGAAGTGCACTGCTCTAAAGGTACCTATATTCGTACTATCGTTGATGATCTGGGCGAAATGTTAGGTTGTGGTGCGCACGTAACTATGCTTCGTCGTACTGGTGTTGCTAAATACCCTTACGAGAATATGGTAACACTTGAGCAACTAAATGAGTTGCTAGAGCAAGCTCACCGCGAGGAACGAGCGCCTCGAGAGCTACTGGACCCACTGCTTTTGCCAATGGATACAGCGGTAGAAGACTTACCAGAAGTCAACTTGGTGCCTGAACTGGCGAATATGGTCCAACATGGGCAGCCCGTTCAAGTATTTGGTGCTCCGACTGAGGGCTCACTTCGCCTTACTATGGGTGAAGAACGCTTGTTTATTGGCGTTGGCGAAATGAACGAAGATGGCAAAATCGCTCCTAAGCGATTGGTCGTGTTCCGAGATGACGTTGCATCCAAGTAAATGATTGAAAATACCGACCTGAGTGTCGGTATTTTTATATTGCACGAGATAGGAAATTTCCCTATAATCCGCGCTTCGCGTAGCGGCTGAATCAGAGATTGGCTGCTACAACTTTAAACCTACTCTTATTAGGAGAGAATTATGTCTCTGAATGCAGAAACTAAAGCAGCAATCGTTGCAGAATACGCACAAGGCGAAGGCGACACTGGTTCACCAGAAGTTCAAGTAGCTCTACTTACAGCTTCTATCAACCACCTACAAGGTCACTTCAAAGCGCACAAAGGCGATCACCACAGCCGTCGTGGTCTTCTACGCATGGTTTCTCGTCGTCGTAAGCTTCTAGATTACCTAAAAGGTAAAAACCTAGCTCGCTACCAAGACCTAATCAAACGTCTAGGCCTACGTCGCTAATCAGCGACTGCATAGCAGTTTGTCTAAAAAGGGGCTTTATGCCCCTTTTTTGTTGCCTAAATTTAGCCAAATTAGACTTATGCCGTTATAATACTGGCGGCTAAACCTTGTAAGAGGTTTTCTCAAAAGCTCATAGCATTACAGTCAACCACGTCGACCAAAAGGTCGCGACTATTCAAAAGGAATTTCCGAGTTTCTTTTTACTAGTCGCGATTCGTAATGCCTTGAGTGTCAATTAACACATCTAAGATTTCTTTAAGCACTAAAGGAAGATTAGAAACAAGGAATAACAATGTTCGAAAAACCAGTTGTTAAAACGTTCCAGTACGGTAACCACACAGTTACTTTAGAAACTGGCGTTATTGCACGTCAAGCTACAGCAGCAGTTATGGTCACAATGGATGATACGTCTGTATTCGTATCTGTTGTAGGTAAAAAAGAAGCCGTTGCAGGTCAAGACTTCTTCCCACTAACGGTTAACTACCAAGAGCGTACTTACGCTGCGGGTAAAATTCCAGGCGGCTTCTTCAAACGTGAAGGTCGTCCTTCTGAAGGCGAAACGCTAACAGCTCGTCTAATCGACCGTCCAATCCGTCCGCTATTCCCAGACGCGTTTAAAAACGAAGTTCAGGTTATCGCGACAGTAATGTCTGTAAACCCAGATGTTCAGCCAGATATCGTTACAATGATCGGTACTTCTGCTGCTCTTGCTATCTCTGGCATTCCATTCAACGGCCCTATCGGTGCGGCGCGTGTTGGTCATATCGATGGTCAGCTTGTACTTAACCCTAGCCAAACTGAACTAGAAACTTCTAAGCTTGACCTTGTTGTTGCAGGTACAGAGTCAGCAGTACTGATGGTTGAGTCAGAAGCGGACAACCTAACTGAAGAAGAAATGCTAGCGGCGGTTGTTTATGGTCATGACCAACAACAAGTTGCTATTCAAGCTATCAACGAATTCAAAGCAGAAGTTGCAACTCCTGCTTGGGATTGGGTTGCTCCTGAAGAGAACACAGCGCTTAAAAATAAGATTGCTGATCTAGCAGAAGCTAAACTTGTTGAAGCTTACCAAATTACTGAGAAAATGGCTCGTTACGACCGCATCCATGAGATCGCTGCGGAAGTAAATGAAGCTCTTCTTGCTGAAGATCCTGAAGCAGACACAAAAGAAATCCACACTATCTTCCATGATCTAGAGAAGACAGTAGTACGTAGCCGTATTATTGCAGGTAACCCTCGTATCGATGGCCGTGAAAAAGACATGGTTCGTGCACTAGATGTACGTACTGGTGTTCTTCCTCGTACTCACGGTAGCGCGCTATTTACTCGTGGTGAAACTCAGGCGATCGTTACGGCAACGCTAGGTACTCAGCGTGATGCTCAAATCATCGATGAGCTAACTGGTGAGCGTAAAGATCACTTCCTACTGCACTACAACTTCCCTCCATACTGTGTAGGTGAAACTGGTTTTGTAGGTTCTCCTAAGCGTCGTGAAATCGGCCACGGTAAACTGGCGAAGCGTGGTATTGCTGCAGTAATGCCTTCTGTTGATGAGTTCCCATACACAGTACGTGTTGTATCGGAAATCACTGAATCTAACGGTTCATCTTCAATGGCTTCAGTATGTGGTACTTCTCTTGCACTTATGGACGCAGGTGTACCAATCAAAGCATCTGTTGCTGGTATCGCAATGGGTCTTGTTAAAGAAGGTGACGATTTCGTTGTACTTTCTGACATCCTTGGCGATGAAGACCATCTAGGTGACATGGACTTTAAAGTAGCAGGTACTAACACTGGTATCACTGCACTTCAAATGGACATCAAGATCGAAGGCATCACTAAAGAAATCATGCAAATTGCGCTTAACCAAGCTCAAGGCGCACGTAAGCACATCCTATCTGTAATGGATGAAGCTATCTCTGGTGCTCGTGAAGACATCTCTGAATTTGCTCCGCGTATTCACACGATGAAGATCAGCGCTGAGAAGATCAAAGACGTTATCGGTAAAGGTGGTGCAGTTATCCGTGCTCTAACTGAAGAGACTGGTACAACTATCGAAATCGAAGACGACGGTACTATCAAGATTGCGGCAACTGAAGGCACTGCTGCGAAAGAAGCTATCCGCCGTATCGAAGAGATCACTGCTGAAGTTGAAGTGGGCCGTATCTACACAGGTAAAGTTGCACGTCTAGCGGACTTCGGTGCATTCGTAACGGTTCTTCCAGGCAAAGATGGTCTTGTACACATTTCTCAAATCGCAGAAAAACGCGTAGAGAAAGTGTCTGACTACCTAGCTGAAGGTCAAGAAGTTCAAGTTAAAGTTCTTGAAATCGACCGCCAAGGCCGTGTACGTCTAAGCATGAAAGAAGCGGTAGAAAAGCCAGCTGAAGAAGCTGCTGCTGAAGCACCGGCTGCTAAAGACGAGTAAGACAAAATGAGACTTTCAGCCTTTTATTAGATTAAGGGCCTGAAAGCATGTTATAAAAGGGGAGCATTTTCGCTCCCCTTTTTTGGTTTGTTTCGATGTATTAACCTCAAACGAGGTTATCGCCTATATTGCATTAAGAGAAACAAATCTTGAGCGGTCCAAACAGGAGTATCAATTAGTGAAATGGTTTCAAACCGCAATTTTATGTGTTGCTATCGCGCTGACCGGTTGTGCAAATACTTCTCAACAATCAGCACAAAAGTGGTTATATCCACCGATGGCGGTGCCACTTCAGCCTAGTGTTCAACAAGAAGTACAAATCGCGCGTCTCTCGCAGTTGCTACAACGTCCCGACCTTAGTGATGAAGTGCGCGCTAAAATGCATTATGAGCGCGGTAGCTACTACGACAGCGTTGGTTTGCGTGATCTTGCCCGTTTGGACTTTAACCAGTCTTTGCAGTTGAATCCTGCTCAGCCGGACATCTTCAATCTTTTGGGAGTATACTTTACCCAAGTAGGAGAGTTTGATGCGGCATATGAAGCGTTTGACTCGACCATAGAGTTGGCTCCTGATAATACCTATGCTGAGCGCAACCGTGCGATTGCACTGTATTATGGTGGCCGAATCGATCTCGCTTTAGAAGATATGACCAAGCATTATCAAGAAATGCCAACGGATCCTTTTCGTTCATTATGGCTGTACATCATCGAAGCTGAGCAAAATCCAGAGCAAGCAAAAGCCAATCTTCAACAGCGTTATTTACGAGATCGTAGTGAAGAGTGGGGATGGGTTCTTGTTGCCATCATGCTACGAGACGTCTCGGACGAAGACGCGCTTAAAGCAATTATGGATGGAACGAGAGAGAACTATCGCCTAGCTGAACGATTGACGGAAACGTATTTCTACCTTGGAAAGCGTAATCAGCTTGAAGGTGATATCGCAAGTGCCATCTCACTTTATAAGCTCGCGATTTCGTTCAACGTTTACGATTATGTTGAGCATCGCTATTCTTTCTTGGAGTTGGCGCAAATTTACGATCAATTACAGCAAGATAGATTGGCCAAGTTAAAGGCTGCCAAGAAGCTGGAAATTGAATGATTTAGAGCCGCTCGATGAGAGCGGCTTTTTTTATGATTGAACTTGATGAGTGACTCATTTAAAGTAGTTAGTCTTGCTAACTAAGTGGTGGTGGCTTTTATGGCATTAGAAGAAAGCTTGATTGATTTAGAGCGTTTTTGCGCCAAAGCTTGGCGTGTCTATGCCAAAGAAGATCCGTTATCACATCTAAGCTTTAATGAGTTCGATTATTTACGTGTGATTCAGGTTTACCCTGAGGGTGTGCGAATAACCGATCTTGCAGAAGAGCTGCAAGTGACTAAGCCTTCCGCATCGACAATGGTTGTGCGTTTGGAAAAAAAGGGTTTGGTGAAACGCATCGCATGTAATGAGGATGCTCGTGCTAAGCGTGTGTTGCTTACGGAAGAAGTCGCAGAAAAAATGTCTTTGGAGCAGGTAGTGTACAAAGATATCTCTGACCAAATGATGCAACAATTAAATCAGCAAGAAGCTGAACAGTTACAAGCTTTATTGAATAAAGCATTGAGTAATAAGTCATTTTAAACTAAAGCAAAGGCCTCAGCTGTATGGTTTAGTTTTTGTTGTTTCATCTTTCTTTTATTTAATTTAACCATTTAGTTAGTCTTGCTAATTAAATGGTTAGCTTTGCTAACTACTGGTGACAGTCATGCAAAACTCAATTTATAGACAGTTTTGGAAATATACGATTCCAACCGTCGCAGCAATGCTCGTAAACGGTTTGTATCAAATAGTTGATGGCATTTTTATTGGCCGTTATGTTGGCGCTGACGGATTAGCTGGGATCAATGTTGCGTGGCCTATTATCGGTTCGATCCTCGGTATAGGAATGATGATTGGGGTGGGGACTGGCGCGCTGACTTCGATCAAGCAAGGAGAGAACGATCATGAAGGCGCTAAGCGAATCCTAACGACCGGATTGACGTTGTTAGCGGCATTGATGCCGATCGTTGCTACAATATTGTTCTTGTTTTCGGATGAATTTATTCGCTGGCAAGGTGCGGAAGGGCGAGTGTTTGAACTTGCGCTGCAATATTTGCATATTCTGATTGTCGCGTGCGTATTCACGTTGGGTTCTATCGCAGTTCCGTTTTTATTACGCAATGACGACAGCCCGAACTTAGCAACGATTTTGATGGTCATCGGTGCCGTTATTAACATTGTATTAGACTACGTATTTATTGCTTGGTTGGAGTGGGAGTTAACCGGAGCCGCTATTGCCACTGCACTTGCACAATTAGTGGTCACTGTGCTCGGTATTGGTTACTTCTTTACTTCAAAAGCAACATTACGCCTTCGTATCCGCGACTTCAAAGTTCAGGTTGATGCTGTACCAAAGATTATCATGATAGGTACATCAAGTTTCTTTATGTACGCCTACGGCTCTGTGATGGTGGCACTGCACAACGCGTTATTTGCTCAATACGGAAGTGCAATGTTGATCGGAGCGTACGCCATTTTGGGGTACATCGTGACGGTTTACTATCTGATAGCCGAAGGAATTGCGAATGGTATGCAGCCTTTAGTGAGCTTCAACCACGGTGCACGTAATCAGGAGAACATCAGAAAGTTATTAAAGGTCGCGATGGGGACATCTGTGCTTGGTGGGGTGGCGTTCGTTGTTTTGATGAACCTTTTCCCGTACGAACTTGTTGCGGTGTTTAATAATGCTGACCAACAGTTGATTGATAGCACCGTGATCGGGATTCGTTTACACATGTTTGCGTTGTTCTTAGATGGTTTTTTAGTTGTGGCGGCCGCGTACTATCAATCAGTAAACAAAGGCAGCAAAGCTATGTTTGTAACACTAGGCAACATGCTGGTCCAGTTGCCATTCTTATTCATTATGCCGAAACTTTTCGGCGTGACAGGTATTTGGTTAGCTTTCCCATTGTCTAACATTGCATTGAGTTTGGTCGTGATCAGTATGTTGTGGCGAGATGTGAAAAAGCTGCTTAATGAGAGTTCTGTCGAACCAAGGGTGCAAGCCTGCTAACAAAAGCTAACAGATAAAAGCGAGGCTAGGCCTCGCTTTTATCTTTAAGGATTAAATGGTTTTTACTTCTAAGCCCGCTAGTTGATGCCAATAGCCATTGCATTGGCGGCTTTCGAGCTTTTCAGGATTATCGCCGTATTCGTTTGAGCGAAAATGCTCTAACTCAGAAAGTGTACTCACACCGAGAGGGCTTAATCGGACCACATCAACCAGGCCTTGCATACTTGGTAAGTCATTGATCAGGTTATAACAATACCCTGATTGTGTTTGAATGCCGTTAAGGTTAAAGACTTCTTGCCCTTCTTGGCTGCTGACCTGGATACCCGTAGGGTATTTGATACAGCAGGTTTCGCAATCGTCTTTCGCTCGGTTTTCAGCTCGGGCTGTGAAACAGCGAGCGGAATACGCTAAAGGTAAATAACCGTGGCTAAATACCTCAACTTCAAACTTGTTACGAATACCCAGCTCGTCACACTGAACTAAAGTATCGTTTAACCATTCGCGAGAGAGCTCGACAGGCATGCACCAACGCATCATACCTTGCTTCAAAAATAAGTTGAGCGTGTGTGCGTTATAAGTATTGATTGCAGGGCCAACGACGAAAGGCACTTTATGCTCTGATGCTAATTGAACAGCAGATACGTCATTTGCTTCAATCGCGAAGTCACCGTTGTCGATGTACTTCTTCATTATGTTTACTTCACTCGGAGCTTCTAGTAGTGCCATCGTTGATAGCACCACTTGCTTGCCAGATGCAGACAGCTCTTTTGCGATTTCAAGCCAATGCGAAGGCTTCATTTCTCGACGTTTTGAACATACGGTTTCCCCAAGATAGATGATGTCCGCGGAGCTTGATTTCGCTTGTTCATAAAACGCTTCGATGTCTTGTTTTGGCCAGAAGTACAACAGCGGGCCAAGCGCGTATTTCATTGAATTATCCATCTTAACCTCTACTGCCATTTGCGGTGATAAGCACCAAGTGTGGTCTGCGTACCTTCAGACACGTTTGCCAATGCGGCATCCCAAGCCGCTTCGACTTGGTAAGCTTCTGGGTTTGCTTGGTAACGGTCAATCGCGGCTCGCCATGTTCGAGTGACTTGTTCTACGTAAGCTGGGCTACGTTGGCGACCTTCAATTTTTACAGACGCCACATTTGCAGCAAATAGTTCTGGCAGCATAGAGAGGGTGTTCAAACTGGTTGGTTCTTCCAGTGCGTGGTAGCGTTTTTTCTCGCCTTCGATTTCTGCTTCGAAACGACCTTTACACAAGGTAGGGTAGCCCGCATTTTCACCGGCGCTGTAGCGATCGATCAAAATGTCGTTAAGGCGGGATTCCAGACCATTTTCTGTTTCTTGCCAGCGAACGTACTTAGCTGGAGAGCATGCTCCCACAGTGTTTGGAGACTCGCCTGTCATATATGACGATAGGTAGCAGCGACCTTCAGACATGATGCAAAGGCTACCAAAAGCAAAGACTTCTAACTCGACATCGCTAGTGATGTTGCGTGAAAGCTGTTTGACCTGATGAATCGATAAAACGCGAGGTAATACTACCCGTTTTACGTTGAAGTTTTGTTTGTAAAAATCAATGGCTGCGACGTTGGTCGCTGATGCTTGCACTGAAAGGTGTAGTTCCAGATCGGGATATTTGCGAGCCGCGTACTCCAGCACTGCAATGTCTGCAACAATCAGCGCGTCTACACCCAGTGCCGCTGCATTGTCTACTGCGTTCGTCCAGCGCTCGAAGCCATTGGGATGAGCGAAGGTATTCAACGCGACATGAATTTTTTTATTGCGGTCATGAACGTATTGCACCGCTTTTTCTAATTTCTTGCCGTTAAAGTTGAGGCCAGCAAAGTGACGGGCGTTGGTATCATCTTTGAAACCAATGTAGACGGCATCGGCACCGCAATCAATCGCAGTTTTTAACGCAGGCAGGTTACCCGCGGGACACAAGAGTTCCATATGCTCACAATCATTGAGAATAAAAAGGTGTCCGCATTTTATGAAGAATTATGAATAGCGAAATTGACCTAAGTTAGGTTTAGCTCAATAAAGTCGATATTTACCCCTTGCGAGTAAGGGTATCGGGTCGGGGTTAGTTCTTGTGACGACGATTCTGTACAAACAGCTCTTCAATTTCATGTTTTGGCTGCGGGCGATAAAAATGGAATCCTTGAATCGCATTACATTGAAGGTTAGAGAGCAGGGTCGCTTGCTGGTGGGTTTCCACCCCCTCGGCAACGACAGTTAAGTCGAGCGACTTACCCAGATTAATGATGTTTTCAATCACAGTGACTTGTTTCGGTAGTGTGTCGATATCATTAATAAAAGCGCGGTCGATTTTTAGCTCGTCAATAGGGAAACGCGCTAAGTAGGAAAGAGAAGAGTAGCCGGTACCAAAGTCATCGATAGAGAGAGCGAAGCCAAGCTTTTTAATCGCATTCAACATTTGCAGTGTATGTTCGCTATCACTCATCACGGCACTTTCGGTTAGCTCGAAGGTAATGCAGCTTGGATCAAGCTCGGTAGTGCGAAGCAGCTTTTCCATAAAGTCGATCAGCTGTGGGTTGCCAAATTGCTCGGGAGAGAGGTTGATGGCGACACGGCCTGGCAGTATGCCTTGTTGCTTCCAACGTTTTACCGTATTGAAAACATCACGCATCACGACACGTCCAAGGTGTTCGATTAACCCAGCACGCTCGGCGACAGGAATGAATGAGCCAGGACTAATGTACCCTTCGACTGGATGCTTCCAACGAACGAGCGCTTCTGCGCCGTTGATACTGAAGTCTCGCGCGTTAACCTTAGGTTGATACCACACTTCCAAACCGTTCTGCTGCAATGCTTTTTGCAGTTCGATTTCAAGCCACAAACGCATACGCGCTTCTTTGTTCATTTGATCGTTAAATTTGATCAGACGATTTCTACCACGATCTTTGGCTTCATACATCGCAGTATCGGCATTTTGTAGTAGGATTCGTGCATCTTGTCCGTCTTCAGGGTATCGAACGCTACCAATTGAACAGGCAAGGCGTTTGCTGAAGTGGTGTAAATCGAAAGGCTGGTTGATCAACGAGATAATGCGATCGGACAAAATTTCAGCCATGCGGGTATTTTCTGGCTCCGGTAGAATGACGCCAAACTCATCGCCACCCAAATGACCAATAATCGCTTGGTTTGGCAGTAACCGTTTAAGACGGGCCGATACCTCTTGAATCACTTTATCGCCAATATGGTGACCAAGTGAGTCATTAATGTTTTTGAAGTTATCGATATCCAAATAGAACACCAGAAGCGGTGTTTGCTTTTTGATCAGCTGTTCCAAACGTTTGGTGAAGCCAAAGCGGTTGTAGAGTTTGGTGAGCGAGTCAATGTGTATGTCTTCATTCGATGCAGAAGACAGGTTTTTGGGCGCATCATCAGCATCTTGGATTAGGATAATTTGAGATTCGCTACCTAATATCGCCGTGGAATCCGCGTGTAGCTGAACTTTCCGTTCAAAGCCGCATCTTGCGCTGGTTAAGCAGACAAAAGGTTTGTCAGAAATTAATGTACTCAATCGATGACTAAATACCTTTTTACTATTTTCATCGATGAATAAACGACTTAGCTCTTCGCCCAACAATTCATGAGGAGAGTTAAGTCCGAGAAGGCGCGCTGATGCGGGGTTCGCAGAGATGACAATATCATCTTCGATAAGCAGTAAGCCGTCTGGTAGCAGTTGTGTTAACTTCGCAAACTTACTTTCGGACTCTTCTAAGGAGCGAACGAGTATCTGCTTTTCTGAAGTATCGACAGCGTGAAAAACAACAAAGCGAATGTCGTTACCTTCAAAAACTGGCGAAAGACTAAAGTGAAGACTGGTTTCAAGGTCGGTTTCATCGAGCGTGATTTCGGCTTCGACATGTGCCCCTTTGAACGCGCGCTGATAGTATGGTGCAAGCTTCTTATAAAACTGTTCACCCAGCACTTGGCAATCGTTTAAGCCGACGATTTCCTCATGACTTAAACCTGCGATATCGCAGTAACGGTCACTTACCATTCGATAATTGTGTTTTTTATCAAGAATGGCAAAAAAGAAAGGGCTATTTGAGGTTAGCGTGGCAAACCAATGTTTTAATTGCTGGGAAGGCATTAGGGTATTACCGATCTCCAATGAGCCAGATTATTCGTCCGTGTATAAAAAGCGACACCCTGATAAGCCTGCGGCGGTCTACCACCAAGCCAAAGTGTTACCTGCCATTAAAGGGCTCGCGGTTTTAGCTGTGCAGTCGACAATCACATGGATACGCTCAGATAACTATAACTTTGAAAATACGGTTGTAAAAGTGTTTATCCACCTGTTCGCATCAATAATACACGTAAGTTCAAAAAAAGAAGCGTTAGTGAGCAATAAACCACCAATCTAAAATAAGCACTTTATTGATACATAACAGTAATCTCATCGCCACGATTGCTTAATATAAGCAACCTAATGACAAAGTAACGGATAATGAACGTGTTAAACAAGATTCGCAGTCAACTAGTAAAGAACGCAGCTAATATTTTGCGTTCTCCAGTCCAGTTATTACCACAGCCAATTCAGCAAAAAGCGTTGCTGGAAGGGCTAAAAATGGTGTTTAAAGAAGCCTTGGAAGATGGTGACTTTGAGTTCCTTGAAGACAAGTGGTTAAAAGTTGCGATTAAAGACTTGAACTTAGCATGGTACATCAGCTATCAAGACGAAAAATTGGTGGTAGCTGAAAAACCAGTTCAGGAAGATGTGAGTTTTAGTGGTAATCTAAACGACCTAGTACTGATTGCTGGTCGTAAAGAAGACCCTGACACACTGTTCTTCCAACGTCGCCTTTCAATTGAAGGTGATACTGAGCTTGGCTTAGAAGTGAAAAACTTAATGGACAGTGTCGACTTAGAGCAGTTACCGAAAGCAATGCAAGTCGCTTTGAATCAATTGGCTGATTTTGTTCAGAAAGGAGTTCAAGCGCCTGCACAACCAACCGGAGTAGCGAATGCTTATTCGAACTGAAGCCCCAGCGGACATTCTTACCATTGACCGCTTATTGAAACACGCCTTCCCGACGGAAGCTGAAGCTGAGCTTGTGATGCGTTTGCGCGAAAACAGCAAATTCACGCTTTCCTTAGTCGCGTGTACAGATGAGGGAGAGGTGATAGGCCATGCTTTATTTAGCCCTGTGACCTTAAATGGTGAAGATTTGTCATGGCAAGGGCTAGCGCCATTAGCTGTTCATGAAGATTACCGTCGCCAAGGCATCGCTGCAGAGTTGATCAAAGAAGGTTTTGATTCACTGCGTGATTTTGGCTACCCAGTGTGTGTGGTGTTGGGCGATCCTGATTATTACGCGCGCCAGGGTTTTCAATCATGCGACGAGATGGGCTTTGAATGTGCTTGGGATGTCCCTAAAGGTGCATTTCGAGTCGCAGAGTTGGTCGAAGGTCAATGTGCTGGACGCTCCGGACGCATAGACTATGCGCCAGAGTTCTCTGAACTGTAAATGAAAGAAGCCCACGACTAAGTGGGCTTCTTTCTTATTCACTGAAAACTGAGATAGGGAGGTTAGGATGACTGGTTACTTTTCTTTTTGCCCCAGACCTCTATTTTCGCTTTTTTACTTACCCCTAGCAGGCTGAGTTTTGTGCTTCCCCAGCTACTGTAAGTCATTTCAATCTGTTTTAGCTTGGCTTCTTTTGTACCTGGAAGGCTCCAGGCACGAGTCGACAATCCGCTTGTTAGTACGCCCATAGAGGAAAGCTTTTTCTCACTACCATCTGTCATGACGACTTTTAAACCATTAATGTCTACCGTTCCTTGCACACATTTTAGTTTTATTTTACTGAAGCTTCGGTTTCGGAATAGGCTATTTGGTGTCACGGTATCTGTTTCTGTATGAAAGTTAACGGTTTTCGTTGCAATCAGCTCCCACTCATCGCTGTTATTAGCAAAAACACTCATGCTGGTGGCGGCTACCAGTGTGCAAAGTAGTAGCGTATTTAAGAATTTCATAATGTACCTCATATGTCATACCCAATGTGTGGCCGTTGGCAAAACGCTATGTTCAGGAATATCCAAATCATCTCATTGTGTTCAGGTGTTCCTTGAAGTCCTTTAGGTATAATCGCGATAATTTGATAGGATTGCCCTCGTTCAAATAGGTGACGGAAAATGTCAATTAACGAGAAACAGTATTTACGTGAAATGGGGATCAGCACATGGGAGCTGGTACACCCTGAAAGACTGGAAGGCTATCAATCGCCATTATTGGATTTGCAAAGTTCATGTAAACTCCTATTGGTATCGCCAATATGTCCAGAAAACGAGACGGCATTGATGTTTGAGCGCGTATTAAAAAGCATTAAGCTCACGCTTGATGATGCGCTACACCTAGAGCCTGAGCGCTTATCCATGCTGGGTGAACATCAGCTAGAGTGGGTGTGGTTTGCAGGCTGTGAGGCTGATCAAAGCATCAAGGCAAAGCACCTGACCTCGCCACTATTACAAGATATTGATGGTAATAACGAACAGCGCCGCGCATTGTGGCAACAAATCTGTTCGTACTCTTAACGGAGCTAATGCGTGACAATTGAAATTACGCCGATGCGTGCAGAGCACCTCGACCAAGTTTGGCAAATCGAGCAGCAAGCACATTCTCACCCTTGGGCTGAATCTTTGGTTCGTGACTTATCCAGTCGCGGTGCTTGCCACCATGTGATGCTGGAAGGCTCTCAAGTGGTTGGTTACTTCTATGGACAGAATATTGTTGGAGAAGTGACACTATTAAATATTGCAGTAGCGCCTTCTCAACAGGGCAGAGGGCTAGGGCAAAAATTGCTGGACGCGTTTATTGAACACTGTGAACAAGCCAAAGCAGAGAGTGCTTGGTTAGAAGTGCGTGAAAGTAATCACCCAGCTATCCATATTTATGAGCAAGCAGGTTTTAATGAAGTGGACCGTCGTTACAACTATTACCCAGCTAAATCGGGAAATGGTAAGGAAGACGCCATTATCATGAGTTACTTATTTTTGAGTTAGTTTTAGGCCGTTACTAATTACCTCATCAACACTTATGCTTTAAATGCGTATCCGGATTCGAGGCTTTTGAATATGTAATAATAATTTTTTGAATTTTTACATCTCTTTGTGTGGAGCTGGCTTTCCCTTGTTAGTTGCAGGTAAAGGCTGGTGAGCCGAGTAAATTCAGTTCATGTCTTTCCAGTTTGCTAGCACAGCGATAATAAGCGAGAATACCGCACAATATCGAATAGTAGATATGCTTGCCTATTTTGTGAGCATGAAAGTAATTTAGAAGATTAACTAATGTCAAATCCCCTTTTTTTAGGCGAAGTGTCTAAGCGCAGAACGTTCGCTATTATTTCTCACCCTGATGCCGCCCAGCCTTTCAACGCTTAAAACCACCTTTCATTGCACACCACAATTACATCTCTACTTACTGAATTTAAAGGCTTTTTGTCTTTTTCTCGTTTCTTTGCTTTTCAATGATGTTCAAGCGTAACCTCGGAAAGTGTGTACAAACTTGAGTACAAATTCCGTTTTAGAGGCCTTTTGCGAAAATTCCATGACACAAACCTGGCTGTAGGCCTTGTGGTTACTGGGTTTGGCGTAAAAAGTACTACCGTTAAAAAGAGTCTCTTTTTTTGGTAAATGTTTTCTTCTGTACCAAATTACAAAATTTAATGAGGGAGTTTATTGTTGGCGTGATTTTCGCTTTAGTGTTCGTTTTTGAAGATGCTTGAAGCGAACCAATACGGTTATTTCTAATTGAGATATCAGACTTACCTTCAAATTTAGTTGCTGTTTACACCATCATTTTGCACTTGTTTTTCGACTTGTGTGTACAAAATTTCCTGTAACTGTGTACAAACTTCCTCTTTGTTGCACTTATCTTCTGGCGATTTGACGCGAGTTCTTCTGTAGCCCTTGCTGTATAAGGGCTGAGCTACAAAAGTACTTAGGGAGTTTGATGCGTCAGTTGGCGATTATCAGCGAGAGTATCGCTCTTTTGTCGATGACAAAAATCTCCTTCTACTTATATGTAATTATGTATCTGGTCATGGCTTTTGATATGTAATGGCTAATCAAATTTGTGTTATTTAAGGTACTGTGATATGTTTTTGTATATAATTATTCTTAATTGATGCATTAAGGCATATCGAAATGAGCTATGTAACAGAGCAGATACTAGAAAGTCTTCGAGAAGCTCGGGTACGAAAGGGGTTTAGCCAGAGAGAGTTAAGTGCTCGTTCGGGTGTGCCTCAAAGCCATATTTCGAAAATCGAGTCTGGCAGTGTTGATTTAAGAATATCCAGTTTGATTGCACTTGCCCGTGTACTAGACCTAGAGCTATTGGTTGCGCCTAAAAAGTCTGTACCTGCCATCAAGTCGATCATTCGAAGTGGCCAAGGTATTAACGGCATTAGCGATGAGGGTGAGTCAATGTCGCCCGCGTATCAGTTAGAGGAAGACGACGATGACTAACCATGTCTCTACGCTCAACGTGTTGCTGTACGGTGAACCCATTGCCACTATCACCAACGTGGGCAATGACAGAACGCTTTTTGCCTTTATGGATTCGTACATTCATGATGAATCGCGGCCCGTGTTAGGACTTAGCTTTAAAGATTCGCTAGGTGGCCTGCTGACTAGCTTCAAACCGACCCAAACTAAGTTAACCCCGCTTTTCTCTAACCTTTTGCCAGAAGAAACGATGAGAAATTACCTAGCAGAGCGTGCCGGAGTGAACCCCGCGAGAGAATTTTTTCTATTGTGGGCACTGGGACGGGATCTGGCTGGCGCGATCACGGTTGAGCCTGCGAATGGTGAATCCTTACCACCTAATGTGTATCAAGACATAGAAGATGAAAAGAAGACTGATGGGCCAATGCGTTTTTCATTGGCGGGAGTGCAATTGAAGTTTTCAGCGGTGCAGCAGGCAAATGGCGGTTTGACGATCCCAGCAACCGGTCAAGGTGGTTCTTGGATTGTAAAATTACCGTCGTCTCGATTTGAAGCTGTGCCAGAAAATGAATATTCAATGATGGAACTGGCTCGAATGTTGGGAATGAATGTGCCAGAAACGCAGTTACTCCCTATTAATCAGATTGCTAATATCCCAAATGGCATTGGCAAATTTGGTGACAGTGCGTTTGTGATCAAACGTTTTGACCGTGCAGATGGTCAAGCTGTGCACATTGAGGACTTTGCGCAAGTGTTTGGCGTTTATCCTCAAGATAAATACAAAAAAGCCAGTATGCGCAATATTGCTCAGGTTATCGGCATCGAAGGCCAAGACGATGATATCGCAGAATTTACTCGCCGATTGGTGTTCAATACGCTAATTGGAAATGCAGATATGCATTTGAAGAATTGGTCTGTGATCTATAAAGATAAGCGCACAGCATCAATAGCACCTGCTTATGACTTTGTCTCGACCATTCCTTATATCTCCGATGATAGTGCGTCGCTGAAGGTGAGCCGTAGCAAGAAATTCAGTGATTTCACGTTAGATGAGTTATCACACCTAGCAGCTAAAGCCATGCTGCCAGAAAAATTGGTGTTAGATACCGCCAAACAAACCGTAGCAGGCTTTCATGAGGTATGGGCGAAAGAAAAAGCGCATTTACCGCTTACCAAATCGATGATTGAAGCAATCGAAACACACTTACGAAGCATACCGCTACGCTGAATTTCTGGAAGCTAGAGTGTGAATATCGATGTTTGTCGTAATGATGGTTTAACTTCACGCTAATTTACGGCGCTTTGCGCCGAAAATTGGACGTTTGGTAAACTGAATAATGATACCAGTGTTTTTATACGGCTGATCTTCTGAACAAATCATGCATCTTTCTGACCATCAACAAGTGATGAATCAGGCGATGATAGCTTTACATTGATTTTCAGGAGAATGCAGATGACAGCAGTAGCGCACCAAGTAACCCCTTTTCTCACGTCTTACGAAGTGATGGCTCGTTACCACATTAGCTATACGACGCTCTGGCGAAGAATAAAAGATGGCAGCTTGCCGCAACCTCGTATCAACCGAAATACACGAAACAAGCTGTGGCACATTGAAGACTTGGAAGAGTATGAGAAGAAAGAGGACTGAGCCTCTTTCTTTTACTGTCCGAAACGCCAGTTGAATGGAAAGCCTGTCGGCTCGATGATGGTTTCTAGTTGTTGATACCAAACGTCGTAAGCATGACGCATTTCATCCAGGTACTGATATTGGTTGTAGATAGCATCCAACCCTTTTTTGCTGTGGCCAATCATCAACTCGGCAACTTCTTGCGTCGTGATGGCCGACATTCGTGTTCGCATCGTTCTGCGTAGATCATGCATAGACCAATGTTCCATCTCAATACCAAGCGACCTGCGAGCCCAGATTTTCACATTGTTAGGAATAGTGGTATCAAAGCCATTTGTGGCAAGTGCTTCTTGTCCGTTCGCGGGAAACAAGTAAGTTGATTTACTCATCTGCATCGCCAGTTCAATCAGCTCGATAGCTGGTTTGATTAATGGCCGCATGATCGGCGCTCCTATTTTCTCACCTTGTTTGCGGATCTCTATAGGCACTGTCCACATTGCAGATTGCAAATCAAAGTGATGCTTTTCAGCTTGAATGAGTTCGCCCTTGCGACCGCCCAATAGCAGAAGCAGCTTTATGTAGATGCGGTTCTTCTCAGTGATTTTTGACTCGTGCAAATAGCGCCAAAGTATCCTGATCTCGTTGTCATTTAGCACCCGAGTTCGTTTGCCTTTCTTACCGCCAACTTTTTTTGCTGTGATCCCAGCGGCAGCGTTAATTTCCAAAATTTGTTCATCAATCAGCCAGTCATAAAACTTGTGCAGCACAGACACCAGGCGTTCTGTGTTTGAAGGGGACGACTCCGAAACCTCACGAAGACAGTTTCGTAAGGATAATTCATTGATGTCAGTTAATGGGTACTTGCCAAGTCGAGGCAGCAAATATATTTCACTGCTGCGTTTTTGGTAGTGCCACGTTTTCTCCTTTAGCCTTTGCTTACCGGCAGAGTCTATCCAGTCTCGAAAAATCGATTCGAAGCTTTGGTTGGCAGAATACTTGGCCCGTTCCTGCTGTAGGTAGAGCTTGGGGTTTCTGCCCTGGTCGAGTACCGCCCTTAACCTATCCAGCTCATTCCTGGCTTCAGCAAGCTTCATAAGTGGGTAAGTACCTATGTCTACTCGCTGTTGCTTGCCATCGAAACGATAACGAAACTGAAAAACAATTTTGCCCTTGGGCGATACCCGAGCGCTTAGCCCGTCTCGGTCGGCTTTTACTACGGTTTCTTTTGCTTCTTTATTTAACCTGGCATCGAGCCAGCTAACTGATAACGCCATGTTATAAGCCCAGCCCTAGTTTTGATTTTAATGATTGCTTACGTGATTCTGCTTCGGGTTCTGGCGCTGTACTCATAAAAGTCACTTCACCATCTGGTGCATGGCCATCCACCGGTGCAGATGTCGTCGATAGATTGGTTTGGCTCATGTGAATTAGGCCAAAGGTGGCCAGCATCCGCAGACGCTCAGCGCGTTCCCGTGGCGGCGTCTTTTCTAATTCTTTGAGCAGTTCAGGGTGGCTCCCTGGGGGAATGTTGACGACGACTCTCATGATCAGGCCCCATAAAACCAGAAGCCTCGGACGTTCGCCAAAACAGACTGCTCCGGCACGATGATCTTGCTTCGTGAAAAAATCTCCTTGGCCGCTTCCTTATAAGTCAAGGCCCCACCTCCGGCGATCAATACCAAGTCCGCGTTAATGCTTTCGTCACGCATGGATTGGCGCATGGCTGTAAGAGCAACAGGCGCTACCTTTTTCATGGCAGTATTCAGACAAGGTGAAACATCGACTTTTTCTCCAAATAGCAGCACCTGCAAGTCGCCGGTTCTCATGGCTTTTTCAAGTCGATCCATACCCACTTTGGCACCGTGATCTTCCGAAATCAGCTTATCAATCGTTTCCAGTAGCACGGACATTGCCTGAAGACTGGTTCCTGATGAGCTGTAGCGAATTTCTCCGGCCTCAAGGGCAACCCAGTCAACAGAAAAGAAGCCTGGATCGATGACGACGACGCGACCTTCTTCAATCAAGCCCAAATCACCACCTGTTTGAACCAGATCCATATAGGCACCGGCAGGCTGCGGCAGCACTTTGACGTCATGAACAGTGATGCTGCGCTTAGGCGTCACTTGATGGACACCTTTTAAACGCTGCACAAGGTCTGACTTACGTTGTGGTTCATGAAACTGGGAAACCGGTAATCCAGTGACAACCAAATCGATGGAGTCAGTTTCAGCCATTAACAAGGCAGCATGAAAAAGCGCCTTATAGGTTTTTGTGGTGGGATATTCGGGGTTAAGCTCTCGTTCCCAGCCTTGAAGGCGTCCAGCTGGCACACCGGCGGCCCAACGCTCATTATCGACAGACACATACAAACAGGTTTCATCATCGCCTCCACTGATACGATCCGGCATACGATCCGCAGGACCGGCACCCGCAGGCAGAATAATGGTTTTCGGTTCACTGCCTGATTGGCCAATGGCCAGCTTCAGGTTTGAGTAACCGATATCTACGCCTAGTACAAACATACTTATCTCCTGTGCACTCAAAGTGCTCTAACGGTTTTCAATCAACCGCACTGACCACGCTTGGGCATTTCCAAGTACTCTGGCGGTTCACTCAAATGTCATTATCAGGATTCGGTGCACTGGCGGTGGGCAGAAAGGTGACAAATCCTTTCATCTATCTGCCTATTGCATTTTCGCAAAAGTATGAGAATAGGCTCTGTTTGGCGGCGAATGACTGAGTCAAAAAAATCGAGACGCCAAACGTCGTTTGCATTCTGGCCTGAACTCGCCAAACGGTTTGTATCTTCATGGCGATACGTCTTTTTAGGCGCTTTTAAGTGAAATCGGCCTGTATCCCTTGTCATGTATGGGATTGCGCGAGTTGATTTATATCGAGACGCCAAACAGTGATTGTTACGGCAGTTTTACGTTTGGCGTTTCGATCCAAAAGCCAAACGGATAGTGGTTTTGGCTTTTGGGGTTAATTGGATGGGGAAATTGGTTTGGTAGAAATCGTCAATGAACAATGGAAAGCAGAGGTATCAGATTTACTTCAGCAAGAAACGGACAGGCTAAAAGCGCTGGCACGAGCTGAAGTTGATGACTTTTGGGTTACCCATTACAAGGTTCGTGAGAATGAGCCCTTTAAAGATTGGGGGCTGCTTGGTGTCCGTATCAGAGACTTTAAGTATGGCTTTGGCATTGAGTGGTACATCAACAGTTTTCACGGTCAACGAGGCAAACGCGTGGTCTTTAGCAAGGGGCTGCGTATTTCCAAGACGAAGCTCAGATACTCATTTTTGGACTGCCAAGGTTTGGCCAAAGAGTGGGAGCTAGCGCTGGCCATGGAGAAAGAGGAATTTTTCAGTGATATTCGACGCCAGGTTGATAAGCTCAACATGCTGCGTCGCAGAGTGAATGCCTATTGAATCGCAGGGTCTACTTCACTCGTGGTAACTGGTCCCAGCGTGTTGTATAGGCGGGAGATAAATGCTCTCGCTTCATTGACCAATCTTTCTTCGTACCTTGTCCAGCAAAGAAAACCTTTCCGGCACCGCTTTGGTTAATGGTGTCCAATACAGACATTAACTGTTGGCTATTTGAGCGGGTCGATACGTCATCGAATAGTCCTGACTGAAACATGCCAAGATCGTAAAAGTCAGATAGCATGACGCCCGCTTTGGCATAACGAAAACCATCCTTCCAAATCCGCTTGAGTAAGTGATTGGCCAGCTCGATAAAATCCCGCGTGTCGCAACTGGGGATTAGCAATTCACCCGATGCAGAGTTGCTGTACTGCGGCTCGTTGTCCTTAAAGGGGCTGGTACGTATGAACACGGTCAGCACTTTGGCTTGCTGCTGTTCTTTGCGTAGCTTCTCAGTGGCGCGGGTTGCGTATTCGCAGACGGCCTCACGTAACAATTCAAAGTGCGTTACTTTTACGCCAAATGAACGGCTACAGACAATTTGTTTCTTAGCTGGCGGGATCTCTTCAAGTTCAATGCACGAGTCACCATTGAGCTCTCGGACGGTTCTCTCTAAAACCACTGAAAACTGGTCTCTGATGGCTCTAGGAGAGGCATTGGCTAGGTCTAGGGCTGTGGTGATACCCAAAGCATTTAAACGCTTAGAAAGCCGTCTACCAACGCCCCAAACATCATCAACTGGGACTAATGCGAGTAATCGACGTTGCCGATCTGGATTGGTCAGGTCTACAACGCCCTGAGTGGCGGGATACTTTTTGGCGGCATGGTTTGCCAGTTTGGCGAGTGTTTTAGTCGGTGCAATGCCGACACAGACGGTGATCCCAATCCAGTGGCCTATGCGCTCCCGCACTTGTTGTCCGAACTCGACAAGGGATAGGGCAGACTCAATACCGGTTAAATCCAAAAACGCTTCGTCAATGGAGTAAACCTCTACTCGTGGTGCCATCTCTTCCAAAGTGCGCATCACTCGACTGCTTAAATCTGCATACAGCGCATAGTTGGATGAAAAAGCCAAAATGCCATGGCGCTGCATTTCAGCTTTGATCTGAAAGACGGGTACGCCCATTTTAATACCGAGTAACTTGGCTTCACGCGACCGTGCAACCACGCAGCCGTCATTGTTGGACAGCACCACAACCGGCGTATCTTTTAAATCAGGACGAAACAGCTTCTCACAACTGGCGTAAAAATTGTTGCAGTCCACCAAGGCAAATACAGGCATGGGATAGTCACGACTTACGGCGCATGTTTCGCACCACATTGGTGACCACACCAAATATCTCTAACTCTGTCCCTTCGGGAATATGGATAGGTTCATACGCCCGGCTTCTTGGGATCAGCTTGACGCACGGCCTTAGTTGAAGCTCCTTTACCGTGAGTTCACCATGGATGCCAGCGATGACAATGTCACCGTGTTCTGCTTGGACAGAGCGATCAACCGCCAGAATATCATCTGGGTGAATCCCGGCATCAATCATAGAATCACCTTCAACACGCACAAAGAAGGTTGCAGCCGGTCGTTTGATGCACAGCTCGTTAAGGTCGAGCGTTTGCTCAACATAATCCTGCGCTGGTGAGGGAAAACCAGCAGAAACACGTTCCATGAACAATGGAATACGAAGGCGCTTGGCTTTGATGAAGGCAAGTGCGCCGCTACGGCCTATCAGCGAGACACTCATGACGAACCTCGAAAAAAATAGAATTGATACTGTTTGTTCATACAGTATCTAATACTATGCTGATTTCTACAAGTAAAATTGTAGGTAAAACTGTAGTTGTTCGAGTAAGACGTTGTTTCGTGGGTGATTTCTTTTTTGTGTTGAAAAGCTTGATGTGGGGGATCGCTCGCCCTCGTCAAAGCCGCAAGGCTTGGACAATACTGCTTCTGCCTACTGTTCTTGTTTCTGTTAATGATCCTGTTACTGCTACTGGTTAACGCATGGGTTAGGTAACCGTCAAACAAGGCTTGTTGAACCCTTCGCAAAGGGTTTCAAAACAGTTAGTAAAATTCTGCTTCGTATTGAATTTACTGGCTTAAAGCGAAGTCAGGAGAATCATTAAAATGCTCAGTCGAACTCGGTTCAAGCCTTTTGCAACCGTTTGAAAAGGGGTTGGCTAAGCCATACGTAAAGGGTATCGGTAAGGGTTGCCTAAACGGTTTAGCTAAGACTTTCTGAAAGGCTTAGCCAAAGCCTTCATACATGGGTTCACCCAGTAGAAAGATTAAAAAAACGCTGAGGTATCCAAGGTGCATTTTGTACAAACGCGTTTATAAACGAACAGGGCACAGTGAAATAACCCAAAGCGAACAACAGAATTGAAGAGGAACCATCAATGACAAGAGCCCCTGCACCATTTCCGCTAGAGCGCCTCGCGGATATCCCAGAAAGACCAGAAGATTTTAGATTGCTGGAGCGCATTCCATTAACGCGTAAACCGCAGTCCTGGCCACTTGAACTTTCTGCTGTGGTCGGTGATGAACAGCCAATGGTGGTTCTCTACTATTTGGTTAAGGTGCTTTACAGCCCCTCTGCTCAGCGGATTGTGTCGATTGTTGATGTGATCAGTTTGTATGAAGATCCCGGCAAGCCAATCCCTGAGCTGATTACCGAGTTAACCGGTATCACCGATGACATGGTGCAACGCCAGCGCATTGATGATGCACTGGTTGCGAGTTGGTTATCCGATGATCCGCTGGTGGTCGCGCACAATGCACAGTTTGATCGTCCTTTCTTTGAAAAGCGGTTTGTCACATTAGGCCATCTATCTTGGGCCTGTTCAGCCAGTGGCATAGATTGGAAAGCATTGGGTTTTGAAAGTCGAAAGCTTGAGTACCTGCTGCTTCGCTTAGGTTGGTTTTATGAAGGACACCGAGCTGCAACCGATTGTTTGGCGATGGCTTGGTTGTTCCATTTGTTGCCCGAGTCCGTTGCAAACTTGTTGTCTGAAGCAGACAGGCGAACTGTGTTAGGGAAGGTGCGAATAAGTCCCTAATGTGAGATCATAGTGGTACAGTCCATCACAACGACCAACACCCATGAGCCAACAATTCACCTTTGCCGATAGTGAGTTTTCCAGCAAGCGCCGCCAAACACGTAAAGAGATTTTTTTATCCCGGATGGACAACCTGTTGCCGTGGTCTCAACTGCTCGAAGTGATTGAACCCTTTTACCCAAAAGCCGGCAACGGCCGCCGCCCGTATCCACTTGAGACAATGTTCCGCATTCATTGTATGCAGCAATGGTACAGTCTTGGTGACGAAGCGACCGAAGATGCGTTATACGAAATTGCTTCAATGCGTCAGTTTGCACGATTATCACTGGATAAAGCGCTCCCAGACTGCACCATCATCATGAACTTCCGGCATTTACTCGAAAAACACCAACTGGCACGCAAGCTGTTCAAAACAGTCAATCAATGGCTGTCTGACTGCAGCGTGATGATGACACAGGGCACCTTGGTGGATGCCACGATTATCGAAGCCCCAAGTTCCACCAAGAACAAAGACAAACAACGTGACCCAGATATGCATCAGACCAAGAAAGGCAATGAATGGCACTTCGGCATGAAAGCCCATATTGGCGTTGATGCCAACAGCGGTCTCACCCATACGCTAGTCACTACTGCCGCCAACGAACATGGCCTAAACCCATTGAATAAGTTGCTGCACGGTGAAGAGGAATTCGTTTCCGGCGATGCCGGTTATCAGGGCGCACAGAAACGGGAAGAGCTGGAAGACGCTGATGTGGAATGGTTAATCGCCGAGCGCCCCAGCAAAATTCGCGCATTGAAAAAGCATCCCCGTAAGAACAAAACTGTCATCAGGATTGAATACCTGAAAGCCAGTATCCGTGCAAAAGTGGAACACCCATTTCGCATCATCAAGTGCCAGTTCGGGTTCATCAAAACGCGTTATAAGGGACTGATGAAAAATGACTCACAGTTATACCCGTGATCATTGAAGGTGCTTGATTTTTCCTTAAAGCAGGATCATGCTACGAACCATGAAAATTACACTGACTCCACAACAGAAACAACAGCTCGAAGAGATGCACGATTCAACTCGTGATGGTCGAGTGCGTGACCGCATCAAAGCAGTTTT
>NZ_JAWOVZ010000014.1:87461-117188 GCF_033340175.1 Vibrio sp. 1557 | reverse complement strand
CTGAAACTCAGTATGTTGTTTAAGAACTGAACAACATGGGGCTACCATGTCTTCTCATCGAATTAAGCAACAAAGCCACTTCATAGTTTTGCTTTCCAGTATTGTTTTTATTTTTAGGATGGTTAGAACTTGAGGTTCTTTATCTTCTTAGATGCAAGGTATAACGAAATGGCATCACTAATAATATTATGTTGGTCGATGTCATTATATACAGAGATACTTCTGAATTTTAAAAGATAAGCACTGTTAAGTGTTCGAGTTCCTTCAATCAATTCTTTTAATAAACTTTCTGAATCTTCATAGATTAGACGTTTTCTAGGCATTGTTTAGCCTCCATTATTGATAATAGATATTAATGCTTAATATGATAAGCTAAGAGGTTTTAGTTTAATCGGGGGAGTGTTATGTAATATGTTTTATTACAATTCGAGAGTAAAAACAATCACCAAAATAATAGGAGGATTATTAACTAGTGATTGTTTGAAGTAACATAAGTATTGATTCGGCAAGAACATTAACTTATACAACCATTATAACATTACCTTATTTAAAATACAACATATAATGTAATAAAAATATTTACTTTACTATTTTATTGTGATAGGTGTTATGTATTTTAATCAGCATCTTTAATTATATTTACAACCTCATTAAGACCTATCTTTGTTGAGTAACAATAATCCCATATCGTAGGTTCGGTGTTACTCTTACCAAACACCTTTAAACTATGGTTACGTACAATTTTATTAACTTTACTCAATGTTTCTAAGTGGTTTGGTTTTATTGCAGCTCCTTTTCTAAACGTTGTTAGCATCTCATTGAATCTTACATGAAGAGGTTTGTGCTTCGGTTTGTTTCCTATCTTCAACTCTCTATCAATATACCTACTAATCACGTTTTTAAGGTAGAAGTTCCGTTGTTCTTCTTGTTTGTATAAGTAAGATGTTAAAGCGACATCTATCTTTAGTGGCTGCATAAATTGTTCTGATTTTATATAAAAAATGAGGCGCATCTTGGACTTTGCAAGAGAACTACCAAATGGTAACAAGATTGGTTTTTGTATGATGTCTACACCAAGCTCACTAGCTGCACAATCAAGGTTTTGCTTAAACTCATGCAATGCGGATTCAACAAGTTCTAAAAACTTCGATCTCTGTTCTGGTTCAAAATTGTTGAGAGCGCGAGTGTATTTATCTTGAAGATTTTCCATATTCACCTCTTATTTATTTAATAATGAATAGTTGAAACGTTTACGGCTCTTTCTGATCGCTTTAATTCGGTATTTCTTCACGTTATGATTTCCTTATTGTTATATCTGCCCTATATACGTGCGAGAACGCGCCTACAAGCGATTAAGCACGTATAGAGGGCGATGTATTAGTTTTATTTAGATGGGTGTTAAGGTGGTGCAGAGAGAGTATTAAGGAGAGTTTTAGCCTTCTTACAGTTCTTCAAGGAAAAACTTATACAATTCTTGCTCTAGTTCTTCAGTGATTTCTTCACAATCTTGGTAGTAATCAATGGTGAACATTTTGTTAATAATATTTGGGTGCATAACAAGAAGTCCTAGAAACTCTTCATTTGATAAAATGTCATATGTGTATGTATTACCATTCTTTTCACAAGGGTATTTGTAATCGTGAAGGTCAATCCATTCACCATCAAAATACTCAACAAGTTCTAGTGTGTCTTCATTAGTGATTGGTAAGCTAGCGATTTGTAAAGGTACGGTTGAAGTTTTAAATACTTTTTCCGCTACAGCTTCAGATTGTGTGATGAATAATGTATTAAGATCTTGTTCTGGTTTTAAAATGTGAAATTCAGTGTTCATAAAATTTTCCTCTTGTGTTGTTTTTGGTACATTTTCAAAGCTCACTAGAGTGCCTACGTTGTGCTCAAAGCATGTATCAGATTTATTTCAGTGTAGTCTATGGTAGCTAGGTAAGTTTTGGTGTTAGCGTTGCGCTAAAAGGGGATAGGTAGATTATCTCTGTTTGTTAGCATTAATGGAGTTAAATCACGTTTTGACCGTTGCCATTTAACCGCTAACTCTGTCCAATCAAACAGATTTTGAACCGCACCGTTTACAAATAATCGGCGTTCTTGCTCTGTAGTTGTTTCCATCCATAGATCATAATCTTCACGCTCTTCGAGTTCTTCCTCATGTGCTCGACTCAAATCATCACGGTAGGCTATATCCGGTATAGTTTCGAATTCCGGTTGTAATTGCTCCGTAGGTTTGAACACATATCGGTCTACAGTTTCAAAAACCTTCGCTTGATACGTAATCCCTTGATCGTGTAAGGACACTTTGATTTTGCACAAGTCTGTTTTGGTTAAAACTTTCTTCCAAGCTTTTTCCATTACTTCGATCAGTTCTTCTCTGTATTGAGCCTCAACACAAAATGAATCATGGTAAGGTAAGCAAATCACACCTTTCTTTGTGAAGTGGTCGATCACACGGATAGCAATTTCTGAATCAATGGTTTGTAACTTGACACCAAGATCACTACAAAATAAGTGTGCAATAGGAGAGTGCATACGCTTGATCTCATCCATCAGACCAAGAATGTTAAGATTATGAATACTGTTATATTCGGTTTTTTTCAGCTTGTTGTAGTTTGCTTGGATAGCTGCTCTTGCATCACCATCATTTTTAGCGTTGAACATCATGTTTACTGACATTTTGGTAAGCTGACGAAGTTGGTCAGCGTCATAACCATCATTGATAAAATCAGTAAACTGAAGGGCGTACATGTCTAGTTCTGGGTTGTAGTATTCACCAGATTTTATATAGGCCGCCGAAATATGGATTCCTGAATAATCCGCCTCTACCGTGTCATTGTATTTGATACGTAATGTCTGACGACCTAAGTTTAGCTCTTTGTGCTTGTTAAGCTTACCGCTTGGTTCACACTGGAATGACCCACCATAAATACGCATTCCCATATCTCGATCCCAAGAGTTGATATCTTCTTCAATATCAATCAAACCAACGGCTTGAAATTGAGGTTGCCAAGCAAACCCATTCATTGTGATCGGTTGTTCCATACACAACTTGTTTAGATTGGTGATAGCACGTTTATAAATCTTAGAATTGGTAAAGCTGATCTCATCATTTACGGCGACAACGGTCTTAACATCTATCTTATTTTGTTTGCGTAGACGTAGTTCAAACCAGTTGTGTTGAGGTTTCACCGCTTTGAGATAAACACCATCGAACAGTTTTAAAAACTTCTCAGTGAATACCAGTACACTTGAATGGCTTCTATCATGGTCTTTCTGATACTTTGCCCCTTTAATCTTTACCATGTATCCATTGGTCACTAGTCGATTTACAAACTCAATCGTATGTTCGTAACTGATCACGTTAGTATCCATTCGGTTTTGAATACTGTTCAGTGTGTTGTAATAGTTTTTATTGAACGGGAACTTGATTGCTGTGTATCCATTCTTAATAGCTAACGCACCAATGTAAGTAATTATCTGCGCTTGCAGATCATAAAGAGGTAGAGGGTTTTTATTCTTATCTCTTCGAACTGTAGAAAATTCAGGGGAGAGAGATTGAATCAGTTGGTTATAAACGGGTTGTGTTGCTTTGTTGGTGTACGGTTGCAAGTTCGCTTGATAGCTGTTGGCTCGAATAAAGCTTTGGTCTTTAAACTTAAAGTAGGGTATTGGTAAATCAGGATCGTACTTAGTGACAATCTCCTGAAATTGGCTGTGTATCATTATTATTGTGCTCCATGAGATCGGATAAGATAGTTTTGTAATGGTTCTCGACAAATCGCTTAATGCTCGTATTGTTCTGCTCCGCTAACTGGAGTAAGAAAGCAAACTGGTCTGCATTAAAGTCGTGCTTTATATACATTTGATGTTTCCTTTGTTTTGTCGTTGGAATGTAGGTTCTATCTGGGTTGTGACTGAAAAAGCCCCCAGAAATTTTATAAACAAAATCCGTCACTCAATACATAAGCCATGTGTTGGCAGTGGTTGAAATGCTTGGTGAACTGTTGTTTATAGGTATCAGGCAGAAACTTATTAATCTGCTTAGGGTTGCCACCTGTGAGCATCAATTGCTCTAGGAACATGTCTTTGTTTTTGTGGGCTGAGTAAGACTCAACAATCCGTTGAATATCGGTTTTAGTACATTGCATTATTCCCCCTCTCCAATATTATTATTAAATTCTTCAATCAACCTAAACATATACACAGCCAACCCATAATGAATAGCCTCACTGAATTTACCTTCTTTATTTCGAACAGCCTTTCGTTGACTCACATTAGCTGGTGTTGTCTCTCCATTCATTAAGCGTCGTAGTTGCAATTGTGTGATGAGTGGGAGCGTGTTTAACTTAATTTCATCTGGTAGTTTGTATGTCATATTAAAAATCCTTATATTGCAGATACGAGAAAACCACCAACGTGTGGTTCTGAACAAGTTCAGCACGTAGTGTATAAATTAGATTGTGAGGTGGTAAGGTGATCGGGGACGATCTGGATGTTAGAGTAGTAAACTGAATTACTATTCTTATATAATAACACTAAATGAGAATGATTGTCAACAACTGTTTGTGACTAATGTCGCTTTTTAAGTTATTCAAGTTGACTTTTGTCTCCATCTATACTTACCAATCTACCATCTAAAAATAGTTTGTCAAGCGAGGGTGGGTAAGCTATTGATTTCAAAGTAATCGTTAAGAGTAAGACGGTTCACCTTATTCTGCAAATACTCATGCACTTTCAATGTCATTTCTTCAATCGACATCTCACCAGATTCAACTTTCTCTTCACCAGCAATATACATCCCATCTTGGCGGATCTTAGGTAACACTTCCTCACATACCCAATCTTGGAATCTCTCTGCAGCAGGCAGTGTTGATTTCATGACAAGACGGTATATATCAAACTCATCAATCCACACCTTCTTTACAACCACTTCTCCGTGAGAGTAACCTTCCTTAATTAGTGCTTGATAAGGTGTGATTTGCTTACCTAAGTTACTGATTTCGTTGGATTCAATCTGAGAGATTGATACTGATTTTTGTAAATCTAGCATTGAAAGTTTAACTTGGTTCTTGCAATTCTTAACAGCCATTTGTGTACTACTGTAACCAAGAATGGTAGCAATTGTTTCAGCCTTCATGAAAGGAACAACCTTACCTTTATGATTCTCCCACATGATAGTTTCAACTTTCATACCATCGTAATCAAAAATCTGCATTTCTTTGTTCATGTAATATTTCTCCTATTTAATTTCAATAATTTCACAATTGTTTGTTAGAGATGACACGAATGAATCTATAGTTAAGACTTATATATATTATTACTTAACTTAACTTAACTTAACTTAACTAAGACACTTATATAGAGTCTAGTCATAGTCTCATATGTATTGATATACCTAGCTTTGAGTCTCAGAAGTCCCCCGTTTTTTTTGTGAGGTTATGATTTCGTACTATTACTTACAGCTAATTGATTATTAACTCTAATGTTATTATTAATCTCTCTCTCTCTCATTCAATACTAATACTTCCAATTACTAACTCACTTATATAGAGTCTAACTGTTAATCTATAACTATTGATATATCTACCTTCTTGAGAAATAAGCCCCCACGTTTTTTTTTGAAGCGTTTACTTTACCTACTAATTGCTATACTCAATATCGTTAACTCTGTTCAACGCTGAGACATCACCATGAAACGATTATTACTAGCTGCTATGTGCTTACTTACGGCTACAGGACAAGCAGAAACCATCTGTAAAACCGATGCGATAGGAATAACACGTTGTAAGGACTCCAATGGGGTAGAGACAAGGTACAGGACGGACGCACAAGGCACTGTTAGATCATCGGACGGAACAACGTATAAGGTTGACGCTCATGGAGCTATACGAGGTTCAGACGGCTCAATATATAAGACTGATTCAAACGGAATCATTAGGGATAACAAGGGTAATACGTGGCGAGAAGATGCTCACGGAAACTTGAGGGGTAGTGATGGATCAATCTGTAAGAAAGATCCTCACGGTGCTGTAAGGTGCAAAAACTGAGCAAGTTGTAAATGCTGTGCTATGCTACTAGTCTCTTAACGTCAATTGATTAGGATCTCGGTTTATGGATATTCCCAAAGGTATTGCTAGAAAGATTAATCCTGCTGCAGCGCATGACATGGATGAAATGAATAAACTCTTAAAATCACAGGAGGATTATATAGAAGGATTACTGTTTAATGACCATGAAGTAAATGAAGATGGTTCGATACAGTTTCTATATGATCACCCTGATACATTTACCGAGCTAGAAGAAGAAAAAGCGAAGATTATAGTTACTCGGGTACAAAAGAAGTTCATGGAAGATAAGCACAATAAATAAACTTCATAAGCACCACTCTCTGATTTAATAATTTCCATTGGTGGTGTTTAACAAACCTCTCTATCCATTCTTCCCCACAGATTAAAACTTTTCATAAATGGTAATCAATTTACCAAAAATGTAACAATCAATGCTGAATAATAATTCAATAAATGCATATAACCCATTTGTGCAATATAAATGCAAATACTCCGATATTAAGTCGATTTGTGCACTGGATGTGTGAGTGTGGGGTAATTGGTGTGCAAATGCTTCTGTGTAGCCAGTAGAAGCGTTTTAGCGGTGAATTGGTGTGATTGTGTTAATGTTGATTAGGATGTGCTGAGAGGACAAGGGATAATGAACAATGAATTAGTAAATTCTAATTTATCTTTATATACGATGTTGGTGAGGTATCTATACAAAGCTACCTGTTTTTGCAATGCCCCAATATAGTGCAAATAATTTCAAACTTTTCTTGTTCAAAACTCCCAACTTTAAAGATAGAAAACTATCGAAAATACACCGTTCAACCTCAATTCATACATATTAGAATGGCCTAATTTAACATAATGGATCTATCGCGCACTTGAAATGTTATTATTACGGTAGTAAAACGCTCGAATCCCTTACTGTATAAGGCTTGGTGTATGATTGTGGTTTGGTGCGCACATAATAATTTTTGTATTGTTAAATGAAATTATGTTGGTCACACAGTGACAATGTATTGTAGCTGCAACATCGTTGCAAAGGGTAGTGTTTAAAGCTTATGTACGCTTCTGAGAGAAGGTTAATTGTGTGAAGAATGCACTTGCATCGAGTTGTCCTAAAGCGGCTGTGTGTGCTTGTACGGACGTACATAGAGTGGGGTGTTTGAATAGAGTGTCTTCTGTATGCAGGTAAAGCGCATAAATATTTCTACATTTCTACGATTTTCAAATCTGGGCGTGTGTGCTGTGCTCAGTGAGTCGATCTCTCAATTCTGAACTTCAAAACCTTGCCAGCATTACCTTATCTATCCATTTAGATATTTTGCCATATCTACACCAGAGCCAATATTTTAAATGCTTATGTGTCAAATTTAATTTCATAAATATGCGTATTTATAAGAATAAATATGTTGTTTATGGTATAATTAGACATATAGAAATATTTCTATCCTTCCCGAACTAGTCCAAATACCCCAATTTTAAGCAGTACACCAAAAATAACTATAAGATACTGAAATATAAGTAAACTATATTAAATATTGGCGTATTTACACAAAAGTAAGCAGCACACCTTTTTACACGATATTTCAGCACATCAAGGTATCCCAATGACAGCAAAACAACACCTTGCAGAATTAATTCAATCAGATTTAAGAACTCTTACATTCTCATTGATAGGTGATACACCAAGGATCGCAGAGAGTACGGTTTTCACAGTCTGGTTATTAGGTTTGAACCTAACACCTAAGCAAGTGGTAGAACTTCAGCCACAGGTACACAACTCATCCCCGACACTAACAACCGTTTACAAGATTTCTAGTCGATTCAAAGACACAGTGAAGTTACTAAAGATCGAATCTCACGAACTCTACGCAAAAGCCAACCTACTATAAAAATAAGGAAGTAACACAATGTCAGCCGTAACAGTGAACATCCCAGTTCAACCAAAAAACACAAACCAGCGAATTCTTGACCAGCAACTAGATCAAATCCTAGACCTGATTACGCAGAAAAATAAAAGCTTAGGTGATCTCACGAAAGCATTCCCAAAGCTCACAAAGGTTATCCTCGACGCTGCCACAGGTAAGAACAAGGATATTTCAGGAGTCCAATTGAAAGCGGTTCAAATGGCCTTATCACTGGTTACAGATTTAGAAAAATCTATCAAAGACAGCGAGCAGATTGTCTTAGCTCTTGAAGCTGTCAAAGAAGCAGAAAAGACAGCACCAAAAGATAGTAAATCTTCTCTTCTCCCTAAACTTTAATCGAGAGGTGTACTATGCAAATTCGATTTATTGGTGAGCACATCTCACTGTTATACAGATACTTAACACACCTTGGTTACAGTGAAGAAGAGATCCAAGAGAAAGGGGTATACTGTCCATTAATCAGCCTAACCTCTACCGATACTTCAGAAGCTTTGTTTGGATTTCTTCTGACTGAGCATGAAACACTGTTTAGCGTTCTAAAAACTGGTGGGTTCAATCATTTGATTTTTGTACTACAGCATTATGTTGAAAATTCAGGCTTACCATTTTCGCCACCAATACAAAAAGAACTCACACAGGCATTTGATGAAGCTGTGAAGCTCTACAACAAAGAAAAGGTTGTTGGCTGTGAGATCATAATGGGGTTTGGACAGAGTAATTAAAGCAACATATCTACCTTCTTTCGTTAGTGAGAAGTGTGTTATTAGATTTGGTGCTTGTTAGAACCACATAAGCCCAGTGATTTTTATAAATATCGCACAAAAATACTTACTATTTGATTAGTGCAACGACATAACGTAATATTGAATAACATCTGTTTAAATTTGACAGTCCAGTTAGAAAGGCGCATATTATGCAAAAACAGACGACCGATGCCAAAGTTACTGTAAAACAAGAGTTAAACAAGCGCGCAATTTCTCGCGAATGTGTTGGATTCTCGTTGAGCAAAGATATGACCGACAACGAAATTGAGTCGGTGATGTTAGCAAAGCTTTATGCTGTTAGAAAGGAACTTGGCTTGACTTAACAGGAAGCCCAAATTGCCAGTAGACAAAGTTCATTTTCACATTGACTTCTTCCGTGGTGTTACGAACACTGCCTACTTTAAAGATTTCGCCACCTTCGACGTTCAAAACAATCCTCAAGATAGGCTTCACTTTTCTAGAATAACTAATTTCGCTAAAACCGTCTTGAAAGGTGAGACTTTAATAGGTAGGAACGTAGAAAATGATGGTAGCTATTCAGATTATGACACGTGGCACTACCACTGTGGACCTTGGGCGAATGTCTCCAGTGCTACCTCAACTAAGATAGACCAAGAAAACCCTCTTGGTGCAACTTCTGGCCCCGCGATTCATTACACATGGCAGGGTAACTTAAATGAGATTGTCATTATTGGGTTCTCACCTGAAAAGCATGACAATCCATTTCCACAATTAAACTTCCCCGATAATCCATTAAGAGATAGGTTAAAGGTTGATGATGAGCTTTATGATGAATCCGAACTAGAGGATTTAACACCTATTTTTAATACTTAGCCATATTATGCACTATGGTATCAAATCTGGATTTTGTATCGCTTATTGTTTTTGAATCTATTACCGAAAGGAGCCAATTGGCTCCTTTTTAGTACCTGTAGCAAGGTTTAAGCTACAGGTATCTGTGTGTAACTTCATGGCATTTTACAAGTACTCTTGTAACTAAGGGAAGTTATTTGTTGGAGCTTTCATAAACCAATTCCTCTCCAGGTACTAACCTAAAAATACAGTCTTCAGCTTTTAAACCATTAAACTTCAACTGGTTAATGTACTCACCTTTAGTAACTAAGTCTTGAAATATGCATTGCTCCAGCTTCTCAACATGGGAAAGCATGTGAGCAAAATCGCTAAGTATGTCCGTAGTTTCTTCTTTAAGTTGTAACCTAGATAATTCGGAAGTCCGTATATTTAACTCTTGAATATCCGAGTGGGCTACCTCAGAGTTTCTTAGTTTATTTACAAGGTTCATATGATCCATTGCACAATGTTCAAACTCTAAACATAAATGGTAAGGGTGTGCCAAAGAACCAACCATAGAAACAGGATGACCTTTCAAACCCTTCGATGGTTTACAGGTTGGACAGGGGGATTCAAGCAATTGCCCTAATGCCATTCGCCCATATAGTTTTTGTGGGAACTCAGTACAAAAAAGAAGCTGTTTAATTGCAACCTCACATATCCTTGCAGAATACAGAAGAATTTCATTATATAAACGAATCCTCTCTATCTCTGTTTCTATCTCGTCACAGGTCGGATCTACTTCATGAGCATAATCATGAGCTTCGTTAATAACTTTACTCATTAGTAATGACAGGGTAACTGCACTGTTCGTATATGGGTTATAGAAGCCTCCATTTTCAGGAGCTTGTTTAGGCGGTGACAGGGATAGATGACCTTCCTGAAGCATCCATGCTCTCAACTCAGTAGCAATAGGTAGAAAATTCACCCCGTAGATACACTCTCCTGACCACCTAAAAGCTCGAGGGGAAAAGGTCCAATCAAGGTGTGAACCATGCCAATCACGTTTACTATGCTGTTCTTCTGCTTGTTTACTTGGCACTTTTAATCCCCTCTTAATTATAATTTCAGGTTAAACACGTTACTCTCACAAAGATCCGAAACGCTTTCAATATAAATGAATGCTGTATATAAATACAGTGATGGTATATCCTAGCATTTTGAGCAAGTGAGGGTGTCAATATGAAACTTACTGAGAGCCATTGTACACGACAGTTAAAATCTGCATTGCTCGTAGAATACCGTTGTGAATGTGGTGAAGGTTTTTATCGTGTATCTCAAGATCACCCGATAACGAGACACAATCAGATCCCGCACCTTTGTACACTGGCAAACGCTGCGAGGTGCAAACTTAAAAGGTAAATAAGGCGGCTATGTTGCCGCCTGTAGTCCTACATGAATTCATAGCTTAAGCAATTGATACTCTCGGCTAATGATGGAACGTGTTCAACACCTCTATCTATGTAACGTTGTTTTGTTCCTGTATGGCTGTGACCCATTAACCATTCAATGTGAAGCTCTGAAACACCACCAGAAGCCAAACCAGAAGCAAAGTTATGTCTAAAGCTGTAAAAGCTTAGTGGTAAGCCTTTGCTATCTTCTTTAGACATACTGAGAGATTGCATCAAACGATTAAAACGTTGTGTGATGCTTTGAGAGGTGTATATTTCACCACCTGATTTAATATAGTCGACCACACCGAACTCTTTTAGCTTAGAGTGAATAGGGATGTAACGCTCAGCATTGACGGTTTTAGTTCCTCTTACATGTATGTAATCAACACCTTGCTCAGTCTTAATATCTTCTGGTTGAATGTTAGAGATTTCACTATTCCTCATCCCACTATACATTTGAAGAAGGATCGCTACTTTGAAACCATCTAAATCATTATTCGTTGCAAAGGTTTGAAAGTCATTCAACTGAGCTTTTGTAAATGAACCACGTTCACCACCTCCAACAAAGTCATTAAAGCGCATATCTTTCACTGGATTGTTATCTATCACAGCCAAACGCCAAAAGTGGTCAAAAAACAAATTAACAGCCGTTTTAATCCTACCTAGTGTTTTACCTACACGTTCACCTTCTGGAACGTCGCCTTGTTCTGCTGCTTCTATGCGTTCCTCAAGGGTCATCGACTTCCAAGGGTTGTGTTTGATTAAAGGGAACTGGCTATACAACCTGAAAGCTCTATCAATCTCCTTACCGTTGATGTCTCCGATTGGTTTATCCTTCCACAAGTGCAGAATTAAACCTGACAGATAGTTAATCTTTTCATCTGAGGCTTTCTTACTAACAGGTTTGTTTTTATTAATGTACAAGTTGCTCGATTTATCATGAATATATTGATCTAAGGCTTCTTTGAAAGTCGGTGTGGTTGGGGAATCTACTAACTCAGTTTGTGACGCTGTACCAATCTCAAAACTTTGTTTTAAAGCAGCTAGGTTGTTGTGAGCCGTAACTAGGTCATCATTTGCTAGAGCGTTAGCAATCGATTTTTTATATATATCGAGTAGTCCTAACTCTTGGGTAGGCTGTTCATAATGTTCTTCTAAACCACAATCGTTTTCATCTGCTTGAGGTAAATTCGAAGGTCGGCGAAGCTTATCAACCTGTGATTCTCTAAAAGTAGGCACATGTTTGTAATGCTGGCTTAGATCTTCGCTTGCCATTCCTTCTGCATCTTCTACCTGCATATTGTGTAAGGTCGCGCCTATAGTCTGCTTGTAGTGAGCTTTGATAGCTGCCTTACCTTGTAAAGAACGAGGGTATAGCACGGCTGTTGCTGCTTCTATGGCTGTATCAATCTGATCATCAACTATCGCTTTTAACAACTCTACAGACATTTTCCCAATTCTCCTTGTTTCGATTAATACATTTTCTACCATCTCTTGAGCAATCGGTAGTATATCGGTTTTAAGTGACTTCCTAAAAATTTTCCCTTCGCAACGGATAGAAATATAAAAAAATCTTCCTCTTTTTATTAGGTAATTTGAACCATTCGTGTATGACAAGACGTATGACATGTGTATATCATCCAGATAATCATGCTAACCTACCGGAAAGCACGTGTTTTACTTATCTGAGAACCCCGAATTGTGGATAGCTTTACCGCTTGCAACATTTGTTACGTTGGCACTTGTAGTGATGAGTTTGTTGAAAAGATTGTTAACGCCAGTAAACACTTAATCGCAGCGAGTGTTATCAAATTTGGAACACTCCATGACACTTTTATTTTAGTTATCCACAAAAACAGTGGATAACTTTTGGGATAACTAAATGGTGTAAAAAGTGGGGTGTTTCTGCAGGCTTTGCGCCATGGGTCTTACAGTGAAATTCTTATTCACATAGACACAAAAAAGTGTCTTCTTAACCATGTCGTCAAGTACTTTTTCGCAAATTTTTTCTACTTTAATGCACTTTACAGGCGATGTTGGATATTTCGCAAACCCATGAACTTTTTGTGATTTTAATCAAGTCCAAACACGAGTAGAATCCACCGTTAGTAAAGAATTTTCCTTATAAAATTTTTAGTGAAGCAATGAAGTCTGAGTTTCCAAGTTATAAAGATAAGCATATCGCTGTTGTTGGTGGCGGTGTAGCAGGTGCAACAGCAGCAATTCATTTTGCGGAGCTGGGTTTTAAAGTTTCCGTAATAGAGAAGGGCGTATCACTAGTAAATGGTCCACCCATTTGTCATTTGCATGCTGGTGGTAATTTATATCGAGAGATTTCCGAGCAACAATGCTTAGACTTGTTAGCACAATCTATTGATACTGTTCGCCTGTATCCGCTTTCACTGAATATTCGTCCGACAATCATCGCGGTTCCTCATTCCGATGGTGGAGACCCATCCACACTAATTCCGCGATTAGAGGTTGTGAAAAGTGCTTATCAGACGCTCGTTGATAAAGATGAGAGGAATAAAGTGCTCGGCGAGCCAAGCGAATACTACAAACTGTATTCAAAAGCGGAGCTAGAAGCTCTCGCGCAACGTACTCAACCAAGTCATCCTACAAACTTCGATGAGTGGTGCATTCCTTTTGCTCAACATGCTGATCTTGAAGCGCTAAAGTATCCTGTTGTCGCAGTTCAAGAATATGGTTGGAGTGTTTTTCGCCTCGCCGCAATTGCCAACTTAACACTAGATACGCTTCCTAATGCTTCGGTCTTCACACAAGCAACGTTTAAGCAAGCCGATTGGATGGGGGAACACTGGCAACTTGGCTATGAACGTGAAGGTATCGATTACCTGATGACATGCGACTACTTGGTTAACGCGTGTGGCTTTGAAACAGGCTCAATTGACAACACAGTTGGTGCCAAGCGTGACAGGTTGGTGGAGTTTAAAGCCGCTTACGTTACGAGGTGGGCAGACTGTCAACAACAATGGCCAGAAGTTATTTTTCATGGCCCGCGTGGAACCGATAAAGGAATGGCTCAATTGACGCCTTATGGCGATGGTTACTTTCAACTTCATGGTATGACAAAAGGAATCACGCTGTTTGAAGATGGTTTAGTGGAGAGCACGAACTCATCTGCTCAACCTGAACTGCCTATGCCTTTACTCTCGAAGATCCGTAACGGCTGGAGAGAAGAAGTGTTAGAAGAGCGAACGAACAACGCCATCAAACACATGGCGCAGTTTATTCCCGACTATCACTCTGCTGTAAAAGGAGGAAAAGCATTATTTGGCGCTCAGCAAATTCCCGGAACAGATCCAGTACTCAGAGCGGCAGATGTGACTTTTGAAGATAACCACTACGCGAGAATAGAGGTGGTAAAAGCGTCATCGACACTACTCGCAGCGCAAAAAATGCTTCAATTCTGGTTTGACATCGATCCTAACCAAAATGTGGAAACACAGCATCCGGTCGCTGTGAAGTGGTCTGAACAAGAGGTCGAGCAGTACGCGATTAAACTCACTCAAGAGCGAGGCTATCCACAAGCTTTAGCAGTGCGTTATGGTATGCCTGCATAATCGGCTGTGTTTGGGCTCAGTGGTTGTATTAATACCCAAAAAACTGAGCCCATTGGCACCATACTTCTTGCAAGCCTAGTCTATCTCCTTTCACAAAATTGACTTTTTGTCCGGGTTTCGCCTGTGCCAGTCTAGGTAAGTCAATACGAGCTACGCAGCCAAATTTAGGATACCCGCCAATAGTCTGGTGATCGTTGAGCAGCACAATAGGGTTACCATCGCTAGGTACTTGAATTGAACCTAATGCAATTCCCTCTGATAGGACGCCTTCGTAAGGTGGACGAATGTTATTGCCCTCAAGACGGTAGCCCATGCGATTCGAATTGGGGGAGATGATGAATGCTTTGTTGTAAAATGCTTGGCGAGCGTCTTCATCAAAGTCCTCGTTCTGATAGCCTTCAATCACTCTCAGCTTAATGGGTAAGTTGTAATCTGGTTTAAAGCGAAACGTCATTTGCCTTGGTTTACGTTTCGGTAAGTTATGAGGGACAAAGGGAAGAATATCGCCAGCTTTCAAAGCGCCACCATTTGAATCATAACCACCTAGAGATTCTCGCAAGACGGTCGATGCGCTTCCTAAGTGCTGAGCAACATTAAATCCACCTTTAACCGCCAGGTAGGAGCGGAGTCCATTTCTTGCGACTCCGAACTGAAGCTTCTGTCCTTTTTTCAACGTAAAGTCGGACCAATTTGAAATAGGTTCACCATCTATTTTTGCATTTAAATCACCGCCACATATAGCAAGGTGGCAGTTATGCAAGGCAATAAAACAAGCGTTACCCAAAGTAATTTCAATCGCAACGCAATTGACTACGTTACCAAGCAAATGGTTGGCCCAGCTGTAAGCATAGTCGTCGACCGGCCCACCTTGAGTCACACCGACATGCGCTAATCCAAAACGACCAAAGTCTTGAACTAAAGAGAGCGGCCCTGGCTTTTCCACCAGTAATCCACCGTAACTCATAGTACGCCTCCTAAATCGATAAACTCTTGTTTTGAAATAGCATTAAAGGTGACCTTGTCACCCACTTCAAACGGTATAAAAGGAGGAGAGTCGGAGAAGAGCGCAAGCGGGCTTTTACCAATAATGTTCCATCCGCCAGGACTATCTGATGGATAGACGGCCGTTTTAGAGTCTGCGATTCCTACACTTCCGGCCGGCACTTGAGTTCTTGGTGTGGCAAGCCTTGCCATGTGCAATTGAGTATCAACGTCAGAGAGAAATGCAAAGCCTGGAGCAAATCCAATTGCAGAAACCGCGTACTCGGTTTTCGTATGCAGGGTAATAAGATCGTCTAATGACAGACCTCGCTTTTGAAAACGAGATAGATCTAACGCGGTTTCTTCAGAGTAATATACAGGGATAGTAATGTGATTCGGCTGGGAAAGCTTAAGTGATTGAGTATCAAACTGGCTCACGATTTGTTGCAGCTCATTGACTAAGTTCTTTTCGTTGATTCGAAAAGGTAAGTAATCAACGAGAATAGTTTGATAGGAGGGGACAACGTTCATAACAATTGAAGCGAAAGTTTCTCTTATGCTGCGAGCAAGCTCTCCGACTGCATTTTCAGAAATACTCTCATCAAACTTAATGAAAATACTGCACTCGGAGATCAAAGAGATATTAAATTTCTCTTTATGCATTAATTTCCTCCAGCGTATAGGCTTTGGCGGATCTTTTGGATCAGCGCGATCGACTCTTCATTGTCACCATGAACACAAATTGTGTCGGCTTCCAATAATATGTAACCGCCTGAAGCGGTTTTGACACGCCCAGAGTCAGCTAAGGTCCGGACTTGCTCAAGTATCGCGTGCTCGCTTTTTAACACGGCATTGGGCTGTGTTCTAGGAGTCAGTAAGCCGTCATCTTGGTATAAACGATCTGCAAATGCTTCAAATAGCAAGGGAACATCATAATCGTCTGCGATTTCTAAGTATTTTTCGTTTTCCTGTGAAGCTAGGATCATTAACGGTACTTTGAACAGTGCTGCCGCCTTTACTACCGCTCTAAATATCGCATCACTTTTCATCATGTCGTTGTATAGAGCACCATGAGGCTTTATGTAACTGATGTCTGTGTATTGCGCCCGGCATAATGCTTGTAAAGCACCAACCTGATATATAACCATGTTCGTAATTTCATCACCCGTCATGCTTATGCTTCGTCTGCCAAAGCCTTGTAGGTCGGCGTAACCTGGGTGTGCGCCAATATCAACATCGTTGTCATTCGCTAGGGTGATAGTGTCGTGCATGACATTAGGGTCGGAGGCATGAAAACCACACGCGATGTTCGCCATATCAACATGGGGCATCACTTCTTCATCTGCGCCCATACTCCAAGAGCCAAAGCTCTCGCCCATATCACAGTTCAATGTAAGTTGCTGTTTATTCAATGTCATACGTTTTATTTCTACACCAGCAATGGGTTTACGATGCAGGAAAATGCATCTAGGTTCAGTGACTCACTTCATTCTTCTATCATGAAAACGAGGCTTTTTGAGCAGATAGGTGACGAAAAAGATCACGTTAGTCCATAAAGATGTTGCCGTTATTTGAGTTGATCCGAATTTTGAGGTATTTCGTTTCTTTTCCATCCAATTTTTGAGAATTTAAGGTTATTTTGCATTAGCATCGTGTTAATCTTGTCGCTCTTCATGGGTGATAGATTGCATAATGGTTCTTCTGTCATTTTTGTGGTTGTCTGCGACAGGAATATATATGTCATTACGAGCGAAGCTTATTTGGCCTCTTCTGGTCTTTTTAACGGCTATCTTTGTTATCTCAAAAGGTTACACCTCGTATACTGTATACCAATCGTCTAAGCATGAACTGGTCGAGCAGACAAGAAAGCTGATTAACAATGTTTCTTTCTCAATTAAAGATGCGCTGACAACAAAGGACAAGCAAAAAGCTCAAACTATTCTCGCCAACTTTTTAAACCAGCCAAATGTAACGCGGGTCAAACTTTATGACCAAGATGACCAACCATTCGCTGTTATGGAGATAAGTGGGGCACTAGCACCCGTTCCAAGTCAAACCGAAAGAAGTAGGTTGCACGCTCTAGGCTATGCCTTATCAACCAAATTTCTTTATGTTCTAGAGCCGATTATCCATGATGGCTATGTCATTGGTAGCATGAGAGTTACGCTTTCTCATCGCCCAATTGTAGAAGCCATACAATCTTTACTTCAAGATGGCGCTTTACTTCTTCTGTTTCTGATCGCTGGTGGCACAGTTTTTTACATAAGTATCGAGAGGCTTGTTCTCAAGCCCGTTATGGAGCTTAGCCGCGTAATAGAGAATGTGACACACGGACGAAGCACGGAAAATCAAGCACGCTATTACGCCAACGATGAAATTGGAGAGCTCGCGAGATCTTTCAATCAAATGATGAACAGGTTAACAGTACGTGAGAAGCAGCGGCAACATTCACTAGACACACTAGAACAAAAGCGCGCATTTTCAGAAGAGGTTATCGAATCTGTTCAGCATGCATTAGTTATTACAGACAATTCCGGACGTGTTATTCATTGTAATACGGCGACCCAGCAAATATTTCAAAAAAAATTAGATGAACTTAAATACGCCAATATTCGTGATCTAATTAAAACCAAAACACCGAATGAGCTGAGTCAGATCCTGAGTCGAGGCCTAGAGTGCGATGATATTCACCTCAAAAATGCAGATAACGAACAGCAGTTGAGCCTAACCAGTCGTCGCCTCTCGACACACGAATACTTACTGTTTTCGATTCAAGATATCACCGAAATTGAAGAAGCCATAAACCGGCAACGTGTTGCGGGACGCGTTTTTGAAAGCAGCCAAGATGGTCTCATTGTTCTTAATCATCGCGGTGTCATTACGATGGCAAACCCTGCCGTCACTAAGTTAGTCGGCTTAGAGGTGGATCAGCTTATTGGGAAGTCATTCATCCAAACGCTAAAGTGGCGCAAGTTACAGGAAATGATGCCTAGTATCATCGAGTCGATAGAAAATTATGGCGTTTGGCAAGGTGAAGTTATCGAGAAGAACCATATTGGTCAGTTTGTACCGATGTTTGCTCGAGTCAATCGTATCGTTAAGTGTGAAGACTATGGTTTCTATGATCTGGTTATTGTTCTTACCGACCTTTCCGGCGCAAAAGAGATGGAACGATTGGAGCATTTAGCTCATCACGATGCTTTAACGGGGTTAGCCAATCGATCTAAGTTCCATTTAGAGTTGGAACAACTAGTACAACGCTCTGGATACTTGCGTGACGAATTTGCAGTTTTGTACCTCGATCTGGATGGATTTAAAGAAGTTAACGATACCTACGGTCATGATGCAGGTGATGAAGTTTTGAAAAAAGTTTCCGAGCGTCTAACATCTGCGACGAGACATAGTGATTTAATCGCAAGACTTTCTGGTGATGAATTTGTCATGTTGGTTAATCCCGCCAATCAAAAAGTGGTCACCCGAATAGCAGAACAGTTGCTCGAGAGCATATGTGCTCCAATTGAGTACAAAGGTCACTTACTCAAAGTTGGCGTTAGTATCGGCGTAAAATTAGTCGGCGTAAATGAGCGCGATGCTACTCGAGTTTTAAAAAGTGCGGATACGGCAATGTATCAAGCAAAGAAAGCCGGGAAAGGCCAAGCAATATTAATGGGATGCGAATTACAAGAGACAGTTTAAATCGTAACGTCAAAGCTTTAAACTAACTCAATTCGCGTCAGAAGGAATAATAAAATGAAAGTACTCGTTACGGGTGGTATGGGCTATATCGGTAGTCATACGTGTATTCAAATGATCGAAGCTGGCATGACGCCAGTGATTCTAGACAACCTGTACAACAGTAAATCTACGGTATTAGATCGAATTGAAAAGGTATGTGGTGTAAAGCCAACCTTCATTAAAGCTGATATCAGAGATAAATTGGCGATGGTAGAAGCACTAAAGTTGCACAATATTGAAGCTGTTATCCATTTTGCAGGTTTAAAGGCCGTCGGTGAGTCTGTAGCAAAACCTTTAGAGTATTACGACAACAACGTTAATGGCACTTTAGTATTGGTTGATGCAATGCGTGAAGCCGGAGTTAAATCGTTGGTATTTAGTTCATCAGCGACTGTATACGGTGATCCTGCTTCTGTACCCATCACAGAGGACTTTCCAACTAGCGCAACTAACCCATATGGGCGCAGCAAATTAATGGTAGAAGAGTGTTTAACCGACTTCCAAAATGCGAACCCTGACTGGAGCATTACACTTCTTCGTTACTTTAACCCGGTAGGTTCACATCCAACAGGCGAGCTAGGTGAAGATCCTCAAGGTATTCCAAACAACTTAATGCCGTTTGTTTCTCAAGTTGCGGTAGGGCGCAGAGAGTTCCTTTCTGTGTTTGGTAGTGATTATCCGACCAAAGATGGCACAGGCGTACGTGATTATATTCATGTAATGGACTTATCCGATGGTCACGTTGCTGCATTAGAAAAAGTAGGTAGCAAAGCTGGCCTTCATATCTATAACCTCGGTACTGGTAACGGCTACAGTGTACTGGACATGGTGAAAGCATTTGAAGCCGCAAGTGGTAAAGATGTCCCATACCAACTTGTTGAGCGTCGTCCAGGTGATATTGCAGAGTGTTGGGCGGATCCATCAAAAGCGATGAATGAGTTAGGTTGGAAAGCAACTCGCTCTCTAGAAGAAATGACTGGCGATACATGGCGCTGGCAGTCTACTAACCCTCAAGGTTATCCAGATGCCTAATCTTTAATTTACATAATAGTAACAAAAAGGCGCGTGATTGCGTCTTTTTTGATCCAAATCGGAAAAAATCGTAAATTACTGGTTAAAAGGTAGCAAGTATATATAGAGCTGTTAAACTATGCCCGACTCTTAATTTGGGTTATAAATTTTCTCATAGCTATTGGGGTAGTTCATGGAACTCGGTCTGATCATCACTTTCATCATTGCAGCAGCAGTAATGGTGAAAAAAGAGATGGCAAAACAGTAAACTTTCATTTTTCATACTTTTCTTTACATTTTTGAAATGAAAGCCATAAAAAAAGCCAGCATTACGCTGGCTTTTGTGTTTTTAAGGTTTAGAACTCGTATTTAACACTAATGTTATAATTACGCTCAGCTTGCGTTTTGTCTCGACTTAACTCAGTCTTACCGCGAACATCGTTCCAAAGATGGTATTCTTCATTCGTTAGATTCATAACACCAGCACGAATGGTTATATCTTTCATTGGTTTGTAGTACGCCGTTAAGTCAACGACTGTCGCAGACGGCAAAGCAACTTGGTCTTTGATTCCGCCTTTATCACCATCAGAGTTGATATCACTGTTCGATTTCTTAGCCGTGTAGTTTACTTTTAGGCTTGTCCCCCAAAGTGCATTTGGTGAATCGTAATTTACAGCAGCTACGGCATTCCATGGGTTTACACTGTTCAAAGGATTACCATCACCATCTTCACCTTCTGTGTATGCTGCAACAAAGCGAGTTGTCACGCCTGATGGAAGACCAGCAATGGCATGCCAATCAAGACGGTTAGAGAGCTCAACCCCTTTAATGTTTGCTTCACTAATATTGATATTTGTGAATTCAGTTAAACCACCATTGTTTGATGACGTTTGCTCAATAAAGTCACTGTAATCACTGTAGTAGAACGCTACTTCAGTTGCAGACGCTGCAGTGTTATGACGGTAACCAAGTTCATAAGACAAACTCTTTTCAGATCCCAAATTTGGGTTAGGGCGGTTGGTATAGCCATGAGCCGGATTATCGTAAGTGTAGTAAAGCTCGTCGAACGATGGCGCTCGGAACCCTTGGCTCACTTGCGCGAAGATCGTGCCAGGTTGCGATACAGAGTAAGTCGCTCCTAAACGACCAGTTAATGCAGAGTCGCTAAACTTCTCGAATGACTCTTCAGAAGTATTTGAAGGATTAGTAGAGAAGTAATCGTAACGCACACCTGGAGTCAGAATTAGCTTGTCATTAAGAAGCGAAATTTCATCTTGCAAGAATAAACCAAAGCTTTCTTCTTTTGCATCCGGTGTGTAAACGTAAACAGTATCTGGCGTGCCAGGATCGGAATTAAACTCGCGATTGGTATTACTGATGTCACTATGTTTGTACGATATTCCGTAAACAATATAGTGATTTTGAATCTCTTTATCTAACTGAGTTTCGAATTCAAATTTGTCTTCAGTATATTCGTAATCTTTTTTCTGTTGGTTGTCACCACTAGGCGGTACGTAAGGTGGGTAACCAGGGCTGGCTTCGATAAAGCGATTAGAGACGCCGTTTTCTTCTTTACCAATCCATGTAAGCTTGGACGTGATCGTATCCGAGATAGCTGCATCTGCAAACCAAATGTGCTTGAGCCCAATGCGATTTTGCTTGGTTGTGTCTTCAGCGTTGAAGTTTTTGTAACTTTTATGTGCGATCTCTGAGTCAGTCTCGTTGTAAATAACTTCTCCCAAGAACTCCAAGCGATGAGCGTCATTCAATTGAGATTGAAGTTTTACCAATAGATCGTTTTTGTAATAATCTTGGTTGTCCACAGAATAGTTATCGTAAGGCGCCTTAGAGAAATTTTGTAGCTCTGCACCATCACGGCGTGTAAAGGCTATAAGTGTTTCTGTATTACCGAAACGCTTTGCTAAAGCTACATGCTCACTAAAAGAGTTATCTTCCGATGAATAAGAGAGTTTAGCTTGACCGCCAAAGTCTTTACCATCTTTGAGGAAATCCTTCGGATCTTTTGTTTCGAATGCGACAACACCGCCAATTGCATCACTACCATGTAGGCTAGAAGCTGCTCCTTTAACAATTTCGACACTCTTTAGCATATCGGGGTCGACAGTAACAGCACTAGAATTGATAAACGAATATGGTCCACCGCTGAATACACCTGGTTGAGATGCACCGTCTACTAAGATTTTAACTCGTTTACCTTCCATCCCGCGAATGTTAATACTTTGGACGCCTTGGCGTTGAGTGCCATTAACAGTAACACCTGGCGTATACTCGAATAGATCATTCAAGTCCTTTACCATGTTTTCTTCGATGTCTTTCTCTGATACAACAGCAACAGAAGCAGCAACAGTGTTTATGGTTTGGTTGGTACGGGTGGCCGACACAACGACTTCTTCAAACTTAGAAGCTTCTTCCGCATAAGCAGTATGGGAAAGGGCAACTAAAATGGAGGCTGACAAAATTGATTTTTTATACATTGGCTTCAATACCTTAGATCCATAATAGGTAACAACACGCGGATATTAATGGATCTAAATAGTAATTACTATCATTACCATTGTCATTTATTGATTTATATTGAATCTTCTTCTTAGGCTATGAGCATTCCTAGTCTTTAGTTATCAATATGTTATATTATTTGTCGTTAGTTCTTGATAAGTTCATCCAAATACAACGAATGTGATGAATATCACATTAAGAGAGGCCATGTGCAGAGTCCAATTACGTTAGAAGCACTCCATATTCTAGATGCTATTGATCGAAGAGGGAGTTTTGCTGCTGCTGCGAATGAGTTAGACAGAGCCCCGTCATCGCTGAGCTATCAAATCCAGAAACTCGAGCAAGACTTAGACATTATTATCTTCGATCGCTCTGGTCACAAAGCCCATTTTACTGAAGCAGGTAAGCTTATTCTTGAAAGAGGAAGAGCCATTTTACAAGCCAGTGAAAAGTTAGTGAACGATGCAACGTTATTGGCGAATGGCTGGGAGCTGGATATTACCATTGCCTTCGATGGCATTATTCCTATATCCAACTTTTTCCCGATGGTTGATGCGCTGGCCGAGGTCAGCTCAACTCGAGTCAGGCTGCAAGAGGAGATTCTGGCTGGTAGCTGGGAGTCGTTGAATACGGGGAGAGCTGATTTACTGATTTGCCCATCACTGGATACGCTTCCTCAAGAAGTTAAGTCAGAAAAAATTGGTAAAATGAGTATGTATTGGGTAGCTTCCGCTGATCACTATGTTCACAAGCGTAGTGGTAAGTTCGATGAAGCAGCGCGAGAAAAGTATCGGATTATTGCTATTGCAGATACCGCACGTGAGCAACCAGCGCTCTCAATTAATATCATTCAAAAACAGCCTCGCTTGACCGTCACCAACTTTACGGCAAAAGTAGAAGCGCTCACTGCAGGTTTAGGTATTGGTACATTACCAAGCCAAATTGCACAACCTCTTATTGATAGTGGTGTATTGAAACGAATCGAAGGCACTGAAGAACAGCCGATGGATATTATTTTGGCATGGCGCCGGAACACTATGGGTGAGGCAAAATCCTGGTGTATTCAGTACTTAAAAAAGAATTGGAAACTAAAGTAACAACGTAACTTTTACTTCTTAGATTCCCATTGATTATCGAATGTAAGAAGTAAAAGTCATCGCTAATGCTGCGCTTTTCAATTTAAAGGGAGCACCATATCTGCCGTACCGTCTGCAAACTGGACATCGATCTCAAACCCCAAGTTCTGAGCCAACATCAACATTCCTCTGTTTGTTGGCATGGTCATTCCAGACATTTGCTTTGTGCCTTTAACTTTGCAATAGCTGATTATTTTCTGCATCAGCACTTTGCCTAAACCTTTTCCTTTCAAATCTGAACGAACCAAAATAGCAAACTCAGCGTCACTATTGTCTGGTGTAATCAATGCGCGGGCTACCCCTATGATAGACGGTCCGTCAGTATTAAACGCTACCGCAACAAACGCCATTTCGCGGTCGTAGTCGATTTGAGTAAAGTTTGCCAAAGCCTCATGGTTGAACTCTCCAACTTCAGAAAAGAAACGTTTATAGAGATCTTCTTTCGATACGCTATTAATGAATTGAGCATGTAGCGGCTCATCCTCAGGCAAGATAGGACGAAGCAGGATAGGTTGGCCATCTCGAAGCGTTACAGTTTCGACAAACTCTGCCGGGAAAGGGCGAATCGCTAGCCGTTTTTGGGCGTCTCCTTCGTATTTACACAGTGTGACATCTGCATCAAGGATAGTTAAATCGCTTCCGGACACTAGCACTGGATGGATATCCAGTTTTTGTATTTCTGGTAACTCAACTGCCATTTGGGAGATACGAACCAAGAACTTCGACAACTCAGTAATATCGAGCGCATCTTTGTGTTTCTGCAGGCGAATCTTTCCAGACTTTAGGGCAACAACGACAAGGTAGCGCGCAAGCGTCATGTTCAAAGGAGGAAGTGCAGCGACGGCATCTTGGGCGATATTCCACTCAGAGCCGCCTTGACCAAGCAAGATCACTGGTCCAAAGACTTTATCTACTGCAATACTAATCCGTAGCTCTTCAGCGCTGCCGAGCTTTGCCATCCCTTGTACTAACAGCCCATGTACATTGGCGGAAGGGTAACTGAGCTTTACGGTATCTAAAATGGATAGCGCTGCGTTGGAAACTTCTCGACTGTTTCTTAAATTTAGAGCAACACCGTGAACATCCGATTTATGAGGAATGTCTGGAGAACGCAATTTAACCGCAACAGGATATCCAATATTTTCTGCCATATGAACGGCTTCAATGTCGTCAGATGCAATCCACGTAGGCAAAACGTTAAACCCGAACAGCTTAAATAATGGGCTGGTTTGATGCGTATCCAAGGTAACTGTGTTTTTATCCAGTAGTCGTTCGTTTACCCATTCTTTTGCTGAACTCACACTTCCAGAATGTAATGGCTCTGCCGTCGTTGGCGTTTCCATTAGTTGTTTCTGGTTTCGTCTGTATTCGACCAAGTGCATGTATGCTACAACCGCACTTTCAGGTGTTCTATAGGTTGGAATGCCTGCTTGAGTAAAGGCCAGTCGCGCTTCTCTCGACGTTTGTTCTCCTGACCAGTTGGTCAAGATATTAAAATGCTTATGCCGAGGGTGAGATTTGATGGCATTAATAACGACTTGAGCAGTTTCAAGAGGATCAGAAACAGCAGAAGGACTATGCATAATCAATATCGCATCTGCACAGTCGTTATTCATCAGTGCGTTAATGGTATCAATATAGCGTTTTTGGGTTGCGTCACCAGACAGATCAATTGGATTTCGAGCACGCCAGTTGGATGGAAGTACTGCTTGTAATTGCTCAATGGAAGCGTCATCAAGCGTTGCGAGTTGGCCACCACGTTCAATCAAAGTATCAACGGACATAACAGCAGGGCCGCCGCCATTGGTGATGATCGCTAAACGCTCTCCACGAAGTGGCACAGAATGCGTGAGTGTTTCTACCGCGGCAAAAAGCTCATGCGTATTGCTGACTCGTAACATACCAGTTCTGCGAATAGCAGAATCGTAAATTACGTCAAGTGTATCTCCGTCTTGCTGCTCAAAAGTATTCATCTCTTTAGAGCGGCCCGCTTTTAGCACCAATATACGTCGGTTACGTGAAGCGGCGCGCGCAGCAGACATAAATCGGCGAGCGTCTTGGATATTATCAACATAAAGCAGAATAGCTTCAGTGTTTCCATCCATACTCAAATAGTCGAGCAAATCTGCAAAATCGATATCTTGTCCGCGCCCAATCGAAATGAACGAAGAAAAACCAATGTTCTTATCATTTGCCCAGTCTAAAACCGTGGTACAAACCGCCGCGGATTGTGAGATGAAAGCAATTTTTCCGGGTTTAGCTGCAACAGGGGAAAACGTGCAGTTAAAATTGTGCCAAGGAAGGATGATACCTAAGCTGTTTGGGCCTAAGACTCGAATGTTCAATGATGAGATATCTAAAGGATTAGGGTCATCAGAGATAACAATCGCAAACGGTGTGCCTCTCTCATCTAGCTCTTTAAGCAATTGCTCGTTACGTGAAACGTTCGTACACAAAATTGCAATATCTGGCGTATAGGGCAGGGAAGCTACATCAGGGTAAGCGATCACGCCAGATACGGCTTTATATCGCGGCGTTACTGGCATAATCGCGCCACCAAATCCACTTTGTAGAAGGTTGCGCATCACAACATGTCCTGCTCGCAATGCTTTTTGAGATGCCCCAATAACGGCCACAGAGTTGGGTTTAAAGAGTTTATGTAGTTTATTCATGCTGACTCCTGGCCGTTTGTAAGTCACGTTGGCTTCTCGGTTTCATATCAATCATAAACGAATAATTTACTGATAAAACATCTTCAGACCAGACATTGCAGAAAATGTGTACGATGCTTATGGAGTTTGTGTTATTCATCACATCAAAATCACAGATTATTGTATTTGATGCTTGATAAACGGCCCTGCTATCGGCATGATTTATCGTAATATTTATCCAGAGCATTTGTTACTTCATGAAAAAAATCGCAATCATCGGCTTGTCAGTTCTGCTTTCTGCTTGTGCATCTGAAACTTACATCACGGATGTGACCTCAGAAAGTTACCGAGAGGACTACAAATCAGATCGTATCTCTAAACCAATTATGGCGTCTGAAAACGCTGTAGTAGAAAAAGACGTACAACCAACTGTTGTGAAAATGACGGCAAAGCCTGAAGAAAAGAAAGTAGTCAAGCTAACGCCAAAAGAGCAGGCGAAGCCAGTTAAGATCGTACCACCAAGTAAAAAGCAAGCTGGCATTCAACGATTCGGCTATACCATTCAAGTCGCAGCTGTGGGTAGCCAAGCTAAAGTCGATCAGTTCGCAAATAAGCTGCCACAGAACGGTCAGCCAATTTGGGAAAACTACAAAGTTGTAAACGGTACTAAGTGGTTCTCAGTTTTATACGGAGACTACGCAACAAGCGCAGAAGCCAAGCAAGCGATTTCGACTTTGCCAGCTCAATTTCAGCAGTTAAGACCATTTGTTAAAAGCATTGACGCAATCAAAAACTCAGCTTACCCAACACTTAACAAATTAAATTAACACATCAAATAAGGGAGCGAATAGCTCCCTTATTTATTTGCTCAAATCCTATTCGAACAACATTCCTCACACTAAAATTACTGTACGTCACACTTCAAAGGTTTATCATAATAAATAGTATCTTTTGTAGGTCACGGAAAGATGGATTCATGATTAAAAATATTCTTTTACTATGCGGCGGTGGCTCTTCTGAGCACGAGATTTCATTATTGTCTGCAAACTTTGTCGAACAACAACTAAATCTTATTGAAGACGTTCACGTTACACGCGTAGAGATAAAAAACGAAGGTTGGATGACCAACCAAGGTGAGTTGGTTTACTTGGATCTCAATACCAAGCAGTTGTGCTCAAGTGAATCTAATCAAACCATTGATTTCATCGTGCCTTGTATACATGGTTTTCCTGGCGAAACAGGCGACATTCAATCTCTGTTTGAAATCGCAGGTATTCCTTATCTTGGCTGCGGGCCAGAAGCGAGTAGCAATAGTTTCAATAAAATCACATCTAAGCTTTGGTACGACGCTATCGGCATACCCAATACGCCATACTTATTCTTAACACGAAACGATGAAGAAGCTCACGTTCAAGCTCATAAAGCCTTTGAAAAGTGGGGAAAAGTTTTTGTTAAAGCCGCTCGCCAAGGCTCTTCCGTTGGCTGTTACAGTGTCACAGAAAAAGACAAGCTTTCTAATGCAGTAAATGATGCTTTTGGGTTTTCTGACCAAGTGTTGGTTGAGAAAGCAGTAAAACCTCGAGAACTTGAAGTTGCTGCATATGAGATGAATGGCCAACTACATATCACTAAGCCAGGCGAGGTCATCGCGCCTGATGGTGCTTTTTACTCGTACGATGAAAAGTACAGCAGTTCAAGTCACTCGCTCACAGAAGTTGAGGCGAAGAATCTAACTCAAGTACAATTAGATTCCATCCAACACGCGTCAGAGACGGTATTTAAACAAATGAATCTTCGTCATTTATCTCGTATCGACTTTTTCCTAACGGAAGATGATGAGATTTACTTAAACGAAGTAAACACATTTCCAGGAATGACTCCGATCTCAATGTTCCCTAAAATGCTTCAAAACAACGGGCACAAATTTCATGAGTTCTTGGAAGATTGTATAAACAGTGCAAAGTGATTAACGTTATCGAGACGCGTTTTATGATACAAGTTGTTTTCTAGAGCAAGGATTATTCAAGCCGTATTTGAATATTGCTCAGTAGCAATTATGATTATATCAACGCATTAAACAGATGACTCAGTGGTATGGCGATTTCAAATTATAGAGGTTTTAACCTGCAGTCAGTCGGATCAGATGGCAGTGTTTGGAAGGTTAAAATCAAGAACCACGTTTTACAGGGCAGTTTGACGGCGGTAAAGAAAAGCATTGATTGGTGGTGTGACACCGCATCGATTATTGATCCCAAAGAGTTTGCTTCACTCGGGCAAAGAGTGCAGCAAACTGGTGTTGCAAAATCAGAGGTCTTTAACGGCTATACTATTCAAAACGATACAGGCCAACCTAACTCTTGGTACTGTATGTTTAATGGTAAACTGATTAAGGGCAGTAAAGCCGCTATTCAACGCCATATCGAAGCTTATTTGGTTGCAAAGCAAAAAGCGATGCAAGCTCAACAACAAAAGAAACAATAGAATGACTCTGGTATATTCAACAGAAACCGGTCGAATTAAACCGGAAGAAGAAAAAGTATCTCGCCCTAAAGGCGATGGTGTTGTTCGGATTCAGCGCCAAACGAAAGGCCGTAAAGGTAAAGGCGTATGCATTGTTACAGGTTTAGACTTGGATGATGCACCTTTAAAGTTATTAGCGGCAGAACTCAAAAAAGTCTGTGGCTGTGGTGGCTCTGTAAAAGATGGCAATATCGAGATTCAAGGTGATGCTAGAGACAAGATCAAGGCACATCTTGAAAAGAAAGGCATGACAGTCAAATTAGCCGGTGGCTAATTTAATATTTCCAGTAAACAAAAATGGCGTCTAAAGAAATAGACGCCATTTTTTATAAGTTGCTAATTGAAGGGCAAGCAATCGTAGATTGATAGATCGATATTAGCTATTTTATGGTAAATAACGATTATGTTTAATACTCACAGTAAGGCCCTTAAATTTAAAATCTGCAGGGGAATAGGAGCATACTCAGACAACATTTAGCGTACGGCGATATACAATTTAACATAATATACATAATGCGAACTTAAGGGTAATTAGTTTTGTGGTTTTGATTCTTGCAGTTCTGGAGCTATTCGAATGAAATTCACC
>NZ_JAWOVZ010000014.1:0-87361 GCF_033340175.1 Vibrio sp. 1557 | reverse complement strand
CTCTCGCCCACCCTTTGCGCGTTCTAGGCCAAAGGCGAACCACTCAACATAACACTCACCCATAATGCGAACTTAAGGGTAATTAGTTTTGTGGTTTTGATTCTTGCAGTTCTGGAGCTATTCGAATGAAATTCACCATTCCTTGCAAATCAACGATTTTATCATGCAAGTGGTGAATAATTTTCTCTGAAATTTCTTCGGTGTATGAACCCGAATTTAAGTAAACAGCCATATCATAAAGCCCTTCAAGGCTGTCAGAAACGTCTGTTAATGTGTATTCTTTGCTAGTCATAATCAACTCTCCTGAAGTTGGTTGTGTTAGAAGCCCGTAGCTGTCCTACCAGTTGCGGGCTTTGTCTTTATAGAAACTGCCAATCGTCAGCCGAGCCATGCTCCGCTTCATTAAATTGGAAATTATCATCTCGAATCAAATTGTATGGAGCTCCATCCAAGAAATCTCTTATGGCATCCGAGATTTCCCAATCATGCTTACAGTAATAAGCTTGTTTCTTAGATAAAAAATAAAGTGTGTTATCGCATAGAATCACATCATTCATAGCTCTGGCTCCAATGGTTCAATTGTTAGTCCAAAGCGCTTTAACTCCAGACCACCGAAGTTGTTAATAGTAAAACTAGAGCTATGAACTGTATATATTCCTGAGGCATAAGGAACTTGATCCTTTTCTAGTTGAAGCTTCATCTGTACTGGGAACTTACCCCCTAAATATGCATAAGCATCTTGCTCGAAAATTTCGCGTCCTGGCTTATCATCTTTTGGTTTTGTTTTACGAGTATGAACCTTTACATCATCTTCAAAAATTTCAATTTTCAGCATATTTTTAATCCTATTAAGCAATGGCTTTAAATGGCATGACATTAGATTGAGCAGCAACTGGCGGTCGATACCAATGAGGGATTGATAGAGGCTTGATGTCAATTACCTCCGAACGTCGAAGAGTTGGGCACATTCGTGAAACATCAAAAACTTGCCCGATATCGATACCAATTTTCTTTAATCGAGCCTTATGCTCGTAAAACTGGCTCTCACTAAGAACGTCCCGTAAATCAACGCCGTTCTGCCATAATGTGAAGTAATTCATCGTGGTATTTGCTTTGCGAATGGTGTCTACCGCACCTGCATTCAATAATTGTTGAGCTATGGACACATGCTCATCGTGACTTATCTGGATGGTTTTCATAGCGTTCTCTATATCGTTTAAGTGTTCATAAAAATCGGTTTCTTGAACTAAGCCGTAGAATTGCAAATTATGTCGTTTTAAAAATAGCTGCTGTAATTTGTGCTCTTGTCTAACCACGCCTTGTTCGTCACAGTAATTTATTAGTTGTTCAATATATTCAAGCTGTTGAGGTGAAACGCCTTCTTTTTTTCGTTTGTCCTTTTTTAAATGCTCCCTGAGTTCATGTGCTTTGCGATAAAGAATATCGATGCGCCAGCTAGAGCCATATCCCCAGCTGCAAGACTGGCCATTAGGCCAAAGATTGGGCTTGCGACCGTTGCCAATTTGCATGGATGACATGCCGCGAATAAATGACAACTCCCTGCCCTTGCCTACAGATAGGTTTTGAGTCCAATCTATAGCTGTAATTTCGGCTCCATCGCCGACCAAAGTTGATGATTTATTGTCGGGTGTTTGGCGGTGGTAAAGTCGAGTGTTTTTCGTAAAAGGAGGCAACCCATATCTATCAAGAATGTGGTTATATATATCCACGCACTCTTCTAAAGTTGTTAAGCCAAACAAGTTATCCATGCGCTGCCAGCGAGATGGATTTCCTTCAACTCTTACCTTAAAACCATCACATCGGATATTTAGTTTCGAGCTAAACGATCCTTCTAATCTTTTTTGGTTAACCGATGGAGGAAGTAATTCCCCAGACTCCATGTCTAGCCGCTCAATAACATGCGTCCCAATGAGAGGAAGCCCCCCATCAGGATGTGTTTGTTGCATGAAAAGACGGTCAATGAAGTACAAGCTAAAACCCTGTCAAGTACGTTTTTTTATAACATACAGATTAACAAAGCGTATATCAACACCTAAGTACGAAAAGAGGGTGTTATACTTAGAACAAATCGTACTTTAGAGGGTGTTTTGATGTTGAAAGATGTAATTAAGTCGGCAAGATTGGAATGTGGTTACACACAAGAAGAGATCGCAAAAAAAGTAAAAGTAGCAAAGCAAACATACTTGAAATGGGAAAATGGAGAGACAGAACCAAAGGCAACACAGATAAAACTCTTAGCTGAACACCTGAAAATCACACCGAACGAAATCTGCTCAGGTGAAAGAAACAAAAAAGTAGAACTGGAAGAGTTCATAATCCGATTAGCTATGAGCAAAACCACAAAAGAAATAATTACCATGTACACTTGGAAGATGATTCCCGACCATGAAAAATTCTTTGAAGAAATGAAAAGCCTTGGACATGACGAGTATTTTAACGCTATAGGCGAAGTTGCGAGCATAGAGCAAAATATGTAGGTGGAATTCCGGAATTCCGGAGAAAGTTGGGGTGTAACAGTAACCCCAACCTGAAATCTTAACATCCAAGTAACAGAAGCCTATTTTTTAGAATGGTTCCTCCCCGACGAAACGGGGCCCCTCCATTCAAAAAATAGGCTTTGTGCTAGATGGGAATTGATTAATTAAGAGTGGAAGTGCCAAAGGTCTAGACTGTAGAAATTCCGCTTCCTCGAAGCGATTTTCGCATGCTCAATATCACTTCTTGCGGCGAGCGGTTCAAATAAAAAAGACATACCGTTATTTGGTATGCCTTCTAAAGAGTTCAGCATTATGTGTGTTATGTTACGGGCTCTCACTTCAAAGCGATTCTCCTTCCTAGCATGTACGCAGCGAACTGCGACAATGAGCAAGTCTCTCGCCCACCCTTTGCGCGTTCTAGGCCAAAGGCGAACCACTCAACATAACACTCACCCATAATGCGAACTTAAGAGTTAGAAGATTAGCATTGGTGAAGTCAGTTTAGTTACACCGTATTTGGCTGTTGCTGCTTTGCAAGCCTCATCAGCTGTCTTGTATGGACCGTGAACTTCGATTTCACCACAGCGACAAGTTGATAATAACCAGTCATCAACTTTAAAACCGTGTGGCTGATTAAGTTCCTTTATTGTATCTTGGGTTACGTTCAACACTGTACACGTTGGTTCTGCATCTTGCTCATTCAACATGAGTCAACATGGACACGCATTTGCTTAACCCAAACGTGTAAGTACTACATTAGTTTTATAGGAACAAGGAATCTAACAGATGTAAACTCTCTACTTTTCAATCTATACCTAGATCTTTCTTCATATGTTCACTCAACTCGACTGATGTTATCGAAGTTGATAGCACCTCTATTTTAATAAACTTTGTTTCTGAGGGAGTTGGGGTTGGTGTCATTCCAAACTATCTTATTAAAAGTAACTATATAGACAAAAACATCCGAATATCGCAAACTTTTGATATAGAACGTTCCATGTATATTGCCTACCCTTATCAAAACCCTTTGCCAAGAAAGCTAGCTGAGATATCTACTTTTATTAGGTCTGAGTTATCACAAGTATTGAAGAGTGAGTCATTTTAGGGCGGTTGTTCAGATTTAGAATTTTGCGTTGTCTACTCAACTAGGCCTAACGCTAATCTTTGTAACATATTGTTTCGGCGGTATTTATTAACACCCCCATCTTTATGCTTGCTATCACAATGTGAGATGCTCTGCCGTCTTGTTATCAAGGTTTTGCGTGGAATAAATCACGTGGGGTAAACGATAGATTGACTTACATTAAAATTTTCATCAAAAGCAACTTTATATAAAATTGATTTCATACCAATCTATGTGTATCTTCTACCCATATCCCCACAATAACCAAGGAGAATGCCATGGATAAGCTACTCGCGTCTGCATTAGAAATTAAGCAGCGAACTATGGTGACTGGCTTTTTTGCTAGAAATGGATTCAAAATCGCTATGACCGATTTTGATGATGTCACTTTTGAGCGAGAAGGCGTGCAAGTTAACGTACATTTTGATCTGCAGTCAAACGCGGAGTCTGCATCTGTTTTATCTCATGAGGCATCAATCATTCCTGGCTAAAAACTTTTATTCTCACCGATATACCAAGCCGAACGTTTATGTTCGGCTTTTTAGTGACAAAAAAATGATGAGTGCGAACAAGAGTTGTCGATCACTCATCTAAATAGACGATTAATAAATCAGCTTCAACCTCGTTCACAACCTTTGGTATCGATGAAAAAAAGCGACTCAATAAGTTGTGATGATAGCCACAGACAACTAAATCTATCCCCTCTTTTTTGACGATTCCCGATAGTTTTATATGAAGATCGCCGATTACTACCATGGTCTCGTTTACTGGGTATAAGCATTTATCAGCGAGCTCTTGCAGCCTTCTTTCCAATTCTTGCTCTTCCTTCGCTTCCATGACTATCCGATCAACATCTACGTAAACAAATGAGAGTTTGCTGCTTGAGTTATCTGCTTGCATTATTGCTTTTTCGATAACGGCTTGGCTAGATTTAGATAAGTCGACAGCAACCAAAACGTGCTTGTAACCCATCATTCCTCCCTTGGTTAGTTTTTGTTCTCATATTAAGTCTAGTCCACATAGAGCGAACACAACATCAAAACTACTGCTACATGATAGTTAAAGGAGTTTAGTGTAAAACAGGCAAATAGTTTTCATTGCAACCTTGTTGCTTCCTCTCATCCAAAGATCAACGATGTTTTTCCAATTTCTTCTCTAATTATCGGACGGACTATTTAACAGGAAGGATGCCAGGAAACATTACGTTGTAACACGCGTTACTGCTCTTGATTTCTACTACTCTTGAGGTTTCATATTACCCACTTCAACGTCGCCTAGTTTAGTAAAACTACTTTAGGTTAAGCGTGTTCAATATGTAACGCTCCGCTCAAATCCAGGAGACGTATTTCGGCTAAAAAAGCAGCTAAATAAGATGAACTTCCGATTCATCTATTACATATGTCTGCGAGTGCTTACTGTTCTTATATCGCGTATTTAATAAGTCTAGTTTAATTACCGTTATAAGTTACGGTGTATCTTTTTTCTTTTTTCAGCATAATCCTCTACCTTGGAACGAAGCCCTCTCGCACTTTGTAATTAAATTACAAGATCAATCGCAACCAATATGGCTGGCAGATTAAATGCCCGATGTAAATAATTGATATTATTGAGTTTAATTTATGAGCTCTTTAAAAAATGCCTAATTGCCTGTGCTACGAAAACTAAGGTTAACACGATTAGGTAAAATTTTACTAACTCGCTATTTAATCTTAAAGGCAATTGAACAAGATTAAAATCATATAGGTTTAGTAAATTGTAGTTACAGTGTAATTAGGGTGGTGTTTGGGAATGTAAAGGAATAGAAAATAGAAAGGCAAAAAAACAGGGCGTATGCCCTGTCCATGAATTGATTAGTTTTGTTGTTGTTGTTTTTCTGCGTACTCAGAACGAATCCGTTCGGCAACAATTTTGATAGCTTCTGCAGTACTTGTGCCCTTCGCCATCAATTCTTGAATTCTCTCTACAGCTTGTTGTTGCTCTTGGTGGGATAGAGGGGGTAAATCGTCAAACATAAAAAGCTCCTCATTTTGAGGAGCTGACTATAACGATTCAACTAATAGGTAGCAAGGAAATTAATGGATGCACCCATAGCGTTCTCGTTTGTGTACTGAGCTGCGATATCCAATTCGAACAACTTAAGTGGGGACAACCCGATACCAGCAGTAATGGTTCCTTCGTCATTACTTCGAGCTAAGTTCTTCATATACCCTGCTCGTAATGCCATTTGACGCAAAATATCAAATTCAATACCAGCTCGAATCATTTGCGTATTATCATCAAAGGATGAAAAACGTTTTTCTTCGTTAAGATCGTAGTCAACACTCATCGTAAAGTAATCGGCAACAATCCCTGCCCCAACGGTGTATACAGGACGCATGCTATATTCGTATGATTTTATCGTATCGCTGCCATATTGGAATGATTTTGTTTTAACGTCTCTTCCGATCAAATTTTTCGCTGAAATACCGAGACGATATGGGCCAAAGAACCAAAGTGCGCCTGCGTCTAAGTTAAACATCGTTTCCGCGGTCTCATTTTCACGTAAGTCTTTAGTATCAAAATTCTGAAAACTCGTGGCGTATGAGTATGTGTATATACGTTGAAGTTTAGGAGTAACACCAAAAGAAAGGTGTTGATTCATGAAATTAGTGTATTTAGCAAGTGAAATACCTGCTTCAGCCACGCCAATAGAAACACCTTGTACATAGCTATCATCTAATGGATTAGTACCTGAGGTATCAACATTTGGTTGTACGAATGATTCAGTGTATAGCTTACCGTATGCAGTTGCAGATAAGAATTTGTTGGGAATACCAATGGCAACGACACCACCAAGATCAAAGTCTGTCTTTTTCCCATCGATAGCATCCATCGATTTTTTGATTTCATCGACGTCTGTCAATTTGCTGATGCGTTCGATCTCATCAACTAGATCATATTGATCATCGTAGCTGCCACCAAAACTTGGCACGATCATGCCTGCATCGTCATTTCGGCGATAAATCGCAGTAAGAGCGGGGTTGAAAAAAGGCGCAGTTAGATAAGTTGCTGATACGGTACCAACGCCACCCATTGCATCACTACGAGCCTCTATCGCATAAGTAGCAGCAGAAGCAGCATTAGCGAAAAGAAGAGTAGCAACAGAAGTGGCAAGAATTTTATATTTGTTTTTCATACTACACTTGTGATTTTAGTTCGTCCTGAACCTTTATCGGCACAAGTAGTATTTCTTTAACTATTCTTCCTGGGAAAGATCATAGGTTCGGCTAATAGTTTGAGCCTGCTCAACAATTATATCGCCCTGCCAACGGCGACTATTGATACTTACCGCCAATACGTATCTATCGTTTGGGACACCCGCTAGCTCCAATGAATTTGGATAGTTAGACTCATAAGTCTTTTTCCACATTTGCTCGTACTGGCCATCAATGTAGTCATACAAACCAACTTCAAGTTGCGGTAATGGACAATGGGGATTACGAAGTGCGCTCTTTTCTACTTTCCAATTCTCTTTAGATGTCCAACGAACATATTGAGAAGAGTTTGAATCTCCAAGTATTACCCAAGTTCGATACTCTTGTTTATCAGTAGAAACAACGGTTAAGTGATATAAACCAGCTTCAAGCTTGCCTGTTAAGTTATAGCGTTTCGAGTAACTACGCTCGTTGGCAAGTTCTGTCCCGTTCGGCTGTTGTTCATAGCTGAATGAACTGTCCGCGGATATAGAATCATCCACCCATCGATTAAATGAAATATTTTCGATGTCAGTTGTAGCTCTTAGCTTGATCACCAATCTAAATGTATCTCGCCCAGGGCTTTGAATAGTCTGACGAATAACGTTCACACCACTTATCCAATCAGGCAGCGTTACACCAGTGAGTGCCTTGCCACAGTTTTTAGATAGTGACTGACCAAGAAGATCATTAAGGTGAGGAGTCAAATCTTTACTTGGTTCCGTTTGCCAGAGTTCAACAAGAGAGTTGAACATACCCGCAAGATCATCTTCAAGTAAGTGTTGATGTGCCTGTGTTAAAGGCGTGTTAGTTTGAAACCAGTCCATCGCATGGACTGGTTTCACTAACGCTAATGAGACAACTACAGGGAGTAGTATTTTCATTACGACTTATGCTTTCATCTTGTAGCCAACACCACGAAGTGTTTCAATTTCCAGTCCTGGCAGTTTTTGACGAAGCTGTAATACATGTGTATCAACCGTACGTGTTGTCGGGAAGTGATTGTAACCCCAAACGTGGTCAAGTAGCTCATCACGAGTAAACACGCGACCTAAGTTTGACGCCAAAAATAGCAGCAAATCAAACTCTGTTCGAGTAAGCGTAATTAGCTCGTCTTTATAAGTCACTTCACGAGTCGAGCGGTCAATCTCTAAGTCTTTTGTAATCACTTTATCAGCGTTGCTTTGTTCTGCTGAATCCGGTGCTCGTAGCTGTGCACGGATTCTCGCAAAAAGCTCCGCTTCAGCAAAAGGCTTTGTTAAGTAGTCGTTCGCGCCGGAATCAAGGCCTGCAACTTTATCTTTTACGGTAACAAGTGCCGTTAACAAGATAACTGGTACGTCTTTAATCTGTTTCCATTCTGGGAGACATTGTACAGAGTCACCATCTGGGAGTTGGCGATCGAGAATTACCAAGTCAGCTTTTTTCCATTGTGGCTCTACGTCTGCAATACGCTCCACATGTAAACACTCATATCCTGCTTGTTCCAGGCTTACTAACAGGCCGTCAGCCAAGTTTTTATCGTCCTCAACGAGAAGCAGTGTCTGTTTCACAAGGTATCTCCAATATAAAAGTTGTAGGTGGTCCCATTAAGGACATTTTTCCGCCCATGCGGCCTACCATAGATTCAACGATTGTTAATCCAAGTCCTAACCCGCTCTTACTTACGAACGGTTTCTTCAAATTTGCCCAATCTTTAGCCGTTAGGCCTCCTGCATCTCGGACTTGGAATACTATTTTTTCTTCACTAGTTGAGACATCCAATTCAACCGGTGCGACACCGTACTTAAGCGCATTACGAAGCAAGTTATCGATACAAGTTCCTAACCAGTACACATTAACTTTAGCAGCCACATCTTCATTGATGTTAAAAAGCACGGCACTATCAAATTCTTCTTCGATCTTAAATTCTAACCAATCTGCAACGGATGGTACCCAGTCTGTTGCAAGCATTTGGTTATCAGATTGCAAATAATCTTTACTCGCTTCTGCCAATTGACGCAGGCGGCGCGTATCTTCACACAATCTGCGGAATTCGTCATACACACTTTCAGGCAAATGCTCGAACTCTCGACGAAAGCCCTCAACCGTTAGTGATAGAGATGCAATCGGTGTTCTGAGCTCATGCGTTAAAATTTGCAACACGAGCATTCTACTACGTAGTTCTTCTCGCTTGCTATTCCAACGGTATACCGCCCAACCAATCACCAAAAGAATATTGGCGATTACCAGTATGATCATACTGATCCGCAAAACTTGCGAGTGATCTTCTACATCCCAACAAATATTGCCTCGTTTAACAAAGCAACTTTTGCTTTGAGAGGCTAGAGCGTATGACAAACCCGCATTCGCTACGTTCTCTTGCCAGATATCTTTCTCGAAAACAAAGTAACGGTCACCACGTCTTAGCCAAAGTTCATTACCTTCAATAAACATGCTCGCGCCTGCAATCAAAGCATTAATGGCGTCGTCATCCATGTTTTTCAAGCTTTCTAGCAACTCATCCCCTTCCTCGTTATCACGCTCTTTTATATGCATGTACTGAGATAGTTTGGGTTTGAGTTCTGGATACTTATCCACATAACGCGCCGCGTACGTCCCACCACCAGGGTGAATGAGACCACTACGCGAGAACCAACGAGGTGTCAGCTGCGTCCCTTTACAAATCGCTCTTGTAAATACTAAAGGCTCAGTAATTAAAGGACTTAATGGTAATTTGCCACGACAAGTATTCGCCAAGCTGTAAAGCTGTTGGATATCTTTTAACGGATAGTCAGACGTTTGCGGCAGAAGCGAATCTGGCGCAAGTAACTTGGTAGGATAATTTGATTGCAGAATACGAATATCGTACGACTTAAGAGCTACTTCATAGTTAAATAGCTCTGTAAACGTATCTATTCTTTCTGGTAGTGAATCGGAAAATGCAGGTGCCGAAAAAAGCGGCAATACAGTTGCAAAACCGAGCAAAAACTTTTTAATCAAACTGTTACCGTCACTTGTTACATTAGCCAAAACTATACATCAATCTACAAGCAATTGACATCAGCTAACAGAAGGATTTGCATTACTATAACATTGAAACGGAACAAAAAAGGGCCAGCGATTGCTGACCCTGTATAGTTTTAAATCAAGAATGGTTAAAGTGCTTTAAAAATAGACTCAACACTTTCTTTCGCATCACCAAATAGCATTGATGTATTTTCTTTGAAGAACAGTGGGTTCTGTACCCCTGCGTAACCCGTATTCATTGAGCGCTTGAATACCACTACGTTTTTCGCATTCCATACCTCCAATACGGGCATACCAGCGATTGGGCTGTTCGGATCTTCCAGTGCGGCTGGGTTGACCGTATCGTTAGCACCGATAACCAATACGGTATCGGTTTCAGCAAAGTCATCATTGATTTCATCCATTTCAAGAACGATATCATACGGTACTTTTGCTTCAGCGAGTAACACATTCATATGCCCCGGTAGACGACCCGCTACTGGGTGAATCCCAAAGCGAACTTCAATACCTTGTGAACGAAGTACATCAGTAATTTCATGAACAGGGTATTGTGCCTGAGCTACTGCCATGCCATATCCTGGAGTGATGATTACTGATTTTGAGTTCTTCAACATCTCTGCAACTTCTTCAGCCGTTGTTTCACGATATTCGCCCTGCTCTTCGTCACCTGAAATCACTATCTCTTGACCAAAACCACCGGCAATAACACTGATAAACGAACGGTTCATTGCTTTACACATGATGTAAGAAAGAATCGCACCTGATGAACCTACCAAAGCACCTGTTACAATCAATAGATCATTTGCTAGCATGAAACCTGCTGCCGCTGCTGCCCAACCTGAGTATGAGTTCAACATAGAGACAACAACTGGCATATCAGCACCACCGATTGAAGCGACTAAATGGTAGCCGAATGCGAACGCGATCAAAGTCATCACAATAAGAGCGAACATGCTGCCATCTGCTTTTACGAAGTAGATCATAAGAAGCGTAGAAATAACAACCGCTGCGAGGTTCATTTTGTGCTTATGAGGCAGGTTAAGTGGCGACGAAGAAATCACACCACGCAGCTTACCAAATGCGACAATTGAACCGGTGAAAGTTACGGCACCGATGAACACACCCAAGAATACTTCTACAAGGTGGATAACATGCTCAGCATGTGTTGCTGCTTCTGGCGCATCTAGGTAGCTGTTGTAGCCAACTAAAACCGCAGCTAAACCTACAAAGCTGTGTAGAATCGCAACCAGTTCTGGCATCTCGGTCATTTCTACTTTCTTCGCATAGAAAATACCGATCGCACCACCTATCGCCATCGCGATAATGATCCGACCAAAACCTTGCGCATCTGGGCTAAAGATCGTCGCTATCAGCGCGATCGTCATACCAGCGATACCGTAGTAGTTACCATTACGAGCAGACTCTTGCTTTGAAAGCCCCGCCAAACTCATGATGAAAAATAATGCAGCAACAATGTAAGCTGCTTGTACTAATCCTGCAGACATTGTGACTCCTATTTATCTTTGCGGAACATTTCAAGCATACGCTTGGTGACGGTGAAACCACCGAAGATATTGATACTCGCGATCAATACGGCAATAAAAGATAGGAACGAAACGACGCCATTGCCTTGTCCAATTTGCAGTAATGCACCAACGACAATAATGCCAGAGATAGCATTCGTTACTGACATTAGTGGAGTATGAAGTGCATGGGTAACATTCCATACTACGTAGTATCCGACAACACACGCTAGAACAAATACAGTAAAGTGAGAGAGAAACGCCGCTGGAGCAACCGATGCTACCCATGCAAAGGCTCCAACAGCCGCTGCCACACCAATAATTTTCTTCGTTGGAGACGTAGGTTCTTCTACTTTAGGCTCTGGCTTCACAGGCTGTTCTTGTTTCACTTGCGGCTGAGCTGAAACCTGAATTGGTGGCGCTGGCCAAGTAACTTCACCTTCTTTCACCACGGTAACGCCACGGATAACAACATCTTCAAAATCAATATTGATGTTGCCATCTTTCTCTTTACACAACAGTTTTAGAAGATTGACAAGGTTTGTCGCGTAAAGCTGAGAAGATTGTGTTGGCAAACGACCAACCATGTCAGTGTAACCAACAATTTTTACGCCGTTATCCGTCATGATAACTTGGTCTTTCACTGTATATTCACAGTTACCGCCATTAGCAGCTGCCAAGTCGACAATTACACTGCCCGCTTTCATGCTGTCGACCATTTCTTTGGTGATCAACTTCGGCGCAGGTTTACCAGGGATGAGCGCGGTCGTAATAATGATATCAACATCTTTAGCTTGCTCTGCGTATAACTCTGCCGCTTTTTTGTTGAAGTCATCAGACATTTCTTTTGCGTAGCCATCCCCAGAGCCAGACTCTTCTTGAAAGTCAACGGTCAGGAACTCAGCGCCCATCGATTCAACTTGCTCTTTTACTTCTGGGCGAACGTCAAACGCACGGACAATAGCACCTAAGCTACCTGCAGCACCAATAGCCGCCAAGCCAGCGACGCCAGCACCCGCAACCAATACTTTCGCTGGAGGTACTTTACCGGCAGCCGTAATTTGACCTGTAAAGAAACGACCAAACTCATGAGCTGCCTCAACCACTGCGCGATAACCAGCGATATTAGCCATCGAAGATAGCGCATCTAAGGCTTGTGCACGTGAGATACGAGGAACGGAATCCATGGCAAGAACGTTAATGTTCTTACTTGAAAGTTGTTCCATCAACTCAGCATTTTGAGCCGGCCAAATAAAGCTAACCAGTGTTGCTCCATCTTGCAGTAACGCAATTTCGTCAATGCCTTGCTCATCATCCACAATTGGCGCATTAACTTTTAAAATAAGGCCAGATGCCCAAACTTCTTCACTAGAAACGATTTTCGCACCAGCTGCTTCATAAGCGGCATCATCGAAACTCGCTAGCCCCCCCGCTTGGGATTCAATCGCGACATCGAATCCCAATTTTATTAACTGCTCAACCGACTTCGGCGATGCAGCCACTCGCGATTCACCCGCGAGTATCTCTTTAGGTACACCGATTTGCAAAACGCATACTCCTTGTATACATATCAATAAATTAGTCCCAAAACAGAGCGTCGCTCTACTCTAATTCTTTTTTATTTCTATCTGTTTACCACGCAAGACAATTGCAAACGAAAGATGATGTTTGGGGACACCCATTTGCACAATAACACCTTGACTAACAGCCCTGTTATTATTCTGTTTGTATCGAACGCGTCTCATTACTTCAAGTGTTTTGTAATTTAAATACTAAATTTCATTACATATAACGCTAAGTAATGAATGATTGTCGCTCTGTGCACGAAAAATAACAACGCAACACCGTACTAGACTGAGGTCTAACCAGGTAACGATTAAATACTGACTTAACAGAGATTTAAGCGTTAAAAAGAAAGAGCCACTAGCATATACACTAATGGCTCTTTTTAAGATGACTGGAATCAAATTGCAGTAAATTGCTAGTCGAAGATTTTATCGCCCATTTGATCAATAAACATTTGAGATTTCTTCAACATAAGGTCATTGGCATCTTGCTCTGAGCCAAGCAAATCGGAGCGAATAAACCGATGTGTTTTCACTTCATCATTGTCATGCTTTTCTATTCGACCAGCGATGCGATATTGTCCGCCCTCTGAAAGGCTCTCTGGGTAAATAAGGAAACCTTTATATTCAACTGGTTCGATATTTTTGGCTTCAACCGTTTTCTCACTACCACCAAACAAACGCGAAAAAAATCCCACGATTCCTCCTTGGGTCAGCTCACTAGTCAACTGAGCGACTCTTACTTAATATTAACGTTAAGGATCGGTTTTTCATACCAATCCAACTCTTTGTCATCATCATAACTAGTATGGGAAAAAATTACAGGCACATCATACTCTCGGTTCTTACGCCTGTCTTCTTTCACCATTTCTGCGGCGTTTTTCACCGCTATATCCGCGCTTTGCTTAAACTGGCTTAATTTTTGTTCAGGAAGTGAAGACAAAAAATCAATATCATAACGGATATAGACAGGCTTGAGCTGGATAAGCGCAAGGCAAGCAATATCGGCTAACTGTTCGTTGTCATACTGTTCTAAAAATTCGGGCAAACTGAGAACCTGACCTACTAATGTTTCCATGTAATTGTGCACATCTGAGCTTATCTGCATCTGTAAATCTCCTTTTTCCTATGAAATGAGTATAGCAACGACTTGTTTATAACAACTTATTGATTGCTCTTAATTTAATCAATCTCTCTCTTTTTGCGGTAATGTCTTCCAAAATACTTGGGAAAAGGAACAAATAGACGTATTCTTGCTAGTTCTCAAAGTTCGAAATTCAATAACGGATAAATATCCATATTGATAAAACGATTTACCTAACCAATTATATAGTCAACTATTTTCAGGCAGTTTGTAATAGATGTCCTCATCGTCAATGACTTCATCAGGCTTCAGATTCTTATTCCCTTTTTTGCTACTGGGCATAGTGAGTTCGGGCATGGACAGCATTATTCAGATGACTCAGGCAAACTGGGGCATTGCCGCAAACTTGCCGTACATACTATTAGGTTGTGCGCTACTCCTTTGTTATTCATTTAAGCAAGGCAGAGAGTCCATGGTGTGCTTGGCAATGTTGCTAGCCTATTTCGTGATACAGCACCGCCTACAAGTCCCGCTTCAAAGTGGTACCGCTTTACTTGAGCTAACCATTTTAGCCACGTTACTTCCTGTCTCGTTTCTTACGGTATTTTTGTTTAGTAAAGAAGGTTTTGACTCTAGAGCCATGTTGACTTACATCTTGATGTTAGCAATGTTCGTTCTTTGGTCTTATCTAACGCTAGCATATTACGTTGAAGGAGGGTTTGAACAATGGACAAGCGGTATTTTATTTATTGTACCGACGGTCTCTAAACTGCCTTTCATTCTTGTTTTATATTGCGTGGGTATTGTCTGTTTTCTTGGAATTCTTGTTTTAAAGAAGAATGAAATTATCCATGCGATGACCTACTCTGCCATGGTATTGGCGTCTGCGACGTTCATTTTCTTTGATGTGCAGTACATATCAAGCACCATGTTTACGCTAACAGGGCTGCTTATCATTATTTATGCCGCTTCCGCTAGCCATCAATTGGCTTTCACCGATAGCCTAACGCTGATTCCGAGCAGACGTGCACTTGATCTCGATCTAAAACACATGGGTAAGAAGTTCACGATCGCAATGCTTGATGTTGACCATTTTAAAAAGTTTAATGACACCTACGGTCACGATACTGGTGATGACGTTCTAAAAATGGTCGCTTCGCGCCTCACTAAAACCCCAGGCGGCGCAAAAGTTTATCGATTTGGCGGAGAAGAATTTACCATCGTTTTTAAAGGCAAATACGCTGACGAATGTAAGAACTTTTTGGAAGAAGCTCGCAAATCGATTGCAGAATACGAGATGATATTACGCGATGAAGAATCTCGCCCTGAGAACCATAAACAAGGACAAAAACGTCGTGGTAGCAACAGCTCGAAAAGAAAGTCGGTTTTTGTTACCGCAAGTTTCGGAGTTGCTGATAGCCGGAATGGGCAAGCTCCTCTGGACGTCATTAAATTAGCGGACGAAGCACTTTACAAAGCGAAAAAGGCCGGACGTAACTGCATAAAGCTTCGTTAGACCCTCACCAATCGTGAAAGTTAACAAGCTTGTCCGGGTTTAAAACAAAACCGAACTTCCCCATCAGCATAATAACAGCACTCATCGTTGCCACTATCCCGATGTTATCTATCTAATCAAAGGTATAAGGTATACGCCCGATTGCGACATTCCGTTCGCACTGTTTTGCCTATCTTACTTTGAGTTAGCTTTAAAATAACCACCAAAAAGTGACAACGCAACAAAAGGAGTAGTATTCATAAGATTTTGTTTTTAAAAAGAATTAACCACGGTATGTGTGTTTCTTCCCAAAGATTTTGATGTATATAGTGCTTTATCAACGGTTGCATACAAATCTGATTGCACTTCTTTCCCTGTCGGTTGAAAAACAAAAACACCCTGTGACACCGTCACTCTACTTGACACACTAGAATACTCATGTGGGTAATCGAGAAAATACATAGCCTCTTGTATACGCTCGGCTTCTCTTTCTGCTGTTTGAGTGTCGGTACACCCTAGCAACACAACAAACTCTTCTCCACCATATCGACCTACATATTCCCCAGAGCGACAAAACGTCGCCTTGAGTTGATTCGCAATCGCTTGCAAGCAACGGTCGCCTTCAATATGACCGTAATTATCATTAAACGGTTTAAAAAAATCGACGTCCAATAGAATCAAAGCCATTGGCATGTTGTGACGGCCATGCCATGCAACCATCGATTCCAACTTATGGTCGATATAACGGCGGTTATAGAGTTTGGTTAGGCCATCTTCATTCGCTTGCTGAGTCAAAAGTTGATTAACTTGCTCTAATTGAGCTGTCGCTTGCTTAAGCTCTCGTCTCATATGAGCAATACGCTGCATTGCGATAAGTTTAGAGTTCAGTACCAGTTTATCTACCGGCTTAATTAAATAGTCATCACCGCCCGCATCTATGGCTTTAGCAATCATTTCTGGCTCTTCGTGACTACTCAAGAAAATAATTGGGATCCAATCCGGAAACGTTTCTCTTATATGAAGAGAGACTTCAAAACCGTTCATATCTGGCATTGATATATCGAGCAACACCAGTTCCGGATCAAAACTCTCGTAGGTATTTAACGCCTCTAGTCCACTACCTACGGCTTTTACAATATGTCCAAGTTGCTTTAGACGAATAGCCAACTGCATCCTGTCTAGCTGAACATCGTCAACCAGAAGGATTCGCATCGATGTCCCTGTCGGTTGCATAACGCGTTCCATTTTTAATTATGTCTTTATTAAACATATACCATACTCATAGAGTTGTTGCATTCGACTCATAATTAAGTGCTATATTTTTGTTTGAATATCACGGAATCCATTGCATAAAGCAGTTAGACTGGACGTTACCCTATCTAATCATGGCCTGTGAGCAGAAGTTCAACAAACTCATTCACTTTGGTCATCTTGTGGATTAATGGGTATAGCTATTTGATGCATTTGGTATTAATATTCCCGCCTTTTTGTAATGAGAGACACACCATGTCAGAAGCAACTAACAGCGAAAGCAAAAAAATCGATCTAGCCAGCATTTCTCCAGAGCTACGTAAAGTTATCGAATTTGACGAAGTTCCAGAGCAAATGTTCGAAATGGTTACCTCTATCCATGAAGTGTCTGAAGAAGCGGTACGTGAATCATGGGACGAAATGCCAGCAAGCGCACAGAACATTCTAGACAACTTTGAACAGTTTCATGCTCTAGTTTCTGTAGGCCAAGCATTCGCTGGTATTAATGTGATGGAAGAGTTTCCTACTCTTAATCTGCCAGAAAACATGACAGATGAAGATAAAGAAGAATACCGTGCTCAACTACTTGATAATGTGCTTCACAACTGTGTGAAAGACATGGTTAAGCAACTTAAGAAAGCACGTCGTGACCCACTTCTTAAGCGTGAATTCAAAGAAGTATTCACGAAGTAATTCCGACATTCTTCTAGTAACAAAGGCCGTACTTTGCGGCCTTTTTTGATCATGAAGCGTAAATCAGTCTAAACGGTTAATGAGGCGCTAGTGCCATATCTTTTTGTGTCACACTGACACCTTTAATTTGTGCAAAAACACGGCTACCAATTTTTAGGTTGAGATCGTCAAGGGCCCACGGTGTGATCGTTGCCCACAAATAACATTTCTCGTCTAGCTTGAGTGATACATTAATACTCTGTTTGTCATCGGCTGCGTTAAACACTTCGATGGAATCGACAATAGCAGGCAGAATATTTCGAATCGACGTCGCCTTGGGCTGCTCGAGCGTGATAGAAACGTCGTTGGCACGCACTTGCAAGCGTATTGGCGTGTCTGGTGTTCCGTCAATCTTTTGCACCCACAGGAATACATTAGGTGCAAGGCTGATACAAGTCAGTGCATAACGTTCATGATGTTCAGCAATCCGGCCTTCAAATAAGCTGCTTTGATCTGAGAAAGATTGCCATGGACGCATAGCATGAGAAGCCCACACCTCTTCAAGCTTACCTGAACTCGAAATTTTACCTTGGTCAATAATTGCAAGGTGCTGAGCAAGCCTTAAAATTTCCTGGAGACTGTGTGTGACATAGATAATAGGGATATTTACCTTCTCCGACAACTCCTCGAGAAAAGGCATTACCTCACGCTTTCTTGGCATATCGAGTGAGGCAAGTGGCTCATCCATCAAAAGCAAATTGGGTTTAGATAGCAATGCGCGCGCAATCGCAACACGTTGCTTTTCACCACCAGAAAGTGATACCGGAAAGCGCTTTAGTAACGGTTTGATAGACAAGAGTTCGGTGACTGCATCAAAATACTCGTCATCTTTTTCTTTAACGCCATATAACAAATTGCCTTGAACCGAATAGTGAGGAAACAAACGTGAATCCTGAAACACATAACCAATACCACGCTTGTGCGTTGGTAGGTTGATTCCCTGTTCACTGTCAAACAAAACATGCTCACCAACCGCAACATACCCTTGCCTTGGAGTGACCAATCCGCTGATGATGTTAATCAACGTCGTTTTACCTGCACCAGATCGTCCAAACAAGGCACTAATTCCGTTACAGGGTAACTTAAGTTTGATGTCGAAGTCAGTCTCACCAAGCATTTGTTTAAATTGGACTTTAATCGTCATTGTTTCGCACCCAATCTGCTTGCCGCTTTACGATTTAGCCATTCAGAGATCATTAATGTAGACAAGGCTAACGCGATAGAAATGATACACAGACGAGCCGCCTGCATTTCTGCACCTGGCGTTTCAATAAAGTTGTACATTGCCAGCGGAATAGTTTGGGTCTCACCCGGAATGTTAGAGACGAAACTGATCGTCGCCCCGAATTCGCCAAGACTACGAGCAAATGACAGCATCGTGCCCGTAATAATTCCGGGAATGGTCAGTGGTAACGTGACGGTGAGAAACACTTTTAAAGGAGAAGCGCCTAACGTAGAGGCTGCGTGCTCCAATTTAGGGTCGACGCTATCTAAGCTTAAGCGTACTGAACGAACCATCAAAGGCAAAGCCACGACAATACAAGCGACTACTGCCCCTTTCCAATTAAAGCTAAAGACTACCCCTAAGTTTTCATAGAGCCACTTTCCAAGGAACCCTTGTCGTCCTAAAGAAATCAACAACAAATAGCCGATTACCACTGGCGGCAATACCAGTGGTAAATGAATTAAGCTATCGAGAATCGATTTACCAAAGAACGTTTTTCGAGAAAGTAGCCAAGCAAGAAAAACGCCGAGAGGAATCAGCCAAAGTACTGCGTACGCGCCTACTTTGAGGCTTAACATTAAGGCTTGGTATTCCAGTTCTGTCACGCTTCGTTCCTATAATTGAAGGTCGATTTATTGCTGAAAGCCATATTGAGCAAAAACGCGTGCGGCTTCGTCCGATTTTAGGTACTGGAAGAACTGCTCCGACTCAGTAGAATCATTCACAATTGCAGCCGGGTAAACAATAGCCGCATGCGTATCACTCGCAAATTCGCCGACAATTTTGACTTTATCAGTTAACTGAGCATCGGTTTTGTAGACCACACCTAAAGGCGCTTCTCCACGTTCAACCAACGCCAAAGCTAAGCGCACATTCTTTGCTGGTGCGACGTGAGTTTGAACCGCTTTCCATACACCCAGTGTAGTCAATGACTCTTTCGCGTACATACCAGCAGGTACTGACGTCGGATTGCCTAAAGCAAGACGATTTCCATGCAATGCCTTCTCCCATGCCTTTGCATCAGAAAAGTTAAATGAGGTTAATTCTGAAGACTGAGGCGCAATCAACACTAAGCTATTGCGCACTAGATTTGTGACATTGTCACGATAAATGACGTCTTTATCGACCAAATAATCCATCCATTTCGTGTTCGCAGAAATGAATACATCCGCTGGTGCGCCATTGATAATTTGTCGAGCGATAGAAGAAGAACCACCATAAACGGGAGTGATAGAAACGTCATACTTTTCTTCAAAGTTTTGCGCGATCTCGTTAATCGCATTCGTCATAGAAGAGGCTGCATACACTTTTAGGTTCGTTGCTGCGTTTGCTGAAAATGAAATGCTTAATACTGCCGCAAGGCAAGCATGCTTTTTCCATGCTTTCATAGAGATACTCCAATACAAGGCAAGCGAAAGAACAGGTTATTTGAATATAAAGTTCAATCAGTTAATGTGCTATTTAAACAAAAAATCAAGGCGCATATGTTGTTCTATCGCATCTGCGATGCGATTAATGCCTTGCTCCTTTAACTCTTCAAAGTCTTGTTGTTTGATTTGGGTGCCGTTTACCCATTCTGATACCAGGCTTAAGACATCTGCCTCGTCAAAGAACCCGTGAAGGTAGGTTCCCATGATTTGGCCACACTCGCTGATCGCCCCCTCCGCTTCACCGGAACTGAATGTAAGAGGTTGCAGGCCCCGTACTTCACTTCGCCCTACGTGGATTTCATAACCCTTTACATTGGCTGTTTTGCCGTTAAGAGAAAGCTGTGCTTGTGTGTTTGTAAGCTGTTTGCTGTTAGTTAGCGTCGTAGTGATATCAAGCAAGCCAAGTCCTTCGCTTTGACCTGGTTGGCCTTCGACGCCGTTTGGATCATCAATCAAGTTTCCAAGCATCTGGTAGCCGCCACAGATACCAATCACTTTTCCACCAAGACGAATATGACGCAAGATATCTTTATCCCACCCCTGGCTTCTTAGATAATCCAGATCGTCTCTGACCGATTTGGTCCCAGGCAAAATAACCAGGTCGGCTTTATCTATTTTTTCGCCTTTACCTACATAACGTAGATTGATGTCTGGATTCAATCGCAGCACATCAAAATCAGTATGATTACTAATCCGGGTTAAAACAGGCACAACAACATTCAGTTTTACCTCAGAGTGCAACTCTTGCTGTGCAGTGATCGCGTCTTCTGCTTCTAAATTCAAACCATGAAGAAAAGGAAGTACACCAAGTACAGGTTTACCTGTTTTTTCTTCTAGCCAATCGAGGCCCGATTGCAATAAACGAATATCACCTCGAAAACGGTTGATAACAAATCCTTTTACTCGCGCTTGTTCAGATTCAGAAAGTAACGCAAGTGTTCCGTACAAATGTGCAAACACTCCACCACGATCAATATCAGCAACAATGATCACTGGTACATCAGCGGCCTCAGCAAAACCCATGTTTGCAATATCGCCTTCTCGTAAATTGATTTCAGCAGGACTCCCCGCGCCCTCGATAATGATCGAATCAAATTCTTGAGTCAGACGAGAGAAGGAATCTAACACCGTGTCCATCGCCACTTTCTTGTAATCATGAAAGCCAGCCGCATCCATATTGGAAATCGCCTTACCCTGCAAAATGATCTGAGCACCTGTATCACTGTTAGGTTTAATTAAAACCGGATTCATATGTACGGTTGGCTCAATATTACACGCCTGTGCCTGAACGGCCTGTGCTCGACCTATTTCACCGCCACCTTTGGTTACCGCACTATTTAGTGCCATGTTTTGTGGCTTAAATGGGGCAACATTTATCCCTTTTCGTGCTAATACACGGCATAAACCTGCCACAAGGACACTTTTTCCGGCATCCGAAGTGGTGCCTTGAACCATTAAAGATGGGATCGCTGATTTCATGAACATTTGTAAGGAATAGAGGAAGATGAACAATCATAACGTCATCGTCCCCACTTACTCAAGCAAATGAATAGAATATGAATGTTGAAATCATCATTGGTTCAAACAAGCCCTGCTTTAATGACCCCATCAAAACAAACCGATGAGGATGTAACATGAAAAAGAATACAATTATCGCAACAATCGCCGCCTTAGCTATTGCTCCTTCTATCGCGTTCGCGAAAGATAACGCTCAAAACCAATCAAACTTGCAGTTTAACGGTCCTGTCACTGTGGAAAAATTGGATGCCTTGCTAAACGACTCCAATATGTTTACTGAAAAAGATGTGGTCGTTGAAGGTAACTTATTGCGTCAAGTTCGCGCGGATAAGTTTGTCTTTAGCGATGGTTCCGGTGAAGTGATGGTCGAACTCGATGACGATATTCAGCTAAATACTCCGATTGATCACACGACTAAAGTCCGTCTGTTTGGCGAATTTGAAGGCGGAAATAAGCCAGAGATTGAAGTCGAACAACTCGTGGTCATGTAAAACAAAACCCCGATTGCTGTGCATATCAACATGATGTAGTGACGATTACAGCTAAATAGTGACGGCAAGCACTTAAAACGATAGCTTTATCAATCTTGGTCTGCTTTTTGCAGACCATTTTTTTGTTCATTTTAATCATCTTGCCCGGAGACACCATGCTAGGTAAAGCTCTAAAGGTTGCAGCCTTTGGTTTGTGTGCTATTTTGCCACTTTCCGCACATGCAAATAATTTCAACTACAACACGATGGAATTTCGCATGGGCACTAGCCCTGGTACATTTGGTGGAGAGTTCAATACCTACTTTACAGAGAATACCCATTTCATTGCTCGCGCAGACAGTGAATTCAGCGGAGACTGGGACATTGCTGGTGGTATAGGCTTTAATGGGCCAGCAGGCCAATTTGCAGATATTTATGGCCAAATGTTGGTACACAACATTAAAGAGAACGGCAGTGATAAAGTCGGCGACGAGTGGCGCACGGAAGTGAATATTGGCACTCGTATTTGGTTTATGCAAAATGTTGAGCTACATGGCCGTATCGGCCAAATCATAGATAATGACGATTCGAACACCATTTACAATCTGGGCGCACGATTCCACTCAACTCAGCAACTATCACTTGGTGCAGATTTCAAAAATAATGGTGTCTATGGCCAGCAAATTGTAATGTCTGCTCGTTTTGCATTTTAGTGGACATGACTATGACTATGACTATGACTACCAGGGCATCACAAGCAAGCATATGATTCAATAAAAATGGCCTCCAATTTTGGAGGCCATTTTTTGTTAATCACGAATTATTAGCTTGTAGCAGAAACTAGCTGTAATACATCAGTTTTTAGCGTTTTTTTTAGGTTTATCTTGCACATATTTTTTCGATACATCTACAACGGCGATATCTCTAAAAAAGCTTCGACCAAGCAAAATTGGAAACGTCATATGTCCGCGATCGGCTAACGTAAACTCTGTCTTTTCTTTGTGCTCCCCAACGGTAATGTAGGCTTTTACCACCGCTCGTTTATCCACCTCTTCTGACGAAGACTGCTTAACTTTAGCCCAGCGCTCAACGGGTACTTTAAATTCTTTGGTGTCTTTGTCACCTAAATCTATCTTAAATTTAACCCAGTCTTTACCATCACGCTCAAACGGAACAATGTCAGTCGCACTAATTGATGATGTTGTCGCCCCTGTATCGACTCTAGCCTTGAAAGTCTGGTCAATTTCAGGAACATAAACCCATTCTTCAGAACCAAGAATTAACATGCCATCGGGTGTTTTTGTGACCTTGACTGGCTTCTTAGGCTTTGGTTCCGGCTTTTTCTCAGGTTTCGCTTCTGGTTTGGGCTCCACCTCTGGCTTTGGATCTACATCAGGTTTCACTTCTGGCTCGACTTTAACGGGCTCTTCGACCTTTGGCGACTCTGGCTCAACAGGTTCCTGCGTCGTTTGAGTTGACGTACAAGCAATTAAACTGCCGCTCATCATAAGCGGCAGAATCAGTTTCCAGTTTTTCATCCACACTCCAATTAAGCTTGAGATACTTTCTTAATTGCGTCCGCTACGTATGGAATATGAGTTTCGGTAAGTCCGGCAATGTTAATTCGACCATCGCCAACACCATAAATGCCATAATCTTCACGCAGTTGCGCCATTTGGTTTCCACTAAAGCCTAGCACAGTAAACATGCCTTTGTGACCCTCAATGAAATCAAATTGATCTGTATTATGGTTGTTTCTCAACTCGTTACACAAACTTTGACGAAGGCTAACCAAACGATGTTGCATTTCACTCAATTCTTGCTTCCAAACGGAAGTGAGATTGTCATCTTGCAGAATGGTCTTAACTAAAGCTGCACCATGGTCGGGTGGCATCGTGTAAGTCGAGCGAGCTAGAGTGAGGAGTTTACCTTTTGCATTGGTTACATCATGCATGTTCTTACCAACCACAATCGCTGCACCAGTTCGTTCACGGTACAGACCAAAGTTCTTCGAACATGAAGTAGTAATCAACATCTCTTCAACGTTATCTGCCATAAAACGAAGGCCTTTTGCGTCTTCTTCTAGGCCATCACCGAAGCCTTGGTAAGCAATGTCCACAAATGGGATGAAACCGTTCTTCTGCGACAATTCTGTAATGGCTTGCCAAGCAGAGAAGTCAATATCCGCACCAGTTGGGTTGTGGCAACAACCATGAAGAAGTACCACATCTGAAGGCCCAGCTTTCGCAAGATCATCCATCATTTTTTCGGTGTCTACTTGTTTCGTTTCCGAAGAGAAATAGTGGTAGAACTTAACTTTAAGGCCTGCTGCTTCCATCACTGGCTTGTGGTTTACGTAGCTTGGGTTGGAAATCCAAACCGTCGTATCTGGCTGTACGATCTTCATTAGATCACCGAGCATACGCAGCGCACCACTTGCACCTGGCGTTTGAATAGCTGCAACACGATCCATTGCAGACGTTCCCGTCAGTAGCAAATCGATCATGCTTTTATTAAATTCTTCGCAACCTGCAAGACCAACATAAGACTTGGTTTTTTGAGTTTCAACAACGACATCCTGCGCCATTTGAATGGCTTTCATAATCGGCGTTTCGCCTGCGCTGTTTTTGTATACGCCAATGCCAAGGTCAACCTTGTTTGGACGTTCATCGTTACGGTATGCAACGGATAGAGATAAAATAGGATCTAATACGGGAGTTGGGAGATTAGAAAACATGAAAGTCATAACCCTTTGAAATTCAAGTACCGAACCTCACGTTAACACCATCGCAAAAAATGACGAAATGATTTTTCACTTATTTCATCAATTAGAGAACAAAATTCTGGATTGCGGTGAGTTTTGTGCGCTCTATCGTTCAGAAAAAGAACGATTCACTCCTCGTTGTACCAATCCACTCTACCGTTTTTTCTAAACTCTCTTGGTGTCATGGTCGACCACGCTTTAAAACGTGTACTAAAGTTAGCGCTGGTCGGATATCCGACTATTTCTCCAATATGCTGAATTGGCCATTCTGTTGAACGAAGTAACCTAGCAGCATATTCCATGCGCATACGCGTTAAATGTGCCATTGGGCTTCGACCAAACTGCTTTTGAGTCAGTCGATGCAAATGAGGCTCCGAACATGGATATAGAGCCGCCACCTGCTCAACGCTCCAATCCTTATGGAGCTGACGTTGGACAAGGTCAAATACACGCCGAAGCCTCAATTGGCTGCGTGATATCGACTCTGAGGGCGGCATGTTTAACATCAGCTCTAACTGAGCCACACTATGCTCACCTACCGCACCACCATAATCGATTGGAAGGTTAATGCTGCGTAGTAACGTTTGGATACATGCATACATCACTTCAGGTGTAGATGAAAGCTGGTAGCGAACATCGCATTCTAATATCGGCCACTCTCTATCAGGAGCAAGAAAAAGCCACGCGATCTGCCAAGGTTCTTCTTCTATACCAAAACCGTTTTCAACACCTGCGGGTACTGTAATCAACGAGCCCGGTTCCAAATCGTATCGATAAGTCCCACTCTCTAGCCACCCTTTACCACGCACCGTATAGAGCAGCATGTGTTTCTTTTGGTTTTTACGATAAACAGAGAAGAAGTCACGACAAGTGGCAATGCCGCACTGCACAATGCCTCTCTCCTCAAGTGCTAATACTCGACTGTGATCAATAAACTCTTGATAAGTTTTTTCTGAAATCGCGTAGCGTTCTTGTTTATCTTCCATGATTTATTGGCTCACATGTGCGTTAGTAGAGAGTTTTACAAAGGTTTTGGATTCCTTTGAAAAATACACCGCCAAATCATGAGGATAAACTACTCGCATTAATCTTTAAGGAGAAATGCGATGCTCTTAACACGCGAATACATCGATAAAGCATTTTGGCAAAAGCTGATTACGATTGGCCTACCTGTTTCACTTCAGTCCATGCTTTTTGCTTTGCTCGGCGTCGTGGATATTTTCATGGTAAGCCTACTCGGAGAATCTGCAACGGCAGCAGTTGGAGTTGGAAATCGTATCTTTTTCTTCAACCTAGCGGTTGTCTTTGGCCTGTGCGGTGCAGTTACCGTACTTGCTTCTCAATACTACGGCTCAGGAAACCTAGCCGGAATTCGCAGAACGTTGGCGCAATCTTGGTTTATTTCCATTTTGGTGACGCTGCCGTTTATCGTTCTTTATGCGATTTTTGATGAAGAGATCGTCTCTTTTATGTCAGACGATCCTGAATACGTCACTTATGCACGTGATTATCTTGTGGTTACGGGCTTTAGCCTCATTGCTACGGCGATAGTAGTACCGATTGAAGCGGTATTGCGCTCCGTGGGCCAAACCAAACTGGCAACCAACGTTAGTATCTCCGCCATTGTCGTTAACGTCGCGCTTAATTATGTTTTGATTTTTGGTTTATTTGGTTTCCCTCAATGGGGCGTATTTGGTGCAGCCGTAGGTAGTTTTGTTTCTCGATTTTTCCAAACCGCCGTCTTGATTTATTTTTTCTACAAACGATATGCTTACCTAATTCCGACTAAGTTCGATTGGGTACAAGGCCGCTTAAAACAGTATCGAAAAAAGTACTTTAAGGTTTCTTTACCCATGTTGGTCCACGATGCACTTTGGACTGGTGGATTGATCGTTTACAGCATCATCTATGGTCAATTGGGCGTTTCAGAACTGGCGATCATCTCATTCTTATCACCGATTGAAGGGGTACTGATTTCAACCTTTATGGGATTTGCGGTCGCTGCATCCGTTCTTCTTGGGAATGATATTGGTGCAAAACATTATGACCGAGTCGAGAAAACGGCGTGGTGGTATGTGTTAACCAGCGCAATCTTAGCCACCTTGCTGTTTTTCCTAGTGTGGTTGAGCTCGCCCATGATTCATCACCTATTGGTACTGAGCCCGTTAACCGATGCAGACATGGCACTTAACGTATGTTTAGTCATGGCGCTAGGTATGATTTTGAGGGTGTTTAACATGGTTGGGATTGGCGGCGTACTAAAGAGTGGCGCTGATATTCGCTATAGCATTTTCATCGACACGTTCGGTCAGTGGGCTATTGGCATCCCCCTTACTTATTACACAGGCATGGTGTTAGGGCTGCCTTTGCATTTTGTCTTGATGTCTCTGCTCGCGGAAGAGTTAGTGAAAGGCGTACTGACGACTTACCGTATTCAATCTAAACGTTGGATAAATAATATGGTTGAAGATGACCAATCGGTGACAGCGTAACCAAAAAGACATTAACGAACTCACACCAAAAGGGCTCACCCGTTATGCACGCGTGAGCCCTTTTTATGTGCGGAGAATGCTTGATTAGATGTCCGTAAAGCGATGAATGATTTGGTTTGAACTGCCACGCCATTCGAGATTGAGGTCTTTCTTGTCTTGTTCAAACTTACCATCAATCAAAACATCGATGTATTGCACCACTTCCCTTTGCGCGTTATTCAGTTCCGTCAGCGTGTAGCCAGTCCAAACCCAAATGTCTTTACCTGGGCACTCCTCTCTCACCCTTTTCACTATCTTCAAAATATGAGGCACATTAGCAGGGTGAAGCGGATCTCCACCCGACAACGACAAGCCACGGCGTTTGATACGCGTGTCGTTTAAGTCAGCGATGATTTTGTCTTCCGCTTCTTGCGTGAAAAGTACACCAGAATCCAAACGTTGCGTCGACTGGTTATAACACCCACGGCACTGATGCACACAACCCGACACAAACAGCGTGCAGCGCGTACCCGGTCCGTTAACAACGTCAATTGGATAGTATTGGTGGTAATTCATAATGCGTCTCTGTGTTATCGCGAAAGAGAAAATCAACCTGTTTAAAGTTGATTTTCAAAGTGTTAAAACGAGTGGTAGTAAACCTTACAGGTGTTTAACTCGGCGCTTCACTTCTTCTTGCTTACCGAAGTTAAACGGGCGTGCATCTGGGCTGCCTAGGTAGCCACAAACTCGACGTGTTACTGATACTTTAGTTGAGTCATGGTTACCACAGCTTGGGCAAGTGAAGCCTTTACTTGTACAGTCAAACTCGCCGTTGTAGCCACACTCGTAGCACTCATCAATTGGCGTGTTTGTACCGTAGTAAGGCACTCGGGTGTAACTGTAGTCCCATACGTTTTCTAGTGCTTCAACGTTACGTTGCATGTTCGGGAACTCGCCGTAACAGATAAAGCCGCCGCTTGAGATTTCTGGGTAAGGCATCTCAAAGTCGATCTTGTCGTATGGGTTCACCTTCTTCTCAACATCTAGGTGGAAGCTGTTGGTGTAGTAACCTTTGTCTGTTACGCCTTCAATTACGCCGAACTCTTTCGCATCGATGCGGCAGAAACGGCTACATAGGTTTTCACTTGGCGTTGCATATAAGCTGAAGCCATAACCTGTTTCGTCAGCCCATTGATTCACAGCATCTTTTAGATGCTTGATGATCGCGACCGCTTTTTCACGCAAAACAGCGTCATCATAAACGTGCGCTTCTGTACCGAATAGCGCGTTAATTGTCTCGTGTACACCGATGTAACCAAGAGAAATAGACGCACGACCGTTCTTGAAGATATCTGCGATTGAGTCGTCTGCTTTCAAGCGAACACCACATGCGCCTTCCATGTATAGGATTGGGGCCACACGTGCTTTCACGTTTTCAAGGCGAGAGATACGTGTCTCTAATGCTTTACGAGCAAGACGTAGGCGGTCATTTAGAAGCTCGTAGAATTTCTCTTCGCTTCCGTTTGCACGGATAGCGATACGAGGAAGGTTCAAGCTCACGACGCCAAGGTTGTTACGACCTTCGTGAATCAGCTCACCGTTTTCTTCGTAAGTACCAAGGAAGCTACGGCAACCCATTGGCGTTTTGAATGAACCGGTTACTTCCACTACTTTGTCGTAGTTAAGAATGTCTGGGTACATACGCTTAGACGCACACTCAAGCGCAAGTTGCTTGATGTCGTAGTTTGGATCTTCTGATTTGTGGTTCAAACCATCTTTGATGCCGAATACAAGTTTAGGGAATACCGCTGTTTTACGGTTCTTGCCTAGACCTGCAATACGATTCTTCAGAATCGATTTCTGGATCAGGCGGGATGCCCAGCTTGTACCAAGACCAAAACCGAACGTAACGAATGGGGTTTGACCGTTCGCTGTATGCAGCGTGTTTACTTCGTATTCTAGAGATTGAAATGCGTCGTAACACTCTTTCTCAGTGCGCGCTTTTGCGAACTCTTCTGGCTCAGCAATGTTCCACTCTTTTGCAATCTCTAGGTGTTTCTCGTAGCTTGTGATTACGTACGGTTCTAGAACCTCATCAATACGGTTGATGGTTGTACCGCCGTAAATGTGGCTCGCGACTTGAGCAATGATTTGCGCTGTTACCGCTGTTGCAGTCGAAATTGATTTTGGCGTATCAATCTCAGCGTTACCCATTTTAAAACCATGCGTCAGCATGCCTTTAAGATCGATAAGCATACAGTTAAACATTGGGAAGAACGGTGCGTAGTCTAAATCGTGGTAGTGAATGTCACCCACTTCGTGCGCTTGAACCACATCGCGAGGAAGAATGTGCGTCTTCGCATAGTGTTTCGCTACGATACCAGCCAACAAGTCACGTTGAGTCGGAATTACTTTGCCGTCTTTGTTCGCGTTCTCGTTGATTAGATCCAGATTACTTTCTTCAATCAAACCTTCGATTTCGCGAGTTAGTGCACTTTGCTTCTCACGAGCGATGTCGCGATCGTGGCGATATTCAATGTAAGAACGCGCTAGGGCTTTGTAAGGACCTTGCATGAGTTCATTTTCGACTAAGTCTTGAATCTCATGGATGTGAACTTCATCGTGTTCTCTTAACTGTAACTCGACAGCAAGAGCCACATTAAGAGCATAAATAGCGACATCTTTATCTTTGTTTTCCGCTGCTGCTTCAACTGCTGCTTGGATACGATCCCTGTTGAACGGAGCTCTTGATCCGTCGCGTTTGATTACGATTGGTTTCACCTTGTTCTCCTTACCCGAGCATACTCACAGAGTTATCCACAAACACACTATATGGGGTTATTTTTTATTCTAGCAACACAATATATTGTGGCGTATTTAACGAGAAGCACCACTCGAAAACATTGATTTTGATCAATAAAGATTGGCTAGCGAACAAGAAGAAATCGATCTTATTGGCGTTGATCTCAGTTGCGAAGAAAACCATGAAAATTGCAAAATTGGTACTAAATCTACTTGCTATTTTTGGAGGTCTTGTAGGATAAAGGATGGAAAGGAATACGCTAAAAGATAGGAGTGCAACAGGCCAAAATGCGATCACTTTTTGTTACGTTAATATTACTTTTTAGTTCTCTTTCATTTGCTCAAAACTCCATCAATCTAACCAGTTGGAACATAGAATGGTTATCTATAGATGGTGGAAAAGTGTCGAGAACACCACAAGATTTTGAAAAACTGACCCACTATGTGGATAAAACACAAGCCGACATTCTTGCTTTTCAAGAAGTCGAAAGCGTCGCTGCAATGCAAAAAGCTGTTGGCAACGACTTCACTATTTATCTTTCCGATCGTTCAAACGCCTCCAACCGACACCTTCAGTTTAACGACACCAACCAATACACAGGCTTTGCCGTGCGCAATGGCGTAAGCGTATTAGACAAGCCAGACTTCTCTATCACACGAGGCAACAGCAAGCTGCGCTTCGCGAGCTACCTTGTTTTAAATCCAAACCAAGAAAACGAGACTCACCTACTCTCTGTACATCTGAAAGCGGGTTGCAGTGGCGCGTATCGTAATAACCGCGATTGTAAGATAGTGAAACAACAAGGACAGGCACTAGCTAAGTGGATAAAGGCGCGCGAGGACAACAAACAACATTATGTCGTGCTTGGCGACTTTAACCACAACTTGGGTTATCAAGGAGATTGGTTGTGGGACGTGATATCGGACAATACTAGTGCAAAGCTAGTGACTAAAGACACTAAAGCAGAATGTAAAGTGCGCTCTAATCGTAATCCGAATAAAACCCACCAATTCCGCTCGGTGATAGACCACATCATTGCGAGTGGTGATTTAAAGGCGTCGTCTGGTGTTCAAACCGTTTTCAAAACACAAGATGTACTCGACTATAAACTGAGTGACCATTGCCCGGTTTCTACGACACTCACTTTTTAGCGTTTAAGTTCTCTGTTAACGTTGAGATACTCTTTTTTGCGTTGAAGAACTCTTTAGCCACGAACCATTCTTTTAGCGGTGAATGACCCAACCAACATTGCCGCTATAAAGAGCAGAACTTGTGTGTTGCCAGTAATAAGGCTGGCAACCGCAGGACCAGGACACACACCCAGTAAGCCCCAACCAATACCAAACAGTACAGCACCACCGACTAACTTTTTGTCTATCGCTTTAGAAGTTGGGCATACAATCTCATCACCAAACACAGATTCGCTTCTTGGCTTTATTAATAAAAGATAAGCTGGAACGAACACCGCAAGTGCTCCGCCCATTACGAAGGCTAAGCTTGGATCCCATGCCCCAGTAATATCGAGAAAGCCAATCACTTTTGCCGGTTCAGCCATACCAGAGACCACCATACCAATACCAAAGAGCACACCAGAAAATGCAACAACGGACATTTGCTTAATACTTTTCATTACGTGAGTTTTCATAACGACACTATTCCTCACGATACTAGCAAGACGGTTAACATGGCTGTGGCCATAAAAGTACACGTCGCGACCACAGAACGGATTGAGAAACGCCCTATTCCACAAATGCCATGGCCACTAGTACAACCATTGCCGATACGCGTACCAACACCGACTAACAAGCCAGCAACGATAACTAAAATAAGAGAACCGCTGTACTGATCTGGTACATGCCCGCCAAGAACATAAACAGCAAACAAGCCACCTAATACCATCGCAATTAAAAAAACAATTCGCCAAACGCGGTCTGCGCTCTCAACGGCACCGTTTAAGATCCCACTGATCCCAGCAGTCTTGCCAGTAAATAGCATCAGTGTTATCGCTGATACGCCAACTATTATGCCGCCCAAAAGCGACATCCAAGGAACTTCAAACATAGCATCCGCCAAACTAATTACTTACAGAAAACTTGCTTAAACGCTTCAACCAGCGGACCAACTCTTTCATCAGAAATTGAATAAAATACCTGCTGAGAAACCTTCCTAGCTTTAATGATGTCGTGCTTTCTCAATACGGTGAGATGTTGTGAAAAAGCAGATTGGCTTAATGATGAACCTTCAAACAGTTCACCGACCCCTTTCTCACCTTCAATCAGCTTACACATCACGATTAGGCGCTCTGGATGAGCCATAATTTTAAGCAGCTCACTCGCTTCGGTCGCACTTTGTAGCATACTGTCGCCCATTCTTATGCCTCTTCATTACTACATTACATTTTATTAGATATTACTAATTAATATTATTAAGTCAATGCTAATGTAGATTAAATAACATTAGACTCAGCTAATTTATTTAAGTAAGGTGTAGGCGTTTTCGATCATTCAGCAGGAGAAATCCATGAGCAAAATCGTGATTATTGGTGGGGTTGCTGGCGGTGCATCTGCAGCAGCTCGCGCTCGTCGTCTTAGTGAAGACGCAGAAATCATTATGTTTGAACGCGGCCCATTTGTGTCATTTGCAAACTGTGGCTTACCCTATCACATTGGTGGCGATATCCAAGAGCGCAGCAAACTGCTTCTTCAAACGCCTGAGAGCTTTCTAGCGCGTTTCAATGTTGATGTCCGTGTGATGAACGAAGTGGTTTCTATTAACCGTCAAGACAAAACGGTTACGGTTAACAATTTGCTTGATGGCTCGGAATACCAAGAGAGCTACGACTTTCTTCTACTCAGCCCTGGCGCAGGTCCAGTTGTGCCGCCTATTCCGGGTATTGATAACCCGTTAACGCACTCGCTGCGCAATATTCCAGATATGGATCGCATCATTAAAACGATCGAAACCAACAAAGTTGAACACGCTACGGTCGTTGGTGGTGGTTTTATCGGTTTGGAAATGATGGAAGCCTTCCACCAGCTAGGCATAAAAACCACATTAGTTGAAATGGCGGATCAAGTGATGACGCCCGTTGACCGTGAAATGGCTGGCTTCGCACATGCTGAAATTCGTGAGAAAGGCATCGACCTTAAACTTGGCGTCGCACTTGAGTCGGTGAAATTCGTACCTAACGAGCACGTGGCAAGTTTCGACTCTGGTGAGAGCGAAAAACACCAACATCTAGAAGGTGAATTGGAATTAACACTAAACAACGGTGAAAGACTCACCACCGATGTTTTGATTATGGCAATTGGTGTTCGCCCCGAGACCAAATTAGCGAAAGAAGCTGGCTTAGAAATCGGCGCTCTTGGTGGTATTTATACCAATGAATACATGCAAACCAGCGATCCTTCGATCTACGCTGTCGGCGACGCGGTAGAAGAGAAAGACTTTGTGACTGGCGAGCAAACTCTAGTGCCACTTGCGGGCCCGGCAAACCGTCAAGGCCGAATTGCAGCAGACAACATGCTTGGCCGCCAAGAAACTTACCAAGGTACGCAAGGCACGGCGATCTGTAAGATTTTTGATTTAGCCGTCGCTTCTACTGGTAAAAACGAGAAACAGCTGAAACGTGAAAACATCGCTTATGAAAAAGTGTATGTGCATACAGCAAGTCACGCGAGTTACTACCCAGGTGCAGAAACCGTGTCATTCAAAATGCTGTTTGATCCAGTAACAGGTAAAATATTAGGTGCGCAAGCAGTAGGTAAAGACGGTGTTGATAAACGTATCGACGTAATGGCAGTTGCTCAGCGTGCTGGTATGACGGTAGAGCAACTGCAACACCTCGAGCTAACTTACGCGCCACCTTATGGCTCTGCTAAAGATGTAATTAACCAAGCGGCGTTTGTGGCAAATAACATCATCAAAGGCGATGCGACCGCGATTCATTATGATGAAATGGATTCACTGACAGAAGACCAACTGTTACTTGATGTTCGTAATCCTGGTGAATTGGAGTCCGTTGGTTATCTTGAAGGTGCAATTAATATTCCTGTCGATCAACTACGTCGTCGCATGCACGAACTTCCTAAAGAGAAAGAGATCGTGATTTACTGTCAAGTTGGGTTACGCGGTAACGTAGCATACCGTCAGCTGGTCAACAATGGTTACAAAGCCCGCAACTTGATTGGTGGATACAGAACTCTCAAATTTGCTCGCTTATAACTTGATAATAAAAAAGAGAAAACCACGTGCTTGGTTTTCTCTTTTTTTGCAGGAAAGAAAGCGTAGATCATTCACCTTCAATAGCCAAACGGACTGCTGCTTGAGCATGGAGAGAAGTGGTATCGAGTAGTGTAACATCGGTGTGACTTTGGTTTACAAGTAAGGCAATTTCAGTACACCCGAGAATCACAGCTTCAGCTCCCTGCTCTTTTAGTTTTTCAATAATTTGCAAGTATATCGTCCTTGACTCCTCTTTGATTTCACCTTGGCATAACTCTTTATAAATAATGTTATGTACTTTAGAGCGGTCGTCTTGATCGGGAATTATGACATCAAGCCCATAACGGTCGGAAAGCCTTCCTTTATAAAAGTCTTACTCCATTGTGAATTGAGTACCAAGGAGTCCGACCTTTTGAACCCCTTTCTCACGAAGTAACTCAGCAGTCGCGTCTGCGATATGTAGTATGGGGATATTAATACTGGCTTCAATTTGAGGCGCAACTTTGTGCATTGTGTTAGTACAAATAAGAATGAAGTCAGCGCCCCCTTTTTCTATTGAAGATGCAGCATCAGATAGAATGCTTGCCGTTTCTTCCCATTTACCTTGATGTTGAAGTTTCTCTATCTCCGAAAAATTCACGCTATACATACAAATTTTTGCGGAATTTAGGCCGCCTAACGCCTCTTTGACTCCTTCGTTGATCAATTTGTAATAACTAAGCGTCGACTCCCAGCTCATACCACCTAGAAGACCGATAGTTTTCATATAACTCTCCAATCGTTATACACCACCGTGCCAGGGGTGTTTTTACAAAAAAAAATCAGCCACTTAAATAAGCAGCATTCAAGCGTCTTCACTATTGAGCATTGGGTAACACGAAAATAAAATCATTCCCACAAGGACCGCTACGCGATTCTCATATATCCTCGCAATATCGTTACTGCATTTCCAGAAAGCTTAACGTGCTCAGTGCTTAACAACTCTGTATGGACGACCCCACTTCTCTTGGAGGCTTGGAAGCCTTTCAGTTGCTTTTTGTTGAGCTCTTTAGCCCAGTAAACACATAAAGCGCAATGTGCAGAGCCTGTAACTGGGTCCTCATTAACACCTACCCAAGGCGCGAAGTATCGAGAGACAAAATCGGCGTCAGTGCTTGATTGAGCAGTGATGACGACGCCACGGCCTTTTTGTTTAAGCAGCGCACCAAAATCAGGGTCGAGCTGTTCAAGCACAAATTCATCATTAATGACGATCAACTGCTTATTATCAAACTGACCGTAGGCGACTACATTGGCGGCATCTAGCCCCAAGCCATGAAGTAAGTCTTTGTTAATACTAGCTCTCATATCTAAAGTTGGAGCAGGAAACACCAAATGAATTTCTTCATGATCGAGTTGTGCAGTTAAAACCCCGGATAGCGTAACGAACTCAATCGTATCTCCAGTATTATATAACCCCTGCTCTTTCAGAACGTGCGCCGTTGCAAGTGTGCCGTGTCCACACAAAGCAACTTCCGTCCTCGGTGTAAACCAACGAAGTTGCATTGTACTGAGTGACAGAAATGCCGTTTCAGATAACGACATCTCGGCCGCGATGGCCAACATCGTTTCCTCATCAAGGCTTGACTCTGTGATACAAACACCCGCGGGATTACCTTTGAAAACCTCTGATGTAAACGAGTCAACCTGAAAAATTTTAACTTCCACGAAATATCCTTAAGTTCTATCAAACACGTAATTCTGTATCACGTGATTTTTAATATCTGTTTGAGCGAAAAAACCTATGAAATTTTCTACCAACCTTATAGGTCTTGTTGGAAGCGCTAACAAACAGGAGAATGTAGTTAATTATGCAAAACGTAAAAAGCCATCATCAATGTGACTCAATTGGATATCTTATCGGAGTTTTCGGCGTTTCTTTAGTTCTAATATGGATTGGTATTTATAAATTCACACCTACAGAGGCCAAGCTTATACAACCGCTCGTTGAAAATCATTTTCTGATGAGTTGGTTGTATGATGTGATGTCAGTTCAAACCGTATCAAACATCATTGGCGCAACAGAAATCATTGTCGCTATTGGATTAATCGTTGGCCTTAAAAACACACGAGTCGCTTATTTTTCTGGCATAGCCGCCGCAATTATTTTTCTTGCGACACTCAGCTTTCTAATTACGACACCGAATACATGGAAAGTGTCTGATGGGGTTTTGGTGACAAACTTCTTTTTAGTAAAAGATATTCTATTTTTAGCCATTGCGATTAGCGTCATCGAACGAAACAAGCCAAACAGAGAATAACTCTAAATAGTTCGAAATCTTGTTTTTCCAGAACGTAGCCTGAAAGGTGCAAACGACTTACAAGTCGAATGGTTCTGTCAATAACTCTAAACAAAGGCTCTTAAATTTAGAATGTTTAAGAGTCTTTGCCTCTTAATTATGCGAAACAACATCCTAGCGTAAAGTGAAAAGAAAAGCCTTTCACTCTACTGCTAAGGTTTATTGATACTTTGCCGAAGTAATGAACTCACCGAATGTCTCGCACCATACAACAACCGTATTGTATTCAGAAATTGAAGTGCTTTGAGGAACCTCAACAACGAAGTTATCGAACGTTTTGACATCACCAATTAAGCCCATCTCAGATTTAAGGTCATTAAACTCTTGTTCCGTTTCGACAAACTTAGGAGATAGATAGAGTTTATAGTCTGGTCCGGGAGCGAGTTTTCCTACCAACGTAATGACTTCAGAACTCAAATGAATTTCTCCCTCTCCCCAATGAAAAGCATCGCTACCTTTGAGTTCCCTCTTAAACACTGCGCTGTATTCTGCACCTTGCTTGCTCTTAGCAACTTGTTCATCGGTCGGCGCAGGTGGTGCAATAAGGATCGGTAAAGTATAGATACCTATCGCAATGCCAATAGAAACTGCCACTAAGTGACTGATTGTTAATTTAATTATATTTTTCAAGGTCATAAGCATCTTCTTATTAGTTTTACTACTTGAAATTAGATTCAAATCGGCCTTATCTGTCTATTATCGAGCAGCATAATGTCATTAACATTATACACAAGCTATGCGCACTAAATGCAGACTGAGCGCAATTAAAAACGGCTGATAATTAATATCAGCCGTTTGCTTATCGGAAATGTCGTTGTGCCGGTTTGGTCACTATTCCGCTTCCACCAAAGCGATCTTATCGGATGTCGATTTTTCCAATTTTATCGCAATAAACTTAGAGGTTGGCGTAAACGTTCTATCCCCATAACTGTCCAAAGGAACTAATGGGTTTGTTTCTGGATAGTAAGCCGCCGCCTGACCTGCTGGTACATCATAGGCAACAAGCGTAAATCCGCTCACACGGCGCTCAACGCCATCTTCCCACAATGACACCATGTCCACTTTGTCGCCCGGTTCAAAACCGAGTTTACGAATATCCGCTTCATTGATAAACAGCACTTCGCGCATACCAAATACTCCACGATAACGGTCATTCAAGCCGTAAAGTGTCGTATTGTATTGGTCGTGTGAGCGCATGGTTTGCAAGATCAAATCTGGCTTTTGGCCTTTTTCGAGTATCGCTTCGCTGATCAACTGCTTCGGCAACTCGCTAGAGCTGAACTGTGCTTTGCCGCTTGGTGTATTCCATCGACGCTCAGCAGCTGGGTTTACCAAGTGGAATCCACCCGGGTGTTTAAGCTTATGGTTAAAGTCGGTAAAGCCCGGAATCGTGTCGGCAATCAAATCGCGAATACGGTCGTAATCTTCAATCGCCCACAACCAATCAATTGGTTTTGCCCCGAGTGTAGCATTGGCAATACCGGCAATAATCGCTGGTTCTGAACGCAAATGCTCCGAACGCGGTTTTAGCTGACCAAATGAGATATGCACCATGCTGAAAGTATCTTCAACCGTCACGCCTTGTGGGCCAGTTGCTTGCTGATCAATCTCGGTACGGCCTAAGCACGGAAGAATAAGCGCATCTTTACCTGTGACAAGGTGAGAACGATTTAACTTCGTCGAAATGTGTACGGTTAAATTACAGTTTCGCATCGCGTTGTGCGTACGTTCTGTGTCTGGCGTTGCTTGTGCAAAGTTACCGCCCAAACCGATAAATACTTTCGCTTGCCCTTCTTCCATCGCTTTAATGGCTTGCACAGTGTTGTGGCCTTCACCGCGCGGGACGGCAAAGTTAAATCGACTTTCAATGCGATCCAACAACAGATCTGAAGGTTTTTCATCAATGCCCATCGTACGGTCGCCCTGAACGTTACTGTGACCACGTACTGGTGAAAGACCCGCGCCCGGCTTACCAACGTTACCTCGTAACATTTGCACGTTTGCGACTTCTTTAATGGTTGGTACAGAGTGACGATGCTGAGTCAACCCCATCGCCCAACACATGATCACACGTTCTGCACGTCGATACATGCTCGCCACCATCTCGATTTCACTTAAATCAAGACCCGATTGTTCCGTGATGTGTTCCCAAGCGGTTGCGTCCACTTCAGCCAAATAGTCATCTATACCTATCGTGTGCTGCTTGATGAATTCACGGTCAAATACCGCTTTGCCACCGTTTTGCAATGCCTCGCGTTCCCATTGCAACAAGAATTTCGCGATGCCACGAAATACTGCCATGTCTCCGCCCAAAGCAGGACGCAGGTACGCCGTGTTTGTAGGCTCTGAGCCGTTACTCAACATCTCAATCGGCATTTGTGGGTTTTGGAAACGCTCTAATCCGCGCTCTTTCAGCGGGTTTAGACAGATAACCTGAGCACCACGTTTTACCGCTTCGCGCAGAGGTTCAAGCATTCGTGGGTGATTCGTGCCCGGGTTTTGACCAATCACAAAAATCGCGTCGGCTTCTTCAAAATCATCAAAGATCACTGTGCCTTTACCAACGCCAATGGTGTCTTTCATCCCGATTGCACTGGCTTCGTGACACATGTTGGAACAATCTGGGAAGTTGTTGGTACCGAATGCGCGCACAAATAGCTGATATAAAAACGCCGCTTCGTTGCTTGCACGGCCAGAGGTATAAAACTCCGCTTGGTGTGGTGAATCCAATTGGTTGAGATGTTTAGCCACAAGAGAAAAAGCCTCATCCCAAGAGACAGGCACATAGTGGTCGGATTCAGCATCGTATCGCATTGGGTGCGTGATACGGCCTTGGTATTCCAACCAGTAATCGGTTTGAGTTGAGAGAGAAGAAACGCTGTGATTGGAAAAAAACTCAGGATCAATCAGACGATTAGTCGCCTCCCAGTTTACCGCTTTCGCGCCATTCTCACAGAAATTGACTTTACCACTATCTGGCGACTCACCCCATGCACATCCCGGGCAGTCGAAACCGCCATTTTGGTTGGTTTTGAGCATAGTGCGAATGTTTTTAACTGCATTTTCACTGCCCCACCAACTTCTGGTTACGGCTTTCAGTGCACCCCAACCACCAGCTGGACCTTTGTATGTTTTTATTTGTTCTTTTTGGCTCACGACTTTACTCCTCGCAGATATACCAGCAAGCAGGGTGCCCGTGAAAACAAGCGCGTTATTTATTGAGATAATGCGGAAGTATTGAAGGGCTTAGTTTCTAATCCATGTATTTTTTAATCCAAATAAGTAACCACTCAACATGCTCTCGCTTGTCCGAGCGTTTACTTATCTAGATTCTTGATATCGGATACCCGCCTACTGTTTCTAAGACTGGTAGATTCAATTCGCATTGTTGCGTCTTGATCTAAATCAAAGATTAAGTCGTTATTCAATATGCGTCCAATTGATAATCCTGACCAAGTGATAAACAAAATCTATGACGAATTTTTCCACTGACGGTCATAACATTTATAATCAATACAATTTATGAGGTTAATCGTTTTCCCATCCGATTCCACCTAGTTCGCTTAACGAGCTCAATAAAATCGGTACTCTTGATAATAGATAATATCTATCACACTATAGATACTTTAAATTTGACCCTAATTAATATCAGGAATAGCCTTGATTCAGATCAATTTTGAGTGTGGTTTTATTCTTGACTTGGTTTTGGTTTTTCATTCCCCAGTTAAAACGCTCCAGCGCTTAAAAAGTACGGTAGTGCTGTGCCCTTTTTAGGGAGTTCCCCCGTACATGTGACTCACAACGCAAGGTTAACAAGCCATTATGGATATCAAACAACTTAAATATCTCATCGCACTTGAACAGACCAAACACTTTGGTCAAGCCGCCGCATTGTGCCACATTACGCAGCCTACTTTGTCCATGAGAATCCGAAGCTTAGAGGAAGAGCTCGATCTCGAATTAATCCAAAGAAGTCAAAGATTTGAAGGATTTACTGAAGCCGGAGAACGCATTTTAGCTTGGGCAAAAACCGTCTTAGCAGCTCATGATGGATTGCAAGCCGAAGCCGCCAACTGCCGTGGTCAGTTGGTAGGCTCTCTTCGGCTTGGAATGGTGCCACTCGCCAGCCAAAACCCTATGCAATTGCTTAAACCATTAGCTCAACAGTTCCCTGAGTTACGCTTTCAAATACTCTCCATGACGACCGAACAGATCATAGACCAACTCAATCGCAATCAACTTGATTTGGGGATGTGTTATGTCGATCAAGTCAACACCGCTTACTTCGATGTTATCGAACTAGATTCAACCAAACTTGGCGTTTTATTCGATGAGCGTCATTTTGATTTTGCCGAATCTGAAGTGTTGTGGGAGTCACTCAATAACATTCCGCTAGGGCTGCTTTCGAAGGGCATGCACTATCGCCACTCCATTGATCTTAGCTTTGTGAGTAAAGGGCTGGTTCCGCAAACCGTCATTGAAAGTAACTCCACCTTTCACTTGATCCAAGCAGTAGCCAGTGGCCTTTGTTGCGCCATTATGCCGCTGAATTGTGGATTGGAAGAGTTGAACGATACGCTTCGCATTATCCCTATCGAAGAAGCCGCCGTTCACGCCCCGCTAGGTTTGTTAAAGCGAAAACAAGAACCCTTCTCCGCGCTAACCGATCAGTGCTTCGCAGAAGCAAAAAACATATTCAATCGATAACAAGAATCCACACGTCAATTTTTGGCATACATAACGGCTTATGAGGTGATTTCATGAGATGTACTACTCAATCTTATTTAGAACTGTCCGATTTCAATCAAGCACCACCTCAACCAAGTGCGTTCAATTACCGAGAATTGATTGATGGCCGCCCAGTGCAACAAATGTCGCTGGCGAGTGAATCCGCCTTAGCTATCAGCTTTAACGGCATTAGCCAAGCGGTCATGATGGTGACGCCAGGCCATCTGGAAGACTTCGTGAAAGGATTTAGCCTAAGCACAGGCATCGTCCACGATTTCAAAGAGATTAAAGACATTGAAATTGGTGGCGATCACGAATCTCACTATGCGGAAGTGGAAATCAGCAACCGCGCTTTCTGGGCGCTAAAAACACAACGTCGGAATCTTGCAGGCACAACCGGATGCGGCATTTGTGGCGTCGAGGCTCTGGAACAAGCTTTGCCTGATTTAGCACCGCTAACACCGTCTCTTCCTCCGCGCTCCGATGTATTCGAAGGGCTGCGAGACAAAGTCGCACTGCATCAAGAAGCCGCACGTGAATCTGGCGCGCTACACGCCGCTTTATTTTCAGATTTACAAGGCAACATCAAGTTGTGCCGAGAGGACATCGGCCGTCACAACGCGCTAGATAAGTTGATTGGCGCATTGGCCAACAATCACATCGAACCTCAAAGTGGCTTCGCAATCATGACAAGCCGTTGCAGCTTAGAGTTGATCCACAAAGCCGTTCGCGCGCGTATCCCCACTCTGGTTTGCTTATCTGCACCTACAGCGTTAACTGTCGAATGGGCAAGAAGAAACCATTTGAACCTAATTCACTTACCAAAACACGGCTCGCCGCGTCTATACAGCCCTGCGCCTTAACACGTCAACCTAGCCGAATTCCTAATATTTCTAACAGAGACCTCTGGGTCTCTGTTGTTTGCTTCTCGTTCCCAATTGATACTTAGCGACAAGACACTATTCTCTCCAACCAAACGTGCTCACCCCTTGTCAGCACTAAGCTTGCATATATTAACCTGCTTGCATTTGAACGCTTTCCAATCCGATAAGAACCCTGTCAAAAACCCATAAATTAGTAAGGATTTTGTGTGACTCTTTTCACGCTTTTCCGCCTTCCTAGGCATTTCTAGGAATTTTTCCTAGCCGATCTAGGCAACCATCTCATGTGCCTCACAAAACCACTCTCTAGAATTCCGCTCAGTCAAAGGTAACAAGAGCACATAACGGTCGCCGTTGTGTTTCTAAAACAATTACAAGAGAGTTCATCATGTTAAAATTCCTCGAACAGGTGCGGAAGCCGACCCTCGATCTTCCTGTCGAAGTTAGAAGAAAGATGTGGTTTAAACCGTTCATCCAATCTTACTTGGTCGTATTTATCGGCTACCTAACCATGTACTTGATTCGTAAGAACTTCAATGTCGCGCAAAACGACATGATCTCAACTTACGGTTTGAGCATGACAGACCTAGGTCTTATTGGCCTTGGCTTCTCCATCACATACGGCATCGGTAAAACCGTTGTCTCTTACTACGCTGACGGTAAGAACACCAAGCAATTCCTCCCTTTTATGCTGATCCTTTCTGGTCTTGCAATGCTTGGTTTCAGCTTCAGCATGGGCGGCGGTAGTGCAAGCCTGTTCTTGATGGTGGCTTTCTACGCTCTGAGTGGTTTCTTCCAAAGTACTGGTGGCCCTTCTAGTTACTCAACCATTACAAAATGGACACCTCGTAACAAACGCGGCTCTTACCTAGGCTTGTGGAACATGTCACACAACGTTGGTGGTGCGGGCGCAGCGGGTGTTGCTCTTTTCGGTGCCAACTACCTATTCGACGGCCACGTAATCGGCATGTTCGTGTTCCCTTCTATCATCGCGATCATCGTTGGCTTTATCGGTATGCGCTTTGGTAGCGACTCACCAGAAGCTTACGGTCTAGGTAAAGTAGAAGAACTTTTCGATGAAGCAGTGAGTGAAGAAGACACCGCCGCTGAAGAAAACCAGATGACCAAAAAAGAAATCTTTGTTGAATACGTTCTTAAAAACAAAGTTATCTGGCTACTTTGCTTTGCCAACATCTTCCTTTACATCGTGCGTATTGGTATCGACCAATGGTCAACGGTATACGCGTACCAAGAACTTGGTCTGTCAAAAGAAACGGCAATCTCTGGCTTTACTCTGTTCGAAGTCGGTGCGCTTGTGGGTACTTTGATGTGGGGTTACCTGTCTGACCTAGCAAACGGTCGCCGCGCATTGGTTGCTTGTGTGTCTCTTGGCTTGATCATCGTATCGCTTGAGTTCTACCAGCACGCCACTAGCGAGTTCATGTACTTGGCCTCACTATTTGTATTGGGCTTCTTGGTGTTTGGTCCGCAACTTCTTATCGGTGTTGCCGCGGTTGGTTTCGTCCCTAAAAAAGCAATCAGTGTGGCTGACGGCGTAAAAGGTACATTCGCTTACCTAATCGGTGACAGCTTCGCGAAACTTGGTCTCGGTATGATTGCAGACGGTACACCTATCTTCGGCTTAACAGGTTGGAAAGGTACCTTCGCAGCCCTAGATACCTCCGCCATGATTTGTATTGTTTTGCTTGCTTTCGTCGCTATCGCGGAAGAGAAGAAGATTCGACACGCGAAGAAGCTTCAACTTGCACAAAACCAAGCCTAGCTTCTCTGCGCGCTTTACTTCGGTAAAGCGCGCAAGATCATTAAAAAGCATGGCTCAATTCAGTATCATTAAAGATTTTTCTATTAGCTCCTGTTGGAGCTTATTGTTGTTAGTCGTCTGCTCTATTTGGTTGTAATAATGATTCATGTTGCTCTAGTTGATGATCACGTCATCGTGCGTTCAGGTTTCGCACAATTATTAAATTTAGAAAGTGATATTACCGTTGTTGGTGAATTCGGCTCTGTCGCCGAAGCGCGAAAAGGGTTGCCTGCGGTACACCCACACGTCGTCATCCTAGATATTTCCATGCCAGATGAAAGCGGCTTAAACTTTCTCAGCGAAATACCAACTGGCATTGCCTGCGTGATGCTTAGCGTGCATGACTCCCCTGCGATGGTGGAAAAATCACTAAAGCTAGGTGCAAAAGGCTATCTTAGTAAACGCTGTAGCCCAGATGAACTTATTCAAGCCGTGAGAACCAGTGCTTCTGGCGGCTGTTACCTCACATCAGATATTGCACTTAAACTTGCAACGCCTAGCGACAACACCACCTCTCTATGCCAACTGACAAAACGTGAAAACGAGGTATGTCAGCTACTTGCCACTGGGTTGGATGTAAAGTCTGTCGCGGCAAAGCTTGGCTTGAGCCACAAGACTGTGCATGTTCATCGTGCGAATGCCATCGACAAACTCGGCGTGAAAAACAACGTTGAGCTCGCCAAACTATTTTCTCATGAGTCCTTTTAATGCGAGCTTATGCTGTTACCACCATTTGCGGACTTTTTGTTATGGCTTGCGCCTGGTTCTGCTTATGGGTGATTGCCTATTACTTTGTCAATGATCCCGAGCTGGCGATCTTATTGTTTCCTTTCGCTTTACGATTAGGTGTCGCCCTACACACTCGCACCGCTTATTGGCCAACGATTTATCTTTCAGAGTGGTGGCTTTCCATCGCACTTGCGATCTTACTGGGTCAACCGCAGTGGCTTACCGTGCTGATTGCGAGCATTGCCAGTATCCCGGTCACTCTGATTGCGAAAAAATACTACTACGGTGACCAAAACCGCCACTTAGCCGTCATGGGCATTGTGATCATCATTACCGCCTTCATCAACGTAATGGCGGTCGGATTTCACGTGCCTTCTGTTTACATGGTATGGCTGGCTAGCATTTCTGGAGGCTTGCTCGTGGTGCCTATGTGCTACCTGTTGTGGAGCTATTTGTTCCAAAGTCGTTGGTCTCCGCTTAGCTCTCTCCTACTTAGTAATGCCGTTGTATTTCAGGTACGTCATATCGTGCTTTATGCGCTGCTTTTGATCGGCAGTATTTTGGTGCAAACCAGCTTGCCTGAAGAGCTAAAACGATTTGCGCCATTTTGTATGGCTATCCCAATCATCGTGTTGGCACTTCGTTACGGCTGGCAAGGAGCCCTGCTCGCCACCATGCTCAACAGCATTGCGCTGATTGCGGCTCGCAGCGGCGTATCAAATCTAGAAATCACCGATTTGTTATTATCTCTCTCGGCGCAAACCATCACCGGCATTATGCTCGGCTTAGGGGTTCAGAAACAAAAAGACCTCAATCACAAACTGCGCGGCGAACTTGCACGCAATCAGAATTTGTCTCGCCAGCTTATCAAAGCGGAAGAATCGGTAAGACGCGATATTGCGCGCGAGCTACATGACGAAATCGGCCAGAACATCACGGCAATCCGCACACAAGCCAACATCATTAAGCGGGTAAATAACACAGAAACACGCGTAGGTTGCGCCGACATGATCGAAGGGCTTTCCCTCAACGTGTACGACACCACTAAGCGACTGTTGAGCAAGCTAAGACCCAAAATGCTGGATGATTTGGACTTGAAAGAATCCGTCGAGCAACTGACGCGAGAGATGGAATTCGCCAATCATGGAACAACTGTTCAACTGAACTGGCAAGGCAATTACACCAGCGTGAGTGACACACTCAAAGTCACCCTATTCCGTTTATGCCAAGAGTCATTGAATAACGCCGCCAAGTACGCAGGAGCGCAGTTGATCAATATTGAGCTGACAATTGGAGAAACGGCGGTGTCACTAATGATTCACGATGATGGTGTCGGCTTCAAAGTTCAGGACAGCATGAAAGGCATGGGCGTTCGCGGCATGCAAGAGCGTGTGCACGCGTTAGGTGGAAAAATGGTTATCTACTCCACCAGCGATCAAGTGACTGGCACACAAATCAGCATTACTTTACCTAAGGTGTAACTCAAGATGTTTGGATTTTTACGTTCACCTAAATTTACTCAACCGAGTCTGAGCAACGAGCAAATCGACCAGCGTTACCGCCATTGGCGTTTGCACATTATGTTGGGGATGTACATCGGCTACGCAGGTTTCTACTTTACTCGTAAGACCTTTAACTACGCCGCACCAGCGATGATTACCGATCTTGGCTTAGATAAAGGCGATTTGGGCCTTATCGGTACGCTTTTCTACATTACTTACGGCTGCTCGAAGTTTATTTCCGGTACGATTTCAGATCGCTCTAACCCTCGTTATTTCATGGGATTAGGATTGATTGCGACAGGTCTGGTCAATATCGCGTTCGGTTTTTCTAGCTCACTCGCGGCTTTCATTACTCTGTGGATCTTAAACGCCTGGTTCCAAGGCTGGGGCTGGCCTTCATGCTCCAAGCTGTTAACGACTTGGTATTCACGTTCCGAGCGTGGCTTCTTATGGGCGATTTGGAACACCGCACACAACGTTGGTGGCGCGCTGATCCCTATTTTGGTGGGCTATTTAACGTTGCACTACAGCTGGCGTGAAGGTTTTATTCTACCCGGCATCATCGGGGTATTACTCGGTCTATTCGTTTGTTGGCGATTGCGCGACAAACCCACAACAATGGGTTTACCAAGTGTCGGCCGATGGCGCAACGACGCACTAGAACTTGCGCAGGAAAATTACGGACGTGGCCTCACCTACCGAGAAATTCTAAAATCGTACGTATTTAACAACAAATACATCTGGCTGCTCGCGTTCAGTTATGTGTTGGTTTACATCGTCCGAACCGCAATCAATGACTGGGGAAACCTGTACTTGACCGAGCAGCATCACTATAGCCTGATTAACGCCAACGCTGCTCTGTCGATGTTTGAAATCGGAGGTTTTGTTGGTTCATTGGTTGCGGGTTGGGGCTCAGACAAACTCTTTGGCGGTAACCGTGGGCCAATGAACTTGCTGTTCGCGATTGGGATTTTTTTATCTGTCTCTGCGCTTTGGCTGATGCCCCTGACCAACTTTGCGTTCCAAGCCGCGGGATTGTTCTCCATCGGCTTCTTTGTCTTTGGGCCACAAATGCTGATCGGTATGGCGGCGGCGGAGTGCTCTCACAAAGATTCTGCCGGCGCGGCAACAGGATTCGTTGGCTTGTTCGCCTACATGGGCGCTGCATTGTCTGGCTATCCACTGGCATTAATTCTTGAAGAATATCATTGGACAGGTTTCTTCATCACCATTTCAGTTTGTGCAGCCGTCATTGGCCTTTTGTTGCTGCCATTTTTGCAAGCGCAACCTTCACGAAAACCACTCGAACCAAAACCTCGGTTGTAAATCGACTTATCGCCCTCGGGCAAATTGGCGAGTGACCTAACCGCGCTCGCCCTCCTTATTTAACGTATCTCTGCTCAATTTTTCTTCCGATTCAGTTCGGAGGGTTAACTATGGGAAAAATTCATGAATTTGAACACTATTTCATCGCATAGCTTCTTTCAAATGAACAACAAAATCCAAAACTACGCTTGGGGAAGCACCTCTTCTATTCACGATTTGTTTGGCTTTTCTAACGAAACGAATGAGCCTCAAGCAGAAGTATGGATGGGTACTCACCCAAACGGCTGCTCTGAAGTTCAGGTTGAGCAAAACACGCTGCCTTTGTCTGAACTGATCAAACAAAACCAACCCGCTTATTTATCATCAGAAACCGCAGCAAAATTTGGCGACCTGCCCTTTCTGTTTAAAATCTTAGCGGCCGAACATGCACTGTCGATTCAAGTTCACCCAAGCAAACAAGATGCCGAAATAGGCTTCGAAAAAGAACAAAGTGCCGGGATCCCACTAAACGCAAGCCATCGTAACTACAAGGATCCAAACCATAAACCTGAGTTGGTGTACGCGCTGACAAGTTACCAAGCCATGAACGGTTTTCGTTCGTATGACGAGATTATTGAGGCATTTGGCCTTTGCGATATCGATGAGCTACGCACACCGCTAGATGCATTCAAACGCGAAATCAACTCACAAGGTTTACGCGATTTCTTTGTGCACATTCTGACCATGGAAGGAGAAACAAAAGAGCGTGCACTGAAACAGCTTCTTGCCCACGCTTCACGTCAATCGGAGCAAGGCACTGACAGCGACGTTTTCCAACTCATCTTGGATCTATCCACTCAATACCCCGGCGACGTCGGCTTGTTTGCACCATTGCTGTTGAATGTCATCACGCTGCAACCTGGCGAAGCGATGTTCCTGAGCGCAAGAACGCCACACGCTTACATTAAAGGTACTGGATTAGAGATCATGGCGAACTCAGATAACGTTTTGCGTGCAGGACTCACGCCGAAACACATGGATGTTGAAGAACTGGTTAAATGCACAGATTTTGCGCCTAAGCCGTTTAACAGCCTTGTTCTAGATCCTAATGCCAATGGTTGCCAAAGCCTTTATCCGGTCCCAGTGGCAGACTTTAGCTTCAGCATTCTAAACCAACCGAACAATGAAGTGGTTGATGCCAATAGCGCAGAGATTTTGATGGCGATTGATGCCGACCTGACACTCATCAGTGATAACGGTGAGACGTTAACCGCCGCGAAAGGACAATCTGTATTTGTTCCTGCTTACGTTGGCCATTACCGTATTCAAAGTGCGGGACGTGTGGCTCGCGCATTTAACTAACTTCTGAATAACAGATTCAAGCTAGCGTCTGACCCAAGGGATTGGGTTAGACAATTTATTCCTTTCATAGATTGAACCATTCCGCTTTTAAGGCAATCATGCTTATCCCTTGTCGACTCCAGACACTCACAGTCCAATTTCTCTAAGAGCCATAACCTCCCGGCTCTGCCATTTACTGCAACATTCATTGTCAAAACCCATTTATTTCTGGTAACTCCTCCGCTCCAATATCAAATTACTTGGATAACAAAGGCACTCACACAGTGGTATTTGTTGCAAAACGTATAATCAACGTTGTAATCAAAGCCCTAATCACTACAATCTCTGGTTCGATTTTTCAGTTAACGTTTGTATGCCGAAGTTAAACCAAGATAACCCTGTTCAAAGCTCCGCCCTTTCCGATATCGAAACCAGCAGTAAGATTCAATCGGCATTAGAACCGAAGTTTCACAAGCCAGAGAAACGTCTCTGCTTAAGCCCTGGCCTATCGGATAAGCATTTGGCGCGCCGTTGGCAAGTATTGGAACACATGACCAATAAAGATCATCTCCTTGATCCTTTCACGCAGTCACATTGCGATGCTTACTCCAACAACATCGAGCACTTCATTGGTACTGTTAATGTGCCGGTCGGCATTGCAGGCCCTTTGCGCGTCAACGGCTTGTATGCGAACGATGACTTTTTGGTTCCGCTTGCAACGACAGAAGCCGCGTTAGTCGCTTCCTACAACCGTGGCGCAAATCTTATCACCGCCGCTGGTGGCGCGAGCGCATTGTTACTAAGTGAAGGGGTGAGCCGAACACCAGTGTTCGCCTTTAATAACCTTGCCGACGCTGGCCAGTTCGTCAGTTGGGTTGTGACCCAGTTTGACGTATTTCGTCAAATTTCGGAATCCACCACCTCACATGGCAAACTCAAAGACATCAATGTAAATATCGAAGGAAACCATGTTTATTTGGTCTTTGAATACGTGACTGGTGACGCTTCCGGACAAAACATGGTGACCATCGCAACAAACGAAGTGTTCCATCATATTTTGGCGACCAGCCCAATCAAACCAACTCAAGCATTCTTGGATGGCAACTTATCAGGCGACAAAAAACCAAACGCGCACACACTGCGCTCAGTACGCGGTAAGAAAGTATCCGCCGAAGTGACCATTCCTGCTGAGTTAGTGGAAAAATATCTGCATACGACGCCGGAGTCTATGGTTCAATTTGGCAAAATGACCACAGTGGGCGGTTTACTCAGCGGGACAATTGGCGTCAACGCGCATTACGCAAACGCCCTTGCCGCGCTGTACATTGCTTGTGGTCAAGATGCCGCTTGCGTTGCAGAGTCTGCCATTGGAATCACTCGTATGGATGTGGACGCTCAAGGCAACTTGTACGCGTGCGTGACCTTGCCAAACATCATGGTGGGAACGGTTGGCGGTGGTACTGGCCTTCCAACGCAAAAAGCATGTTTGGATATTTTGGGTTTGCTCGGCAACGGCAATGCGAAAGCGTTAGCCGAAGTCGCAGCTTCGCTTTGTCTGGCTGGCGAACTCTCGATTGTGGGCGCATTTTGTGCCGATCACTTTTCTCGTGCTCACCATAAGCTTGCCCGAAAATAACCTTTGTTGCTTTGTACAAGAGAACATCCGTGTGGTTTTCTCTTGTGCAAACCAATGGACTTTATTTATTGGCTCAATAATTTCTTGAAACTAACTTAAGCCTTAACAAACATACCAATCTCTTGTTAACAGTACTTTAGCTGTCCCCCTTATACATCCATTGCGATATCTCTGCTTGTTACTCTTCATTGGCCATATTTAATATCAGTATCTTAGAAAAAGTAGCATCAAAAACCTCTAGCACTATAGTACCAAATTCATCGTTTGAGTTTTTTGTTCACCACTTATAGCTACTATACTCGCCTATGCAGCTGCTTGATTTTCATAAATTTACTAAACAGCTCAAAAGAGCTTAATAACTCCCGTTAAATGGACTTAAATCGTTACTTCGGGTAAGCGAGTTAACTATGAGACGTCAGAAGCTAAATAAAATCTCTGCTTGGGTACTAGGATTGGCTATCTTATTGCTGAGCCATGTGTCTAATGTATCAGCACAAATACAGCAATCCCCATCCGATCAAACCGTTGCGCGTTTTCTCTATCAAACCTCTTTTGGACCAACACCTGCGTTAATTAATGAGGTTAGGGAAAACGGGTTAGAGGATTGGATACAGAAACAAATCAACCTGCCAGCAACCTACCATCAACCACTTTATCAAACGCCTTTTTCTAAAGGCCTACAGTCAAACCGAGAAAATGCTTGGTATCAAATTGTTGTTACTGCTGAAGATCAGCTCAGACAGCGAACGGCTTATGCATTGAGTCAGATCGTAGTCGTTTCTCGTTATGGCGGCGTTCTTTCCAGCAAACCTACAGGGTTAGTGAATTACTACGATCTGTTGGTTGAGCATGCGTTTGGCAACTACCGAGACCTGTTGTATGACGTTTCCATCCATCCAGTCATGGGGAGCTATTTGTCTATGCTCGGTAGTGCAAAAGAAAATAGTGCGACAGGAACGCTTCCCGATGAGAACTTTGCTCGAGAGTTAATGCAGTTATTCACTATCGGTTTGTATGAACTCAATTTAGATGGCAGTAAAAAGCTAAACCACGCAACAGGCAAACCTATCCCCACGTACAATCAAACTGATATTCAAGAGCTCGCGCGAGCATTAACTGGATGGAAAAATTCCGACATCGCATTCGTGAAACCGATGCGAGTTATCAGTCAAAGACACGACACCGGCGAGAAGCGATTTCTAGGGAACGTGATCCCATCGGGTCTAACCGCACAAGAAGAGCTTTCAAAAGTGATTGATATGTTGATGTCTCACCCAAATGTTGCTCCATTTGTTTCAAAGTTACTTATCCAACGTTTGGTCAGTTCAAATCCAAGCCCAGAGTACGTCGCGCGTGTTGCTACGATATTTAACAACAATGGGGAAGGAGAAAAAGGCGATCTAACCGCCGTTGTTCGAGCCATATTGCTCGACCCTGAAGCATTAGGGATGACGGATACCCCGCCTATAAAAGTGAAAGAACCGATACTGGTCCTGACTAATTTTCATCGAGCATCAGGTTTTACGGTTAAAGGATCACGTTACGAAGACGCAACAACGATGATGAACATCGCTAATCAAGGGCCGCTTCGTTCTCCTTCCGTGTTTAATTTTTACTCTCCAGACTATCAGCCGTCTAACGAGTTTACGGAGTCTGGTATTAACTCTCCAGAGTATGAACTTCTCAATTGGTCTGTTTATACCGATTTGGTCAACTATATGTTAACCAGCACTCGTAGAGGAGGTGGTGATTCCTACCACTTCGATCTTAACGAGCTTTATCTTCTTCTAGACGATCACCATGCCTTAGTCGAATTGGTTAACGAGCGTTTCTTTGCTGGAACGGCTTCTGCTGAATTGAAAGAGCTCATGCTCACCGCGCTGAATGATTATCGTGAGGACTATGTGCCAACAACAAAACTCGCTCTAGTGATATTTACCGCCATTTCTGGCGACGAATTTTATATTCAGGATTAGGAGTGAATTATGGATATTTCACGACGACATTTTATACAAAGCACGCTATCGATGGGCGCACTAGCCTCTCTTAGTCTGCCAGGTTACTCTCTCGCAGCGCCATCTAATGACTTTCGAGCATTAATATGTGTGTATTTAGCTGGCGGAAACGATGCGTTCAACACCGTACTGCCATTATCGGAGGCGCACTATCGTCAATATTCCAAAGTCAGAGGGCCACTCTCTGTCGCCAAAGAAGACATACTCCCTATCAATTTGAGTGCTGTCGATAGCTCAAATCACCCAGTGAAGCTCGGCTTACACCCAAAGTTAAATGCGTTAACTTCCGTTTTCGAACAAGGCGATGCCAGCATCGTGCTCAATAGTGGCATTCTCAACCATCCCGTCACCAAACAAGCTATTGAGCAAGGTGAAGCATCACTTCCCGAGCAACTGTTTTCTCATAATTCTCAAACAGACGCTTGGTTACTTGGTGGAATGAGCGAGTCTAAAAATCTTGGTTGGGCTGGCAGAATGTTGGATGTATTAAACTCTGAATCAGAAATAACACCGCTATACAGTGTGCATGGCAACTCGCTTTGGTTACGGGCAATGGAACACCGCCAAACTGTCCTGAAAAAAGATCGCGCGGTTCAGCTTACCGCGATTGAGAACCCGCTATACAAGGGGATCTATGATCGCCTTCTCTCTCATCAAACTGACAATCCATTTAATGGTCATTTTAATTTGATGGTTGATGAGTCGATGGTAATGAGCAGTGTACTGAGCGAGCAACTCAACCACATTGCTGACGAGCCGCTGTTTACGTCATCGACGCTCGGCAAGCAGATGCAAACCGTGTACAAATTGATAGCAAGCCAAGATGTCCTGAAGCAGCAACGACAAGTCTTTTTCGTTAAACACTCTGGGTATGACCTACACGATTCGCAACTGGCACGTCATCCAGTGTTACTTGAGGATCTCGCGACAAACCTTTTGGCAATGTATCGTGCGGTCGAACGGTTAGGGCTAAACAAGCAAGTCACCTCTTTCACTATGTCTGACTTCGGTCGACGGATGATGAGCAACGGAAATGGTACTGATCATGGCTGGGGTGGCCATCAACTATTAATTGGAGGCGCGGTAAATGGGAAACAACCTATCGGTACATGGCCGGAACTAATACTGGGCGGAAACGATGATTACTCTCAAGGCCGACTCATACCCAAAATTGCCGCTGATCAAGTTGGTTCAACACTAGCACAGTGGATGGGCGTGAGTGATAACGCTGCACTGGAATACGTCTTCCCGAACATCCGTAATTTTACTCATTCAAACCTGGGTTTTATGGCTTAAGATATTTTTCAGGTTAGCTGTAGAACGCATCATCAAATAAGGGAGCCTCGCGCTCCCTTACCCATCTTATGTTTGCAGAGTGTCCGTTACACCTCGTCGCGACGGCGTTCGTTACACAGCTTAATGGCACGCTCAAGTAATTCTAACGCGGATTGCTCACATTCAGGCAGAACCGCATCACTTTCAGAAACTGGCGTTACGCGGTCACCCCATTTCAATACTGCCGCACCCCATGTCAAACCTGCACCAAACGCAGCAAGAAGCATATTATCACCTGGGTTAACTCGACCTTGCTCTACCGCTTCACACAATGCAATTGGCACCGTCGCAGCTGAAGTATTGCCATAGTTTTGAATGTTAACAAACGCTTTGTCGTGCGGAATTCCAGACAGGTCACACAAGGTTTGAATAATACGAATATTCGCTTGATGCGGAATCACAACATCGATTTGGTCCGTCGTTAACTGTGATGCTTTCAGTACGGTTTTCGCAGCTAGCCCCATGCCTTTTACTGCACGTTTGAAAATTTCTTGTCCTACAAAGTTGAAATCCCAGTAACCGTTGTCTTCCGCAAAGCGATCCATACAAGTACCAAACTTTGGTACGGACAGAATATCGCGGCCTTTTGCGTCACAACCGATTTGAGACTGTAGTAAACCCGTTTCTTTTTCCGTTCTTGATAACACAACGGCGCCCGCACCATCACCAAATAGAACAGCGGTATCTCGCATTGCCCAATCGATGTAGAAAGACAATCTTTCCGCACCAATAATGATCGCGTTACGATAGTTACCTGATTGAATCAAACGTGTGCCCGTTTCTAGGCCATAGACAAATCCCGTACATGCGGCATTTAAGTCAAAGGCAGCGGCTGCACGAATACCTAGGTTCTGCTGTACCTTAGACGCGATATTTGGAATCAATGAATCTGGTGAACAAGTCGCCACAATGATTAAATCCACGTCTGTTGCATCGACGCCTGCTCGAGCTAATGCATGTTTAGCAGCAACGGTCGCCATGTCTGACGTGTTTACATGACTAATACGGCGGTTTTCGATACCAGTGCGGGTACGAATCCACTCATCGGAAGTATCGAGGAAAGTGCTAAGATCATCGTTAGAGAGCACGGCTGGCGGAACACATTTCCCCCAACCTGTAATTTCAGCGTAGTAATTTGTCATCGCAGACCTATTTATTGTTGTATTTTAATAAAATTTCTTAGAACCTTAGGCTCAAATACAAACCTGCGCTGCGTTATTTCGGCAGGTTAAAAAATAAGTATACAAATAATGAGGCTGACTGGTAAGTCATGTTTTCATCAATACGTAATAAAGGAAGAAGTCATGTCATCGTTTAAAACTCGCTGCCCTTCGTGCGGCGGTCTAAATCGTGTCCCTAATGAGCGCGTTGCCGAATCTGCAACTTGCGGTAAATGTAAAAGTGCACTTTTAGACGGCTCGCCTATCGAAGGTACACAAGATAACTTTTCTGCTCTATTACAAAGTGATATGCCTGTTGTAGTAGATTTTTGGGCCCCATGGTGCAACCCGTGCGTTGGTTTTGCTCCTGTTTTCTCTGATGTTGCTCATGAGCAAGCCGGAACGGCTCGTTTTGTTAAGATTGATACCGAAGCTCAACAACAACTTGCGACGCAATTTGGTATTCGCAGTATTCCTACCATTATGGTTTTCAAGAATGGTCAACGCGTTGATATGATCAATGGTGCGTTACCTAAAACTCAATTCGATCAATGGTTAAATCAAGCACTTACTAAATAATCTTCCACGCCAACCTTGTTTGTAGGTTGGCGTTTTTATGCAACTTATCAACCTATCTAGTTAACAAATATTATTTATCGAAACGACTTAAATTTATCATTTTACTTGCCTAACTATTAGCCTCATATTCGCGCCGAATAACCCTTAGATTTCATTTAACTTATAGGCGCAAAACAGTGGAAAACACAGTCGTTCCTGCAGCATCACCACGAGTTACAGTTCCAGTCGTCGCACTGTCTCTTTATGCGGTGGCTTCGGGCTATTTAATGAGCTTGATCCCTCTCATGCTCGGTGAATACAACATCTCAGCAGATTACGCGAGTTGGTTGGCGAGTGTGTTTTATGGCGGCTTATTAACCGGTGCTATTTTTATTGAACGTATCGTACGTCAAGTTGGTCACCGTAACGCGTTTATTGGTTGCTTGGCCGTATTTTCGCTAACTATCGTCACACTACCCGTGTTTGCTAACGGATTGATGTGGCTTGCCGCTCGCTTTATTGCGGGTATCGCGGTTGCTGGTGTTTTTGTCATTGTTGAATCTTGGCTAATGTCTGGAGACGAAGCATCGCGTGCGAGACGTTTGAGCTTGTACATGCTATCGCTTTATGGTGGTTCAGCATTAGGCCAGTTTGGTATTGGCGTGCTTGGCGTAAGTGGCGGCGTTCCGTTTATTGCGATCACGACGTTGATCTTAATGGCGATGCTGGTGCTAATGTTCATTGAGTGTGAGCAGCCAAACAGCCATGAATCAACCGCTTTATCATTTAAGCAAATTGCCAAACTAAACCATGCAGCAATTATTGGTTGTGTTGTTTCAGGTTTGACCTTAGGCGCGATCTACGGATTAATGCCAGTTGAGTTAACTAACCGTAAAATTAGCCATCAAGACATTGGTACATTGATGGCGCTAGTGATTCTAGGTGGCATGCTAGTTCAACCAATGGTGACCGCGTTAAACAAATACATGAGCCGCACAGTGCTAATGGCGTTTTTCTGTATTTTGGGTATTTTTTCGATCGGTATGACGTTTATTTCCTCGTCAGCCGTGGTATTGGCTGCTGCATTGTTCTTTTTAGGTGCAGCTACTTTTGCTTTGTACCCGATTGCAATCAACTTAGGTTGCGAAGGTCTTGATGAACGCTTTATTGTCTCTGCGACACAAGTCATGCTGTTTAGCTACAGCATCGGCTCTGTTGCTGGTCCTGTTGTCGCTGATAAATTTATGGGCCAAGAACACGGCTTGCTAGGCTACTTGTTTGCCGCTTTGGTTGCGACTGGCGTATACATGCTACTTGCTGCGAGCAAAACCAAGCAGCGTATGGCCGCTGGCCTCTAACCACGCCGCTTCTACTCAACGAAAACGAGGACATGTCGCCCTCGTTTTTTTATTCTTCGCATTTTTGTTTAGATAAACGCTTGTGACGGTTTGACGCGTTCGCTGCAGGCTTTTCCGGTACCATGCGCTTTTCATGAAGCAAATGACGAACCGCCAAGATGGGATGTTTCAGTAACATTCTGGGGCCAGAGTAACGCATGACCAAACGCATTTGTTCTTTCGGCTCTGGTTTGTAGCAGTGAATCGGACATTTATTACACGTCGGTTTATTCTCTCCATAAGGACAGCGGTCGAGGCGCACTTCTGCGTATTCAAGCAGCTCACGACATTCTGAGCATAAGTCACGTTTTGTTCCATGATGGTCATGACAGTAAACCTCTACCATGGCTTTTACTGTCTTAAATTCAGTGGCGAGTTTGCCAAGTAAAATATCGCTCATGCGCTATCCAAAAATCACAACATCATTGTGTAAAGTTCTAACGTGCGGCCATTATCAAATTGCTGCTCAACTCGTTCAAACTCAAAGCCCAGTTTTTTGAGCAAACTTATACTACGAATATTGTCATTATTGGTGATGGCAACCAAATTATCGAGTTTCATTTCCTCTCTAGCGTATTCCAGCACTGCGGTTGCAGACTCCGTTCCGTAGCCGTAGCCATAAGCGGAAGGTAAAAATCCATATCCGAGATCATAGTGTTGTAATGTGTCACGTTTAACCAACCCACAAATCCCGATGGGTTGCCCATCTTCTTTCTTCTCTACAACGAGTAAACTCACGCCTTTAATTTGTTGCATGCGTAGCATGTTTTCTTTTATGTAACGCGCCGCTTCATATTCGGTACGAATTTGTTTGTCTCCGACAAAACGGTAGAAGTCTGGGTGGTTATAAAGTTCTAGTATAAATGGTGCATCATCTACACTCACAAGACGCAGTATCAAACGTTCGGTGTACAGTGTTTTCATTTGGGCTCCATTAAAACGCGATAGATGATTGGACATAGGAACGTACTTGAATTTTGCGACCGATACCGGCGCTTATTTAGTTGTAACTTGATAAAAAAGTAACTATCCTGCCTCGCTAAATTAAAGGACCACAACCATGAACCGCAAGAAGAAAATCAATCAGATCTTGAAAGCGAAGCAGAAGAAGCATAACGCTAAGCTACATAAGAGCAATAAGCCGCGTTATATCTCCAAAGCTGAACGCGCGAAAATGGAAGCTGAAGAACAAAACCAAGCTTCAGAACACACGGAAAACGTTGTAGACACAGCGCAGACAGATCAAGCCTAAAAGAAAAGCCGCTTCAAGCGGCTTTTTTGATATTCGGAGATAGTTAGCTTTAGTATTCGACACTGTAGTTCAGTGTGAATGTGCGACCTCTTCCTTTGTAGTCGTACGCTGCAGCATCGTAGTGTGCTGCATAAAGAATCTGCGCACGTTGTCCCCAAGCGGTTGTGTAGTCTTCGTCAAATAGGTTTTGAATACCAAAACCTAACTGCCCGATAGGTAGTGTTACGTTACCAAGAAGATCAAACGTAGTGTATCCATCTAGTTTATTGTTTGCGTCATCTTCGTAATCAAACATCGTCTGGCTTTGTAAACGTACTGAATAGCCATCCTGATAGTAAGCCGCCCACGCGTTCGCTTTTGATGTACTTGCTTTACCCGCGCTTAGATCTTCCCACTTACCGTTGGTTTTAAGCTCAGAAACCACATAGTGACCTGATGCACCTAACAAAATATCACGGTTTACCCAGTAGTTAATGTTTGCTTCGGCACCGTATACACGTTGCTCGTCATCAACATTGGTGATTAGGAGCGTCTTCTTGTCATACTTGATTGAGTTATCCGAAACCGAGTAGTAACCCGCCGCTTGCAGTGCGACAGTATCCGTATCTAATCGGTAACCAATTTCATAGCTGTCCGTTTTGATGCCCGACATTTTTGAGTCAGATACATTAATGCTATTGTTCAACGCGTAGTGACCATTTGCATCCGCGGCATCGTAGCTACCTTGGCCGTAGTACTTTGCAGGATCAGCGAGTTCGAAACCTTGAGAGAAGTTCGCCCAAAGCTGAGATTCATCGTTAAGCTGATAAATGGTGCCCAAATTAAATAAGCTCACAGAGTAGTCAGTGCTGCCACCTGGTACCGCATCCGCTGATACACCATTACCCGATGCGATCTTCTTTTGTATACTATAGGCAACAAAATCATCAATCTTATTGTCCATGTATTGGTAGCGGTAGCCTGCTTGTACTGACCAATCTTGATTGATTTGGTAATCCCCTTGGACAAACATTGCGTAAGACGCCACATCAACATCTGGGTAACGCCCCACTTCGGCATAGGTTCGATTAATTAAGTTCCCAGAGCTGTTCGCAATGGTTGGATCGAACAGAGCCTGGTTACTTTCAAAACGGTCTAAGTACGCATCGACACCATAAACAAGTTTGAATGACTCCCAGCTTTTAGCTAACGCTAAGCGCCCAGCAAAAACTTCTGTTTTTTGTTGAGAGGCACTTTGGTAATAAGGAGTAAAGGTTTGGTCTTCACTACGGTAAGATAACTCGCCTATCAGTTGATGACCGAATACGCTGTCGTGAGCGTAGTTCGCACTTAAGAGAACTCGCTCTGTACCATGTTCACGGTCGGAATCGAACCCCTCTCGTACATCAACAAATTTATTGTTAACAATGTACAAACCGTATGGCGAATCTTGCTGGCTGTCATAGTATTGTGCGACAAAGTTTAACTTGCTGGCATCGGAGATTTGAATCTCGGTCGATCCCATAACATCGAGCGTTGAATTATACTGCAAGGAGCCCTGTGAAATGTCTGGGGTGACAATGTCGCCATTTGCGTCAAATGCACCTTGTGTCTCGGTGTACACAACCGAACCTCTAGCGGTAATTCGCTCATTACCACCCGAGATAGACTGAGCGAGTTTGTAATCAAAGTCATCGCTGCTGTTAAAACCTGTAGTGCCACTCATGTAGGATTCAAACGACAAGTCATCCGAGTACGCTTTCTTGGTGATAATGTTAATAACACCACCAGTAGCGCCTGCACCATAAATGGAGGTTGCACCAGATAGTACTTCAATTCGCTCGATGTTGAATGGGTCTATTGCGTCTAACTGACGACTAATCGGGCGAGAAGACTGTAACGAGACACCATCAATCATTACCAACATTGCTCTACCGCGAAGGTTCTGACCATAGTTAGTTCGACCACCGGTGCCGACGTCTAAAGAAGGGATGGTGGCAGAAAGAATATCACCCAGTGTCTTGCCCGCACGATATTGCTGAGCAATCTCTTCTTGGCCAACAAACCAAACCGTTCCTGGAATATCGGAGATCGATTTCGGCATCACACTGCCTACAACAACCAATTGCTCATCGCTCGGAGTCGATGTTTGTTGAAGATCTTCTGCTGCTATTGAGCTAACTGCGTATCCACTGCTCATCGCAAGTACGATGAGATTGAAAGAAAACGTCCTTTTCATCATTGTATTTATCTTTTTGTTGTCAACAAGAGTATGCAATGATACTTATTCTCACTCTCAAATCGAGCACTGTTACACAAGTTAAATAAATGTTAATTAAGAACCTTCTTGCTGATAAGCTGTCGATTTTCCTCTAAACGAGGACAATCTGCACAAAGCTTTCTGCCTTCACACTTATAGACTAAACAACAACTTTTTCTTACTAACTTTAGCGGCTGATCAGATTCCGTCTCATGAAGTGAGCGGCTATTATCAACATCCAAACCCATTGCGCTTAGCCACAAGACCGCATGCTCCTGAAGTGTCGAGTTAGTCATTTGCGGAAAGCGCTGTTGGAGACGAATTAAACAAGCCATGATTCCGTCCGACATCAATTGATGGGTGAAGCCAGGACGAATGCGTGTCCATTGACTCATCTCTTGTTGATAGAAGTCGAACAGTTCTCGGATTTGACGCCCCGCCTCTTTTATCAACGCCTCTGGCTCGCCATGTATATGCGCTTCGTCGGAGAATCGGTACCCAGAAACAAAACAAGGTTTGAGGTGCTGCGCTATCTCGCGAATGTTTGGCAACGTGTGGTAACCGTAAATAGAGATGAATGCGACATAAACTGGCTGCCAACAAAGTAAATCCCACGTTCTTGTCAACCAATATGCTTTTCCCGCTTCCGGATGAGCCTCCGAGATTTGCTGGTAAAGGCCTTGGATGATCGGGTTGATATCATTTTCGATATGGATAGCTTCTTGCCCTATCTCGCCGATATCACCGTGTAGGTAAGGTGTTATCTCACTCGAAGTTTGAAACAGTTGCGGGAAAAATTGCTCAGACATGATGGCTTATTGTAGTTGTATTCATTCTGACACCTTTATACCCAAGCACTAATCGCAATGCAAACTATTATCCTTTGCGTTTTCATAACAAAGAAACACTCTTAGGGTTAGCTATGACTGTATTTCCGCGTTCTGTGAAACTGTAAGGTCTGGTTACGTATGCGATGAATAGCAACAAACTCTTAAACCTCTTCGCATTTAACGCTCACATGATCGCAAAAATACACAGCATAAAAACACCCTGATAAAACTGTGTTAACAGTTCACCTGTGTAGCGTGAGTTATTGCCAATAATTGAATATTGCTGTTTCTTATCCAGCGGATTGTGAACAACATGAAGTATTTTCTTTCTGAATATCGAGACAATACAAAGAGGTAATTTGGCTATGTAGCCCTCTGTTTTGAATAAGGAAATCCACATGTTGTATCTTGAGTTTCTATTTTTGCTCGTGATGCTGTATATCGGCTCACGTTATGGTGGTATAGGCCTTGGGGTCGTATCCGGAATTGGCTTGGTGATTGAAGTCTTCATCTTTAAGATGCCGCCAACCTCTCCTCCTGTCACCGTCATGTTGATCATTTTAGCGGTGGTAACATGTGCTTCCATTCTTGAAGCCGCTGGCGGTTTGAAATACATGCTGCAAGTTGCCGAGCGTGTGCTTCGTAAGAACCCAAAACGCGTCACCCTTATTGCTCCGTTCGTGACTTACTTTATGACCTTCCTACTTGGTACAGGTCACGCGGTTTACTCTATCATGCCAATCATTGGCGACGTTGCGCTTAAAAACGGCATTCGTCCAGAGCGTCCTATGGCTGCCGCTTCTGTCGCCTCTCAAATCGCAATCACAGCCTCGCCAATTTCAGCGGCCGTAGTTTACTACTTGGCGCAACTCTCTGATATTCAACACGAGATCACTCTGCTCTCAATTCTGCTCGTTACTGTACCTGCAACCTTATTCGGTACGTTGTTGATGTCACTTTACAGCCTAAAGCGTGGTAAAGAACTAGACGACGATGAAGAATACCAAGAGCGTTTGAAAGATCCTGTGTGGAGAGAAAAAATCCTCAACACAACTGCAACGTCTCTTGATGAAGTACTACCAACAAGTGCTCGTAACTCTGTATTGCTGTTCATTGCATCGATCTTGGTTATCGTCGTTATCGCGATGTGGCCAGACATTCGTACCATCGTAGATGGCTCGAAGCCAATCAGCATGGCGGTTGTGATTCAAATGATGATGCTCTGCTTCGGCGGTATCATTTTGCTTGCGACCAAAACTGACCCCCGTGACGTACCAAATGGGGTGGTATTTAAATCTGGTATGGTGGCGGCGATTGCTATCTTCGGTATTGCATGGATGTCAGATACCTACTTCCAGTACGCTATGCCTCAATTTAAATCCGGCATCGTAGAGATGGTAACCAACTACCCTTGGACATTCGCGCTTGCGTTATTCATCGTGTCGGTTGTGGTGAACTCTCAAGCTGCAACGGCTCGCATGATGCTACCTGTTGGTCTCGGCTTAGGTTTGGAACCTGCGCTGCTTATCGGCTTGATGCCAGCGGTATATGGCTACTTCTTTATTCCCAACTACCCTTCAGATATCGCGACTGTGAACTTCGATACCTCGGGCACAACTAAGATTGGTAAGTGGTACTTCAACCACTCATTCATGTCTGTGGGCTTAATCGGCGTGATTGGTGCGTGTTGCTTGGGTTACTTGCTAGGGCAAATGATCATTCCTTCGTAACTAGCCAAATCAACGATAAATTAGAGGCGAGTCATTGTACGTTTTCGTACAGCCTGAGTGACTCGCCTTTCTTTATTGCACTATTAACTACAGCAAGAAATCGTCATCAATCGCGACAAAATTGTCGGCACAATCAATCAGAGTTTGAGATGTAAGTTTAGGTACACCATAAACGGTCACCGTTTTATTGAAGCGCTGCTGAATTCTCTCTACTAGCAGACTAAAGTCTCCATCTCCCGAAACTAGAATCACTTCCTCAACTTCGGGAGCAATTTCAATTGCATCGAGAGTAATACCCACATCCCAATCGCCTTTCGAGCTGCCATCACGACGCTGGATGTAGGGTTTAAGCATCACCTCAAATCCAACACCGCGTAAAATGTGATGAAACTGACGTTGTTTTGGATCGTTACTCGCGATGGCATAAGCACGAGCACTTACCACCTCTTTCCCTTGTGTGGCGACATACCAAAACTGGTTGTAATCAAAATTGCTTCGATACGCTTCGCGACAGGTGTAATACACATTCTGTACATCAACCAAAATGGCGATTTTTTGTTTGCTTTCCGAACTCATCTATTTCTACGCTCAATTTATTTGCTGCCTACCCTATGCCAGTTTTGGAAAAAGCACAATGAGCCAATTCCACTAAACTTAACGTATAAAAAGTTATTTGGGTTTCTAGGGGAACTGTCATGGGCGGAAAGTTACTAGTGATACTGCTTTCTTGTATCTTGTCATCGACAGCATTTGGTTATCCAGCGCACTCCAAATACTGGCCACATAGAAGTGTGCTCTACTTTGCGCCGGAAAATGATGAATACGTCAAACAATTCTTGCTAGAAACACTTATGAATGAGTGTGAGTTGGAAGACAGAGATGTCGTCACACTGGTCATTACAGAACAAGGTTATACCTTTCCTGCTTGGCTTAAAGAAGAGTTCGACCTAAAAATGCTAGCTCGTCTTTATGCGGTCGAAAAAGGTTCTCATACTGCTATTTTGCTTGGTAAAGATGGTCTAGAAAAGCACCGTTGGGGCGCAGAAACAGACTGGCCGTTTATCAACAACCTCATTGATCAAATGCCTATGCGTAAGCAAGAAATGCAGAGGCAACAAAGCCCCTGTAAAATATAGTCACTTCTGGGCAGTATTACTTTGCGAACCAATCCAACTTGTTGTGAAGTTGAGTCACGCTGCCAACCACAATCAATGCTGGGCTCACGGCTTGCTCTGCCATGATCGATAGCTCGTTCAACTTTCCTTGGAACACGCGCTGCTCTGGGCGCGTACCGTTTTCAATAATGGCGCATGACATCTCAGGATCTAACCCATGAGTGATCAGCTTATCCATAATATGGCCGCTTTGCTTCAACCCCATATAGAACACAAGTGTGTTGTTGGATTGCGCTAGTGAATGCCATTCAATCTCACGCCCATCTTTTTGTACATGACCAGTGATAAATTGAACACTTTGAGCATAGTCACGGTGCGTTAATGGAATACCAGCGTATGCCGTTGCACCCGCCGCCGCCGTAATACCAGGAACCACTTCGTATTTGATGCCAAATTCGGCTAGCTCTTCTAGCTCTTCACCACCACGGCCAAAGATAAATGAGTCCCCACCTTTTAGGCGCACAACGCGTTTACCTTCTTGCGCTTTCTGCACCAAGATTTGGTTGATTTGATCTTGAGGCACACAGTGAAAGTCTAATTTTTTACCTACGTAGATCATCTCTGCTGATGCGTGAGCCAATTCAAGAATGTCTTTCGACACCAATCGGTCGTACACCACAACTTCAGCCGCTTGAATGGCTTTTAAGCCTTTTACTGTGAGCAAATCAGGATCACCTGGACCTGCACCAACAAGAGAAACAAAGCCGCTGTTTAAAGATGAGTTAACAGTTGTCATATCAACGCCTATCGAAAATTTGGACATAAAAAGTAACACTCAAGTCATTAATTCAAGGTTAAAATCACCCCAAGGAGTTATTACTTTTTATAGTTAAATCAATACAATACTTATCGAAAGTTAAATGAGTTGAACAGCCCTACCTACCATAGGTAGGGCCAGATAAAAGCGGTTTATTTTGCGATTGCAGGCTCTGTTTTTACTTCTTCTTCAACTACGTTGATAGAAGGCGCTGTTTTTGCGTGAGTTAGGTACAGTGGAATACAAGTCATTACGAGACCACCGACAATATTACCTAGAATGGTTGGAATAAGGTTGAAGTTCAACCAAGTCGCGATACCAAAATCCGCACCTAGAATCATACCTAGTGGGAATAGGAACATGTTTACTACGGTGTGTTCAAATACTAGCGCAAAGAAGATGAAGATTGGGAACCACATCATTGCTACACGACCAGACACTGAACGTGCTGTCATGTTGCCGATAACGCCAAGACACACCATTAGGTTACAGAAGATGCCGCGTACGAAACACGTGATCCATCCGTCCATACCCATGTTTTCAAAACCAAGGCTACGCGCGGTAGAAACAGCGACAAATTTCTTCGCTACTGCGTTCAGTTCTAGAGAGAAGTTACCTGTTAGAGAGATAGCCACTAGGTAAGCAACGATCAGAGAACCGATAAGGTTACCCAAGCCTACAAGACCCCAACAACGGAAGATACGACCCCAAGTGATGCCCGGACGGTTCGCAAACTTAGCCAGAGGCGCTAGACCAAAAACACCGGTTACTAGGTCATAACCCATCACACTTAGAATTACGAAACCAACGGGGAAAACAAGTGCACCTACAAGGCCGATACCCGTTTGTACAATCGCGGTAATAGCAACCACCACCGCAAGCGAAAGAATAACGCCAGCCATCGTACCGCGAAGCAGAAGATCTCGCGTGCTTGTATTGGTTTTCGCTTCACCAACATTGATCATGGTTTGCACGAATTCTGCAGGCTTAAAATCAGTAGACATGAATGTGTCCTTATCCAAAATTGAAAGTTAAAAAGTTAAAGATTTAATAGAGAAAGGCTTCCCGTTGACACCTGAACGCTGTCTACAACACCTCGCTTCCCTGTTCCCCTGAGTTGATGCTTGGAAAGCCTTTGTCTATTAAATCTAGGTTTCAGTTCATTCCCTCCCCTAAGAGGAGGGAATGAAAACCAAGCTTACGCAGAGATTTCTACTTCGCCGTTTGTTACGCGGGTTTTGTACGCTTTCACGCTAAAACGCTCGTCTTCCATGCACGCACCTGTTGTCAGGTTAAAGCGTTGCTTCTTAAGTGGGCTAGCCACCCAAAGCTCGCCTTGGTGCTCACAGATCAAACCGCGAGAAAGCACGTTTGATTGGAAGAACGGGTCTGTGTTGCTGATCGCCAGCACTTCTTCTGCTTGTGTTGGGCGGAATACCGCAACTTGCTGACCATCAACCAGTGCACAAACACCCGTGCCCGGTACGATGTCGCTGATTTGGCAAATCTTTTCAAATGACATAATCAACCTTCCCTTATGCTTCAGTGATCGCTACGTGTAGGATGTCGCCTTTCGCTTCAGGGTGTTTTTCCGTGAAGGTTGCTGGGCGGTGCTGTTCACGCTCTTGTACAAACACGACGTTTTCATCGCGCTTGTCAGAGTTGATGAAGTGCGCGAAACGAGTCAGTTGTGATTCGTCGTTGATGGTCGCAGTCCACTCACACTCGTACTCGTCTACAAGCTTCGCTACGTCTGCCTCTAGTTGAGCGTTGATACCAAGCTTGTCGTTAACAATCACTTCGCGTAGGTAGTCAACGCCACCTTCCATGTTTTCCATCCAAACTGATGTGCGTTGTAGTGGCGCAGCAGTACGGATGTAGAACATCATGAAGCGGTCGATGTACTTGATTAGTGTTTCTTTATCTAGGTCACTTGCAAGTAGGTCTGCGTGACGAGGTTTCATGCCGCCGTTACCACATACGTACATGTTCCAACCTGCGTCAGTCGCGATGATGCCAAGGTCTTTACCTTGTGCTTCCGCACACTCACGAGTACAACCAGAAACACCGAACTTCATCTTATGAGGTGTACGAATGCCTTTGTAACGGTTCTCGATGTAAGAACCCAGACCAACAGAGTCTTGAACGCCGTAACGACACCAAGTTGAGCCCACACATGTCTTCGCCATACGAAGTGCTTTTGCGTACGCTTGACCTGTTTCGAAACCAGCGTCGATAAGCTTGCGCCAGATCTCTGGAAGATCGTCTTTTTGAGCACCAAACAGACCAATACGTTGAGCACCGGTTACTTTGGTGTATAGGTTGTATTCTGCTGCAACGTTCGCTAGTGCACTCAGTGCTTGAGGTGTTACTTCGCCACCCGCCATACGTGGGATAACAGAGTAAGTACCGTCTTTTTGGATGTTACCTAGGAAGTTATCGTTCGTGTCGTGCAGCTTAACCAGTTGTGGCTTAAGAATGTGCTCACCCCAGCAAGAAGCCAAGATAGAACCAGCCAGTGGTTTACAAACTTCACAGCCGTAACCTTTGCCGTATTTCTCTAGAAGCTCATCAAACGTTTTGATCTCTTCAATGCGGATTAGGTGGAACAGCTCTTGGCGTGAGTATGCAAAGTGCTCACACACGTCGTTCTTCACTTCGATACCAGATTTAGCAAGCTCAGCATTTAGAACAGAGGTCACTAGAGGAATACAACCACCACAGCCTGTACCTGCGCCAGTCACTGCTTTGATGTCGCCCAATGTGTGGTGACCATCAGCAACCGCTTGTGCGATCTTGCCTTTGGTTACGTCGAAACAAGAACAGATTACTGCGCTTTCTGGTAGAGCGTCTGCACCGAGTGCTGGTTTCTCAGCGCCTGCGTGTGCAGGAAGGATCAACGCATCCGGGTGTTCTGGTAGGTCGATTTCGTTCAACATAAGTTGAAGCAGGTCACCGTAGTCAGAGGTGTCGCCAACCATAACCGCGCCAAGCAGTTTCTTGTTGTCTTTAGAAACGATAAGACGTTTGTAAACTTCTTGTTCTTCGTTCTGGTAAACGTAACTCTTACAGCCTTCAGTACGACCGTTCGCGTCACCGATTGAACCTACTTTTACACCTAGAAGTTTCAGCTTCGCAGACATGTCAGCGCCTTCGAATTTGCTTTCTGTGTTACCTAGTAGGTGGTCAACAGCAACGGTCGCCATCTTGTAGCCAGGAGCAACAAGGCCGTAGAACATTTCGTTCCAAGACGCACACTCACCAATCGCGTAGATGTTCTCATCAGAAGTCTGACAATGGTCGTTGATAGCAACACCGCCACGAGGTGCCACTTCTAGCTCCATTTGGCGTGCTAGTTTGTCTTGTGGACGAATACCTGCAGAGAATACGATGAAGTCTGTTTCTAGTTCTGAACCGTCAGCAAAACGCATAACGTTGCGTGCGTTTGTGCCTTCTGGCGCAATCTCAAGCGTATTTTTGCTGGTGTGAACGTTCACGCCCATACGCTCGATCTTGTGACGAAGTTGGTTACCACCAGCCAGGTCAAGTTGCTCAGCCATTAGTTTTGGCGCGAACTCAACAACGTGCGTTTCTACACCCAGTGCTTTCAGTGCGCCTGCTGCTTCAAGGCCTAGCAGACCACCACCGACAACAACGCCTGATTTGCTCTTCTTCGCACACGCTTCGATCGCTTTAAGATCTTCGATAGTACGGTAAACAAAACAGTCTTTGCTTTCGTGACCTTTAATAGGTGGAACAAATGGGAATGAGCCAGTAGCAAGAATCAGCTTGTCGTATTGAACTTCACGGCCAGTGCTTGAGTAAACAATGCGGTTTTCACGGTTGATGTTAATCGCGCGTTCGCCGATCAGCATGTTAATACCGTGTTTCTCGCAGAAGCCTTCTTTTACTAAAGAAAGTTCATCTGCAGTATGGTGAGAAAAGTAAGAGGAAAGATGCACACGGTCGTATGCGACACGAGGTTCTTCACAGAAAACCGTAATGTCTATATTAGACATATCAGCTTTCTCGACTAAGTCTTCAATATAACGGTGCCCTACCATACCGTTACCGATGACTACTAGCTTCAACTTGCTCATTATAATTCCTAAGGGTTAGGTTCTTATCACTGAGCTCATTGTTAATTGTGAAAGAAAATTAATACATGATGTAAATCAATTACAATTTCAAACTACCCTAAAGGGGTAGATGAACGTATTTATCTGACTATTGCGAAATAAAAAGTAATTTATTAACGGATATTGGTAGTTTTAACAAACTGAGATAACCGAAGCCATGCTAGCAACGGACTATACCGTTTTGCTTTTATGAAGTTAGGCTGACCATCGAAACCGAGCACACCTACGATAAATCCTGCTTTGCTTCTAAACGACGCACTCACTTGACTTCACCGTTTCAAGGTGAACAGAGAACAATATCTGAAGTGATTGAAAGATTTAGAAAAATCAAGCTTCACAACAAAAATTTTTTACTAGCTAAGTCGCACTATAAAGACTAAAATCAGGTTTAGTTCATATGGAATAGCGTCCATATGATTGATACCGTAATTGACATATAGAGTGCCGTCCCATTTTTGTGAGGCGGCCTTTTATTTGGGAGTCATAAAATGTCAGAAAACAATTCTATCTACATCTCAAGCTTAGATATGAACCGAATCACGGCCTTGTTGGATAAAATGCCAAACATCGCAGCGGAGCTTGTGGAATTAGAAGCAGAGCTCGACCGAGCAACAGTTCTTGAGCCAGAACAAATGCCAGATAACGTGGTCACGATGAACTCGACTGTAGAGTTTAAATTTTCAGGTGAAGATAGAACCATGACAAAGACACTGGTTTACCCTTCTGAACTGAAAAGCAGTGATGATATCTCTATTTTTGCGCCCGTAGGCAGCGCACTGATCGGTTTGTCTGTCGGCCAAAAACTTGACTGGCCAATGCCAAATAATCAAGTGAAGACAATTGAAATTGTCGATATCACATACCAACCTGAGCGTTGTGGTGCACTAAACCGCTAACCCTCAGTAGTCCCGGTGCAAAGGCCTCCATTTAAGACTTTGCACCAGGAGAGCCCCTCGCTTACCCCCTATTTCCTTCTTTTTCCAAGTATTTACTTTGCTGCTCTTAAGTAACATCACCGATTCTTTATTATTTACCGCATATTCAATACTTATATCTCCAGGCTCAATCATAGAAATTGCAAAGTATTTTTCGTATATTGTCGCTCCGAAATCGACGTAAATTATGCGCAAAATGGAAGAATATCTAACTCGAATTGCCTGCTTAGAAAAAGAAAATGAAGAGCTGAAGCGGAAGAATGCGCGACTACAAGAAAAGTTGAATGCTGCACTCGACAGTAATGGACTGTGTTTGTGGGAGCAGCATATTCCTTCGGGTACTTTGACGATATTCAATATGCAATGGGGCAAAATGCTAGGTTATCAGCCCCATGAGTTAACCGCCACGGTTGAAACATGGAAAAACAATCTCCACCCTGAAGATTACGATCTTGCAGTGGGTGCATTTGAAGATCACCTAGCAGGCAAGACCGACCTTTATGAGGTAGTGCATCGCATGATTCATAAAGACGGCAGTGATAGCTGGGTCTACGATCGAGGGCGCATCGTCGAGTATGGTTCTGATGGCGAACCACTACGGATGATGGGTACTCATATCGATATTACAAAAGAAAAGCGTTATGAGCAGCAACTGGCCAAGTTGGCTTCGAGTGATCCATTGACTGGATTGTTAAATAGAAAAGCAATTGAGGAAAACTTTAATCATCAACCTCAAACCGAACCGTCTCAGCAGTCTGCTTTAGTGTTTGTTGATATAGATAATTTTAAAGCAGTTAACGACCAGCTAGGCCATCATACTGGCGACACCCTCCTCATCAATATCGCCAATAGCTTAACAGAGCTTGCGTCAAGCAAGTCTCAAGTTGGACGCATAGGAGGCGATGAATTTGTTATCTTAAACTGGCATTCAAGTCGAGAGGAAATATCCCAACTTTGCAATCAACTCTTAGATTCAATCATTCCAGCGATGAATCAAGACTTACATAAAGTAACGATAGGAATGAGTATCGGTGTTTGTCTCTTTAACAAAGGAAAGCAACCGTTTAATGAAGTGTATCAAAAAGCCGATCACGCAATGTATGAGATAAAGAAAAATGGCAAAAATGGAGTACAATTTTTCAACTTAAAAAGTTGATATCTCTCCATAAATCATCATGTTATGAAATCAGTCATTTGCTACAACTTGAACTAACTCAAGATAAATTCTTTATATCTAAGCCAGTTACCGAAATTACCCCTAGGTACTCATAAATTTGGCACGATACAAATAAATCCCCTCCTCTCCTAGCATCAACCCAATAAGCAACTACACTCATTTAACTGATAGATTAATTACTACTATTATGAAGGGAGTTGTTTTTGATGGATACAAAACAGATTTCTACAGTTATCATAATTTTAGTTCTTTCTGCATTAGTAGTTGCTTATTTAAAGTTAACAACGGTATCAAATGCTATCCACAAACCTACAACAATCGGTATATCTAAGACGCCTCTGTCAGCCCCTTTTATCATTGCAGAGCACATAGGTGCGTTTGAAGAAAACGATTTAAACGTCGAACTTATCATGTGCTTTGGAGGGGTCGAATGTTCAAACCTACTTCTAGAAAACCATGTTAATTACGCCACTTTTTCTGAAAGCGTACTGATGTTTAAAAGCTTTGAATACAAAGATTTAGCATTAATCACTTCTTTTGCATCTTCTACGAATGATATTAAGCTGCTAACTAAAAAGCGGTCTGGCATAGAAAGTATAGATAAATTACCAGGAAAAAAGGTTGGTGTAATAAAAAAGAGCGCTAGCGAATATTACTTAGACTTGTTGCTACAGGTAAATGACATTGATTTAGAAAAAGTAGAAAAAATATCATCAACAACGCAGGTTATTATAAATCATTTAATGCAAGGAAACGTCGATGCAATATCTACTTGGGAGCCATACGGATTTATGGCCAAGAATAGAATAAATGAAGAAGTAAAGAACATAGGAATTATTGGCGTGTATAAACTTTACTTTTTGCTTGTATCAAAAGAAATACACATTGAAAAATCAGATCAAGAAGTAATGAAAATAATAAAGTCACTTCATCACTCAATTAACTGGATGGATAAAAACCCTCATTTAACAATGAAAATACTATCACAAAAACTTAACACAACAGTTGAAGAAATATCTTGGAGTTGGGATGATTATAACTTTCGATTAAATTTAACGAATTCTTTATTATTTACATTACAATCAGAAGCTAATTGGGCATTAAAACAAAACTATGTAGAAGGACAGATTCCAAATTACAGAAAAATATTTAAAGAAAACTATATCAATTCATATTTTGATGGTCTAGATTAAAATGCATCGTTCGTTAAACCACTATTTAGCATCACTATTCAGTCTAAGCGTAATACTATGTATCAGCGTTATAGTATACATAAGCTTCATAAAAATAGAAGATTATAAAGCCAAGAAACAATTAAACCAAATAATGGACATACAAATATCATTAGAGTCATTAAGTAGTTATCTTTGGGCTTACACTCAAAATAGGGGAAAAAACAATTTCACACAATTCATGATTTCTCATAACAAATTAAACGAATTATTATCTCAAAATGAAGATGTTTTATACCTTACTAAAGACCTAAAAAAAATGAATCTCGAGCTGTATTTTTTAGTTCAATACGAAAATAATCATTTACTAGACAAAGATCGCCATTATGTTTCAGTCGTAAATTATAATAAATCAAATCCTGTCATACAATCCAGAATAAACATTGTATCCCAGGATATGAATAATGAAATAATATATATTTATAAAAAAATACTTAATAATAAGTCTACAAAACTACAAAATTTAAATTATTACACTCAAGCAGGTATTATTTTTATCTCTCTGGTTGTTATGCTATTGTGCTTTTATATAAAAATAAAGTTCAAGAGAAGCTTTCAAAGGTTTATAAATGGAATAAAACAATTAAGCAGGTCAAATTTTGACTATAAAATCCCTTCAGAAAATCAATTCACGGAATTTGAAAATCTGTCTTGTTACTTCAATAAAATGGCGGCATTGTTAAACCACACAACAATATCAAAATCAAAACTTAAAGAAGAAGTAGAGAATCAAACTTCAGTTCTAAATCGTCAAAAAGAAAGTTTGGTATTTTTGTCTGAGCACGACTCCTTAACTAATATCTACAATCGTCGAGCAATAGAAAAACATTTGATCCAGCTTACGCGTAATTTCAGAGGCAGTGAGAATAGTTTTAGTTTGTTTTTTATAGATTTAAATTTATTTAAGGATATTAACGATAGCCATGGCCATGAGGCAGGTGATGCAGTGTTAAAATCTGTAGCTAGTAGATTATCAAGTATTATCGACGAATCAGACATGGTAGGCCGCTTTGGTGGAGATGAATTTATTATTATTCATCGTTCACACACAACAGGTACGTCTCTGTCTGCATGTGCACTACGTTATATCCAAGAAATAGAAAAAGTAATTCATTTTAAAGGTAAAGAGTTATGCGTCGGAGCTAGCATTGGTATTGCACTCTATCCTGAGCATGGGTCGAATGTACATGAATTATTAACAGCCGCAGACAAGTCTATGTATCAGTCAAAACGTTCTAAAGCTAGCTCGTTCACTATTGTCGACAACAGCAGTTCGCTGTTAAAGAGGCCTATGTTTTAATCTAAAGTAGCTGTGGAAACGTTCTACGTGCGAATATTCAACGACATCGACCACTGTGGCCACTTACAGTAATAAAGCCGCTTTTATCACATAGCAAAAGCTAAACGCCCTCCAGGCATTGAAGAAAAATAATCCATTGTGAATGGTTAATCCTCCCCTTTTAAACGTCAACTTTCACCACCATATGATAGTTAAGATTCATTAACAGGCTATAACTATCCAATGTCTTTTCCTCGTTTATCTGTTCTGGATTTGGCACCCGTGTCCGACGGAACAAACTTCACCGAAACGTTCGAACGCTCCGTTGAATTAGCTCAATCAATCGAGTCCTGGGGCTATCATCGGTTTTGGATGGCTGAACACCATAACATGCCCGACATCGCCAGTGCCGCAACCAGTGTATTACTCAGTCATATTGGAGCGCACACGAACTCGATCCGTTTAGGATCAGGTGGAATCATGTTACCTAACCATGCACCACTAGTTATTGCAGAGCAATTCGGAACGTTAGAGGCATTATACCCTGGTCGTATTGACCTCGGATTAGGACGCGCACCAGGCACCGACTACCAAACAATGCATGCATTAAGGCGGGAACCAGAGCATATGGATCCTGACTTTGAAGAGCTGTTGGAGGAACTTAATTTCTTTCTTGGTCCCGTATCTCGAAATCAACCAGTCGCGGCTTATCCAGGTAACAACACATCTCTGCCGATTTGGCTTCTGGGGTCGAGTACATACAGCGCACGTTTAGCAGCTAAGAGAGGCTTACCTTTCGCATTTGCTGCACACTTTGCTCCAGATGCAATGTCTCGTGCTCTAAACTTTTATCGAGATGAGTTTGTCCCATCCGAGCATTTAGCTCAACCCTATGTGATGATTTGTGCCAACGTTATCGTAGCGGATACTCAGTCACATGCAGATTTTCTCGCGACAACAGAGAAGCAAAAATTCTTAAAAATGATTCGCGGCAATCGCGAAAAACTTCGCGCACCAGTGAAAAGTATGGCACCACTATGGTCAGCACAGGAAAAGCTTCACGTTGAAACTCAATTACGTGAATCTATCCATGGTGATCAAACATATGTAAGACAGAAAATTGAGAAACTTTTGGAACGCACTGGGGCAGATGAAATTATGGTAAACACGATGGTGTTTGAACAATCTGAGAAGTTGAGATCCTACAGGTTACTATCGGAACTCATGGACAAGTAAAAGAATGGAGGCGCCTCCCGGAGTCGAACCGAGGTCCACGGATTTGCAATCCGCTGCATAGCCACTCTGCCAAGGCGCCTTTCTGATTTTGTATCTCTGTCACCAAAGATTTTGATGGTGCCCCGGGCCGGACTTGAACCGGCACAGCGCGAACGCCGAGGGATTTTAAATCCCTTGTGTCTACCAATTCCACCACCAGGGCAACGCAATCATGCGATGGGTTAGACACCATCTATCTCGCGACCTTTGCCGTGAGAACGAGGCGTACTTTAACGGATTAATTTATCTGGTCAACAAAAAATTAGTCTTTTTTATTCAAATGGTTAAAAAGACGACTCTAACGAACAAAGGGCGATCATTTTGCTTATTTGATCATCAATACGCTTTGCTTTCGTGCCTTTTAACCTTCTCATTTTATATCAATGAAGAGCCAACAAATCGCGCAAGTTAACAGTATGGGTATAAACTTAACGTGTATTTCAGAGAACAAAATAGCGCTCATCATGTTTCGAAAACCATCATTTCACTTACCCTTACATGCCGACTCCGAACTCGACTTCGTAGTGCCCCACTTCTTCCTTAGTGAATTTGATTATGCACGCTCTCTGGAGCTGGGAATCATCGAAGACTTGGATCCTGAATATACACACCAGTATCGCGTCACACTAAGGCGCATACGCTCACTATGCGTACTACTTCGCGAACTGATACCTCCTTTTGAACTGAGTATTTTGAAACCTCATTTAAAAATAATGATGAAGAAAACAAATAAGCTGCGTGATTTAGACGTATTTATCTTGGGCAAAAAACAATACATTGAAATGCTCCCAAACCACAAATCGTCTCTTGAGCAGCTTTTTGGCTTTATCGAAGCCGAACGTGCTTACGAACAGGCAAAAGTTACGCGTTGGCTAGCTACAGAAGAATACACAACGCACTGCACTTTGGTCAGGAATAGTCTGCTGCGAAGTACGCAACACGAACGAGTGGATAGCAACGTACCTGCGTTACTCTTCGCAAGCCAAAAAATCTCCGATCAATTTAAAAAAGTTGATAAAGCACGACGCAAGATCTCGGACAAAAGTCATGACAGCGTGATTCATTCGATGCGGATAAAGTGCAAAGCGCTGCGTTATTTGTTGGAAGGGTTTTCCACGCTCTACCCTTCCCAACAGCACAAAAACAACGTGAAACAACTAAAACTATTGCAAGACAAGCTCGGTGACTTTAACGACACTTCAAGTCAAATTGAATTTTTCGCACAACTCAAAGAGACAGCAAATCTCAATAAACAAGATCGTAAGGCTTTGAAAAAGCTAATTAACGTGCTTAGCGAACATCATGCACTCTCTCGCCAAACCATCTTGACGCATTTAAGCCAGCTTGAGTCTTTCATTCGCGATACCAATACACAGAATCTCTACCGACCCTAAATCAAGGTTCACGTATTTTTAATATTCATTAATTACAGTCAACCGTTAGGCTCCACTAAGAAAGTTAACGTGAAACCATTAAAACGATACCAATACGAGCGCTATGCGGTGCTTTGTAATCTCGCCTACCCTCGCGTCTTCAGGCAAACTCAATACGGGTTCGATCCTAATGGGCAACGAGTCATTAGAAATGAACATGGTAAGATTATGATTCGCGTGCTCTGGAGTAAAAAACAGAGTGAAGTGGTCGTAGTGATTAAAGGCTCACACAGTATCAGTGATTGGTTGTTGAACTTCGCGATGTGGACGAGAAGCTGTCGAAGGTTGGGACTAAACTATCGCATTCACGCGGGTTTCTATCATCTGTTGTTCCAAGAAAGTTTACCGAGCCGGAATGAAGATCGGTTAGGGTTGACCGTGATCGAACGCCTCGAAGGTATCGTTGTACCACTTATTCTCAGGGGGAAAAGAATCACTATTACTGGCCACTCTTCAGGTGGCGCGATTGGCAGTGTTTTTGCTGACTATATTGAGAAAAAATACCCAAAAAGCATTAAACGCGTGGTCACTTTCGGACAGCCCGCTGTCGGGGATTGGACGTTTAAGAAACGCTACCGTTTGGGGCACAAAACATACAGGATTTGTTGCGACATCGACATCGTGACCTTTATGCCGCCCGTACCTTTTTTGTATTGGCATGTAGGCAAAATGCTATGGTTATATAACGGGAGAATATACGAGAACACCCCAACGCTCATACGGCTTGGGCGCTCCTTATTTAGTTGGTTAATGCGACCGTTCTCTTATCACTTTATGAGTAAATACATTCGCGACAAAGACTTTTTTGATGAACGCTGAGTTAAACATCCGAAAGGTATGAAGTATAGACACGAAAAAGCCGGACTTCGCCGGCTTTACGATTAAGTGGTGATCTACAGAGAGGCAATTTCTTTTTCAAGTTGATATTTGTTATCTGTGACAATTCGCTCTAACACTTCAACACGTCGCTTCAAGTCACCAATTTGCTTGTTAAGGTTATCTTGTTCTTCTCGGCTCATCGTATTACGTTCAGATATCTCCAACGCTCTTACTTCTTTACGATGGTTCAAGATTAACTTTATTATCCCGCCCCCAAATATGGCACCGAACACAATAGCCACAACCAATACATCAGCAATAGATTCCATTCTTTATCTTCCTCTAGATTATGCTCAAATATAAGTTACTCATTTGTTGAATGAATATCAAATAACACATTGATTCATTGAAAAGTTTTATCAAGAATTGCCTACTCTGTATCAAAATCACAGGAATGGATTATTCAACGCCAACCCAAACCGAGACAGATCCGCCGTTTACTGGGAACTCAGCCCAACCATTCGCATCAGTCCAAACTTCTTCAGTTCGGATACCCAACTTGTCTACGTAGCGAGCACTTGGTTTACCCGTATACATCCACTTCGAGCCGCCAGGTCCATCACTCATGATCACGGCCATTGAATGTGGATGCTCTGCATCACCTTCTCGAGTCCAACCAATTACGTCCCAGTGGTCGAGATAAGAATGTTGTTTGCCATACGCATAATCTTTACGCAGTGTTACTAGCTCTTCAATGTAAGGCACTTTGACCATATTGATGTCATGCCCTTTATCACTGTACTGGGCGCCGTAGTAATCTGCATAAAACACGGATGGATAACCTTCTTCACGCAATAAGATAAACGCGTAAGCGAGCGGCTTGAACCACCAATCAACGGTTGATTCCAACGCCTGCAAAGGCTGAGTGTCATGGTTTTCTACTAAGGTAACCGCTTTGACTGGATTGTCCTTCATCAGCGTACCATCCATGATTTGACGCATATCGTAGCTACCACCCGATTTAGACGCATTATAAAAGTTCATATGTAACGGTGCATCAAACAAAGACATGCTGCCAGAGGTTTTGGTGATAAAGTTATGCAGCTGATTCACATCGTAGTTCCAGTACTCTCCGACCGTGAATAGTTCTTTCCCTGTTTTCCAACGTAGGTGATCAATCCATTCTTGCAGGTATTGATATTTGATGTGCTTCACCGCGTCCATTCTAAACCCATCAACACCAGTCATGTTGATATACCACTCACCCCAGTCTTTAAGTTCTTTCTTAACTTCAGGGTGATCCATGTCTAGATCAGCGTACATAAGGTAATCGTAGTTGCCTTTTTCCGAGCTCACTTCCCAATCCCATGCCTTACCCTCACCTTTGAATTTGAAGATAGCTTTTTCTTCGCCAGCATCGTCCCAGTCCACGCCATCAAAGTGGTACCACGTCCAATGAAAGTTTGAGTACTTATCGTTGCGCCCAGGGAAATCAAACTCTACCCACGCTTCAATCCATTTATCACCAAGTTCAATATTTCGGTTGTTCCAATCGACTCGCTTGGTGTCGACCCAGGATTTACCATCCGCACCGCCGCGATGGTTGAACACCACATCGCCATAAATCTGGATATTGTTTTTATGGGCAGTATTGATGGCGCTTAGGTACTGATCTTTGGTGCCATACTTGGTGCGCACCGAACCTTTTTGATCAAACTCTCCCAAATCATACATATCATAAACGCCATAACCGACGTCGTTGCTACCACCAGCACCTTTATAGGCGGGCGGTAACCATAACGCAGTAAAGCCGTTGTCAGATAGTGCCGAAGCGTTGTTTTCAACTTGTGTCCAGAGTGCACCGTCATTTGGCACATACCAATGGAAATACTGCATCATGGTGCCATTTTGTGCCGCCATTACAGGCGAACTGAGCAGCAAAGTTAAGGGTAAAAGTGTAGGTTTAAGGTTGAATGTTTTCATTATTTTTCTCTCACGTTAAGGACTAGAATCCTCCTTTCTGCATATACGCACCAAGCGATACTAACTATGACGCTAGCTAGGTTGCTGCCTGTAATACAAAAAGTTCGGATTACAATCGAAGAGAAACTATCACCAATCACACTATACAATTATTGAGTTGTCTAACATTTATAAAATCAATGATTAGCACGTTAAAAATATTGAATGGTGATCAAAACATGGGAGACTTTAGGAAAGCGCGAAGGGTTACGAAAAGGCAGACTAAAAACGAAAAAAGCCAGTTATTTAAGACTGGCTTTCGAAATAGTGGAGGCGCCTCCCGGAGTCGAACCGAGGTCCACGGATTTGCAATCCGCTGCATAGCCACTCTGCCAAGGCGCCTTTCTGATTTTGTATCTCTGTCACCAAAGATTTTGATGGTGCCCCGGGCCGGACTTGAACCGGCACAGCGCGAACGCCGAGGGATTTTAAATCCCTTGTGTCTACCAATTCCACCACCAGGGCAACGCAATCATGCGATGGGTTAGACACCATCTGTCTCAGCGACCTTTGCCGTGAGAACGAGGCGTACTTTAACGGATTAATTTATCTGGTCAACAAAAAATATTCTATTTATCAACTGACTGGAGATAAATCCACCTATTTGTATAAATTAATACCAGAAATGTCGATTCCTATCCCCTTTTTGTACTAGCAATTCGTTGCCTGAAAACATATCGTAAACGCATACTTCTGCTAGTTTATAAATCAGACATTTACAATAAGTAAAATATTCTTTATTCGCTAACTTTTAACCTCAATAAATACAACTCATTTTATATCAACCTATTGCAAACAAATGGGCTCATTTCTTTTAACTAAACTCATACTATTTCTCCTACTCTCCATTAATAATCAACTTTTTTTACTACTATGCCAAAGTCTGTGCTTTCTATAGTTTGAATTGTTAAACAACGAATGCAATTGAACAGATAGGGGCGAGTAAATGACTAAAATATTTTTTACTCTTCGTAGATTCGTGATAACGCTAACGGTTATGAGCCTATCGATCCCTTTCTATGTCCGTGCGAACACCTTGACCATGGGGTTAGCAGGTCAAATTAAAGATCGTTGTGAGATTACTTTTTTATCAGGCAATGTGATGACCTTTTCTGAGCAGAAGACGCAATCATTGCCCTTCTCACTATATTGCAATCGCCCTTTGGGGATCACCATCAATTCTCAATATGGTGGCCTTAAATATGAACATCAGGGCGTTGAATTAATTGAAAATTACGAATTATCGTTGCAAGTCGATGAGCTTCGATTAAATGAAAGTCGACTTAGTAGACAATTGCTTTCGCCCGCAATGATAGACAGCTCTGGTGTTATTCCTTTTACTCAACGAGGAGTACTTAGGGTAACGCTCGAAAATAACTTGCTTTATGCGGGTTATTATCATGACGTTATTGAAATTGAAGTATACCCTTCAATTCATAGCGTAACAAAGTAGGAACTCTGCAAATAACTGCAGAGCAATATACGCTCAGCCGTAATTGAGCCAACAATCAAAAGTGAAAGGAATTTCTTATGAAAAAGCTAACACTCTGTGCAGCTGCTGTAACCGCTATTTTTGGTGCTAACGCTTACGCCGCTCCAGGTGACGTTCAGTTAGTTGGTTATGTATCACCTGTTTGTGAAGTGACTGGCCTTGCCACACAGTTAATTGACTTTGGTAACGTCTCAACAATTCAAAGCGTTAGTGTAGGTGGTCTGGAATTGAAATGTAATGATGCAGATGGTGCGACCGTTACCATGACCAGTGCGGAAGGTGGTTTGGAGTCGGATGATAATGAAGACTTTGCTCTAAAATATGACGCAACATTTAACCCTGCTGGCGGTTTAGCATCCTTTACATTGAACGCACCGGGTGGCCCTGGTCTAAACGATGTTTCAGCTTCTCAATCTTATGGTGGTTCAGGCAATTTGGCTACTGGTGTAGGTGCATCAATTGACATTGTTACTACCGAGACATCTCCTTGGGCTGGTGGCTACTCTGACACATTAACTGTGAATATCACCTCAAACTAAACGTACAGAATGAGGGGGCGTATTTCGCCTCCTCCTTTATTGTCATGTAAGATTTTTTTGATGGAGCTCACTGCTATGATTCGTTGGTTCACATTTTTCTTTTTGTCGTTTACGTGTATGTTCGCACATGCTTTTAAAGTAGAACCGATGTCTGCCGAGATGGCACCATTAGGGAAACGTGCTCAAATGACGATGCGGGTGGAGAATACCTCTACTGTGCCATTGACGGTAGAACTACAACCCTATTTCATGACCATGGATGAATATGGTAACGAGACCATTGTGCCTGCGGATGAAGAATTATTGGTCATACCCGTCACTGCCATTATAGAACCAGGCCGGGCACAATCAGTTATGATTCGTTACTTAGGCGATCCATCCATCACTGAATCTAAAGCGTATCGGGTTGCGGTTAAACAAGTTAAAGTGGAACGAGCCAGCAGCAATCAAGGCCAAGTGAGTTTACTTCTTCGATTCAACACGCTCATCAATGTTCGTCCGCAAAACACCTCGCCCCAGTTTTCCGTCACAAGTATAAAACAAAACGACAAAGACAATTGGGTTCTAGATGTGCTGAATAGCGGCAACAGTTACGGACGATTAACCAACACGACGTGGAAAGTATCCGATGGCACTCAATCTACTTATTTAAAAGGAAATGAAATTTCACAACGTATCTCAGGGACGTTAGTATTGCCCCACTCCAAACGTTCTTTTGAAATGTTGCCACTCGAGAACTTCAACATTCGTACACTATCAATTGATATTGAACAGGAGGAGTAACGATGCAATGGCGTTTATTAGCCGGAGTGATAGTGTGCTTTATATATACTCAAGCGTTTGGAATTACACTCTCCCCCACGGTCATTGAGCTAAATACGGATCATCAACTAACTTCGCAGTTGGTAGTTTCCAACAACTCAACCAAAACGCTCGCACTTGAAGCCAACGTTCGACGTTTGACATTTGCGCCTAATGGTACGTTTGAAACGTCTACGTCTAGCTCACCAAATGAAGACATTTTGGTGTTTCCGCCCGCAGCAATGCTCGCGCCCGGAAAGCGTCAAACATTTAGAATACAATGGCTAAGTAAAGTGCCTCTCGAAATGTCGCAAAGTTACTTTATCCGCTTTAGCACCGCCGATATAAATCGAAGCAGTACTCAAGTTGAAAAGGTGAATGGTTTGTCTACTGGGATTAATCTACAGATCCACTACAATGCACTGTTACACGTTCACTCGTCTTCTCTTCAACCGGACATAAAGTTACATATTGGTGAACATGGTAGTTTAACGCTCACTAACACCGGGAATCGATTTACCTTCACTTCATTACTCAGGTTCGACAACCTTCCTGATGATATTAATCAGACCGTGCATAAGGCGCTGGGTGAGCAGTTTGTTCCGCCTCATTCTACTATTACTGTACATTCTTCTTCGATTCAATTACCCGTTGGCATATATCATGGTTATGAAAACTGACATTTTTAAGATCATGCGCACGTTGGTTACGCCCACTTTCATGTGCTGCTTGGTTCTATTCATAATAAATTCTGCTGCCCACAGCCAAGAAATGGTGCTTAATCCAACTGGCCGAGATATTAAACTCACCTCTTTACTAAGGGTCAGTGATACTATATTAGGTGAAGCAGACATCACCATTACGGCAGACAACCAAATTTTATTACCCAAAGAGGACACCCTGTCTCTCCTAACGTCAGTTGTGACACAAGAGGTAATAAATGCGCTTAAAGAATCCAGTGGTGATGACATATTGTCTCAACAGCACTTCGCACAAACAGGGGTAAGTTTAACCTTTGATTTTGCTTCATTAGAATGTGTCTTGACAATCCCACCACAGTCCAGCCTGACACAGAATTTATCTATGAGCGAAGCGGGAAATTTATATAATTATGCGAAGCCAAGCCTTTTGAGTGGCTATGTGAATGTGTCGCTTTCCGCCAATGAAAGTCAATTTGTCGACGAAGACTCTGCTCGAGAAAGCCTATATCGCAGTCGATTCGACTCAGCATTCAATCTAAGCATGCTTAATTTTGAATATGAATCCTTTATAGAAAATGGTTCTCTAACCGGTTCAAGCTACATTAGAGAAGGCACACGCCTTAATATCGATTACCCCCAACAAGGTACTCGAGTAGTAATAGGCGATATGTACAACAGTGGTCAAGCTTTTCAAGATGGAACAGACATTTTGGGAGTTGGCGTGACGCGTGACTTCACTCTTATACCCACCAAAAATGTACGCCCTCGTGCAAGTCAATCATTCACACTCCAGCGCACGTCTAATGTCGATGTGTATATCGATGGCATCCCTGTACAAAGATTAACCCTTGGTGCGGGCAGTTATAATCTCAGTGATATTCCACTAGCACAAGGAAACAATGATATTGAGCTCGTTATTACTGATCGTTCAGGAAATGAAGAACGCATTGAATTTTCGATTGCGACCGGTAATGATTTATTAAACAGTGGCGAATTCGAATACAGTATCATGTATGGCGTTCCATCAGAAATCCAAAATAAACAATTAGAATACCTCACGGATGAACGTATTTTTCACGGTTATCTCGATGTTGGTGTCTCACCTTGGTTAACCTTAGGAGTTAATTCTCAAGTGCGTGAAAACCTATACCAATATGGTGCTAGCGCACTTTTCGCTTCTAAACTAGGCATTACTGAATTAAACGCTTCACACAGTGATCATCCGATTTATGGTCGCGGTGACGCTTATAAAGTAGCATTCGATGCCGAATTTTCTAAATCAAACTCACTAGAGCCACAGTTAAGCCTCAGTTATGAATATTTAAGCAATAGCTTCAGTGGAATATCGGCATATGAAGCATCAAGCAGTGATATTAATTTAACGACTCATTATGCTAGTGCTTTTGGATCCATCTATCTTTCACGTTCATTACGCGCGGCTGTTACTCTAAATTATCGAGCTGGCGTTGATAAAAAAAACGACTATTGGATTGTAAGCCCCAGCCTATCTGCAAGATTATTCGATACACCCGCCACGTGGAGCGCTCGTGTTAATTATAAGAATAACGAGAGGGGGAGCGATGACATTAGCACGACTCTCACCTTAAGTTGGCCACTCAGCAAACAAACACGTGTCGTTGGTCGTTATTCAACAGAACTCAATGAAAGTGCCTTAGATTATAGTTATCAAAATAATATTGGAAGCACTGGCGGCGTTTCTGCATTTGCCAGTGCCATTAATAACAAAGAGACTGACGCGGATGTTAATCTTGGGGTTAACTATACGGCAAACCGCTATGAATTAAGCGCGAGTCACACCTCTCGCCTTGAGAGCATCAGTGATAATACGAGAAATCATAGCACCGATCTTAAGCTTAGTAGTGCGGTGGCATTTGCAGGGTCATCAGTGACAATAGGAAGACCCGTTAGAGAAGCGTTTGCCATCATTAATAAACATGAAAGCCTTGCAGAGAACGACATTGCCATCGACCCTACCCGAGACGGTAAGCAAGCACGCGTCTATCTCTATGAAGACTCTTCTGCGTTGGTTCCTGACCTTGTGGCCTATAGCAGCCAAGTGATCGGATACGACGTGGAAAACTTACCACCCGGTTACGATCTCGGAGAAGGCGCTTTTTGGGTTAAACCTGGCTATAAAAAAGGATTCCAACTGCAAATTGGTTCTGATGCGGTATTAACCGTCATTGGTAAACTGTTCGATCGTCAAAGTAACAGCCCTATTTCACTTGTTGCGGGCTTTGCGCAGTACCTTGGTAAAACACAGCAACAACCAATTGAATTCTTTACAAACCGTAGTGGTGTTTTTGCGATTTCTGGATTAAAACCGGGGCAATACAAACTCGTTCTTGACACTAAAGAACAAGAGTCAGTAGTTATTAATCTTAGTGAACGAAGTGACACCTTGATCAGATTAGGAGAGTTATATGTCGATTAAACAACTAAAGCGGAGCGCGTTGTTCTTGCTACCATTGGCTAATATACCTTCTGTTTGGGCTTGTGAAGCTAACTCTCTGTCTATCCAACCAGTATCAACACAAGCAAAATACGATGTCTTCAATAACAGCAGTTTTGCAACAACCAATACCTATCGTGTGAGTGCAAATATTATTGGTGAGGGCTGCAAACTGAACTTAGTTTTACAGCTTGACGATACAAGTAAATCATTGAAAAGTAGCCGTCAAGATTCGCTCTTTTTCGAGTGGAGTGGGCAATCAGGTAACACAATAGCTAATCAATGGCGCTTTACTTTGACCGAGAACCAACCTGCTGCAACCGTACAAATGCGCTTTCCCGCTAAACAATGGTTAACGTCAGGGATCTATCGAGGCGTATTAGAAGTTGCTACGTCATATGCACAAATAGACGGCAAAATAGAAATAAGTCCTACTTTGCTTCCTGTCACTGTGGATGTACCACCAGCAGCGAAAATTCATTTTTACGGATTATCACAACCACATTATGACCTTGACTTAGGAACGTTACACTCAAACAAAGTAATCAATTCATCGCCTAACCTATGGGTTCAAAGTAACTCTGCCTATGCGGTTGTTTTGGAGTCATCAAATCATGGTGCATTACGCCACGAATCACATGAACCCAAGTGGGATATTCCCTATCAAATTATCTTCGACAACGACTACGTCAATCTTACACAATTTAGTGTACGTATCCCACGTCACGCTGCTACGACTGGTCAACCTATTCCTCTGATCTTTGTTATTGGTAACGCAGAAGAAAAACCTGGAGGTCAATACGAAGACACATTGCAGATATCAATCGAACCTAATTTATCCCAACAGCCATAAAGCGATACATATATCAAAATATGAATACCACATTGGCAAACTTCCGCGTTGTTACCTAGAATTGACTAATCTATAAGTGAGCACAATAAAAAACGGAAATTATAACTATGAGTTATGTAGAACAAGAACATAATTGTAATCGGGCTATAAAGCATATACTTTTGATAGGCGATGACGGGATTAGCAACCAATTTATAATACAAGAAATAAACAAAAGTGGCTATTTTTCTTTTGAAAGAAAATGCTTACAAGAAATTAATAAATCTACTAAGACCATCAGCTCTGATCTCGTTCTTATTAGTTATCTAACCTTAGAAAAGGTTATCGATATCCAAGTAACGTTATCACAGGTATTATCCAATAAATGGATAATTTATGATTTTCCTAAAGAAATTGGAGAAATGATAGTAGCAGAAACACAATTAATGTATCTCATAGATTTGAAAGGGATTATCTACCAGGATGCACCTATAGAGCACTTTACGCGTTGTTTAAAAAGCGTAATTGATGGTGATCTGTGGCTGCCAAGAAAAGTAATGACAGAGATGATAACCGACATTCGTCCTTATGCACTACAGCTGCAAGCGAAACAGACTCATTTAACCAAGAGAGAGATTCAAATATTTAAACTTGTCATCAAAGGCGCATCCAATCGTGAGATATCTGAAGATTTATTTATCGCTGAATGTACCGTTAAAACACATGTTTACAACATATATAAAAAATTAAAAGTAAATAACCGTAAGGAAGCCATTCAAAAGGCAAGCTTTATTTATGATAAAATTTTATTTACCCAGTATCATCACTAACCTTTTCATTGCTTGCAAACTAAATTCACGGTGAAAACATCTAATTCATCTATCAGTTCTTTGATAGTAACTATTCACCCGCGAGCTGGCTTTGTTGCTTAAATCGATGGAACTAAATCAAGAAGCTACGATCTGATCGGCTACACCCATTAATCATCGTAGCCTCATGCCTAAACCTCGTTACAAAACAACTAACTGGACGCAGTACAACAAAGCCTTAATAAACCGTGGTT